>NZ_JBEXXX010000003.1:159070-299970 GCF_040630635.1 Streptomyces sp. NPDC005761 | reverse complement strand
GGTGCGCTGATCCGGCTGGGGGGGCCCCGGGGCGCGGCGCCGCGGCGGCCCGGACCCTCCGCGGGTCCGGGCAGCGGCGTCCCGTACCGCCGTTGGTCCGGCTCAGGTCCAGAGCGTGGCGATGAAGATGTTGACGATCGCCAGTCCGCCGACCGCCGCGAAGAGGCCCTTGTCGACCTTCTCCTCGTCACGCTTGACGTAGACGAGGGCGAGGATCACGACCAGGATCAGCAGCTTGATGCCGATCTTGACGTTGTTCACGGGGTGGTCGTCGGCCTGGTCGAGCCCGACCAGCGCGACTCCGGTGACCAGCATCGTCAGCGCGCCGTGCAGCATGGCCGGGACGAACCGTGCCGTGCCCGCCCCCATCGCCTTCGTCTGGGTCAGGAAACCGCCCAGCAGGGAGGCGATGCCGATGATGTGCAGGGCGACGAAGACATCGATGAGTACACGCATGGCTCCGCAGCCTAGCCCCGGCCATATCAGCACTCCGCGGCAAGGTGAGCCTTAGCAACCACTTGACCGCGAGATGCACCAATTGCCTGACTCTGATGCAATTTTTCCGATCATCCGGCGACAACGCAACGCCAAATTCACACAATAGGCGTCATTACAACTCTTTCCCGTGTCCCGGGTTTAGCGTCCCTGGCAGGTGACCGGCACACCGCCGATCCGCACCCGGGCGGCGTTCCCGGTCACCCCGCCGAGGTTCCGGCGGCGGGCCGCTCCCCCTGTTGGCGGGCCGCCGCCGGGCCGGGCGGGCCCGTCGGTAGACCCCGGCGGGCCGTCGAGAGGAAGGACGCCCGCCCTCGTGGCAGCGCACCGGAAACCCAAGCAGCGCCTGCACACCGGCTCTGCTGCCCGCACCGCAGCGACACTGGCCCTCGCCGGGGCCGCGACCGCTGCCGCGTTGCCGGGATCCGCGCACGCCGATCCGGCGCCGAGCCCCGCCCAGGTGAAGGCCGAGGTGGACCGGCTGTACCGGGAGGCGGAGGTCGCCACCGAGCAGTACAACGGCGCCAAGGTGAAGGCCGCCGCCACCGCCAGGTCCGTGGACGCCCTGCGTGACGAGGCCGCCCGCAGGACCGAGCGGCTCAACACCGCACGCGAGGCGCTGGGTTCGTACGCCGCCGCCCAGTACCGCTCCGGCGGCCTCGACCCCGCCGTGCAGCTGGCGCTCTCCTCGGACCCCGACCAGTACCTCCGGCGCGCCTCGTACGTGGAGCGGGCCGGCGAGCGGCGCGCCACCGAGGTCCGCACCGTGCAGCGCCAGGTCGCGGACGTGGCCCAGGTCCGCGCCGAGGCCGCCGGTCAACTGACCGAGCTCGCGAGCCGCCAGGCAGCCCTGAAGAAGCACAAGGCCACGGTCCGCGCCAAGCTTGCCGATGCCCGGCAGCTGTTGGCCCGCCTCTCCCCCGCCGAGCGCGCCGCCTACGACGCCTCCGAGGGCGGCCGCGGCGACGCCCACGCCGACCGCAGCGCCCCGCGCGGCACGGCCCAGGCGCCCAACGCCCGCGCCGCCGAAGCGGTCGCCTTCGCGTACACCGCCCTGGGAAAGCCGTACGTCTGGGGCGCCACCGGCCCCTCCTCCTTCGACTGCTCCGGCCTCACCCAGGCCGCCTGGCGCTCCGCGGGTGTCTCCCTCCCCCGGACCACGTACACGCAGATCGACGCGGGCAGGCGGGTCTCGCGTTCCGAACTGGCCCCCGGTGACCTGGTGTTCTTCTACTCGGGCGTCACCCACGTCGGCCTCTACATCGGCAACGGCCGGATGATCCACGCCCCGCGCCCGGGAGCCCCGGTCCGCGTGGCGCCGATCGATCAAATGCCTTTCGCGGGAGCGACCCGGGTGGCATAGTCCCGACCGGCACTCGGGGGGGGTGGACGCCACTCCCCGTGCCGGTCGGGCTGAGCTCCCGGCCTCCGGATCGAACGGCGCGAAGGAAACCCGCACATGACCTTGGACGTCGACGTCCAGACCCATGCCCGTACGCTCACCCTCCGCTCCCCGGACCATGTCCGGGTGGGCCCGTTCGTGATCCGCTACAACCCGGACTGGTCCCTCAAGTACGCCAACTACGCCATCCCCGACCAGGGGGCCGAACCGACGCCCGCCGAACTCGACGCGCTGGTCACGGCCTTCCGCGACCTGGACCGGATGCCGCGCCTGGAGTTCCTGCCCACCTGGGCGCCCGCGGTCGAACCCGCGCTGCTGGCCGCCGGGTTCACCGAGGAGAACCGCGCCCCGCTCCTGGCCTGCGCCCCCGGCGGTCTGCTGGCGCAGAAGCCGGTGGACGGACTGCTGATGGCCGAACCCGCCACGGACGCGGAGTTCGACGCCGCGGCCCTCGTCCAGCACCTGGGCTACGGCGGGACGGGCGAGCCCGAGGCGGGCACCGCCCGGTGGCTGCGCACCGCCGCGTCCGACGGCGGGGTCGCCGCCCTCGCCACGGTGGACGGCACCCCGGCGGGCGCGGGCGGCTGCTCGGTCCCGGTCGACGGGCTCAGCGAGCTGGCCGGGCTCGCGGTCGCGGCGGAGTTCCGCCGCCGCGGCATCGGGGCAGCGCTCTCCGTCCACCTGACGGAGACGGCGTTCGCCCGGGGCTGCCGGGTGGTCTGGCTGGAGCCGGGCGATGCCGACGTGGAACGCATCTACGCGGGCATCGGCTACCGCCGGATCGGCGAGAAGCTCAACATCTCGCTCGACCCGGAACGCGAGGGCGCCTGACTCAGACCAGCCGGCGGGCCGTCGCCCAGCGCGTCAGCTCGTGCCGGTTGGAGAGCTGGAGCTTGCGCAGCACCGCCGAGACGTGCGACTCGACCGTCTTCACCGAGATGAACAGCTGCTTGGCGATCTCCTTGTACGCGTATCCACGGGCGATCAGCCGCAGCACCTCGCGCTCCCGCTGGGTCAGCCGGTCGAGGTCCTCGTCGACCGGGGGCGCGTCCGTCGACGCGAAGGCGTCGAGGACGAAGCCGGCCAGCCGGGGCGAGAACACCGCGTCACCGTCCTGGACCCGGAAGACCGAGTCGACCAGGTCGGCGCCGGTGATGGTCTTGGTGACATAGCCGCGGGCGCCGCCGCGGATGACACCGATGACGTCCTCGGCGGCGTCCGACACGGACAGCGCCAGGAAGCGCACCGGGTTCTCGACCGCGCCCATGAAGGGGGCGCAGCGGCGCAGCACCTCGACGCCGCCGCCACCGGGGAGGTGGACGTCGAGGAGGACGACCTCGGGGCGGGTCGCCGTGATCACGGTGACCGCCTGGTCGACGTCGGCGGCCTCGCCGACGACCTCGACACCGGTCTCCTCGGTGCGGCCGATCTCGGCCTGTACTCCGGTGCGGAACATCCGGTGGTCGTCGACGAGCACGACTCGTACCCGGCGCTCCGGGCCCTCGTGGCCCCCGGTCGCCTCAGTGGTCCCGTTCATCGCTCGTCCTCTCCATCTCCAGCTCGACTTCCGTGCCCCCACCGGGCACCGAACGCAGCCGCGCGGTACCGCCGTTGCGCTGCATCCGGCCGATGATTGATTCTCGTACGCCCATTCTGTCCCCCGGTACGGAATCCAGGTCGAATCCCGGACCCCGGTCGCGGACGGAGACGAAGACGGTGCGGCCCTCGACCTCCGCGTAGACCTGGACGGCGCCGCCCTCGCCACCGTACTTGGCGGCGTTGACCATCGCCTCGCGTGCGGCCTGCATCTGCGCGGTCAGCTTCTCGTCGAGCGGGCAGTCGCCGACGACGACGACCTCCAGCGGGACGCCGTGCTTGTCCTCGACCTCGGCCGCGGCGCGTTTGACGGCCTCGGCCAGGGTCTCGGGCTCGTCGTCCTCGTCCTTGCCGGTGCCCTCGGGGTTGTAGAGCCAGTTGCGCAGTTCGCGTTCCTGGGCGCGGGCGAGCCTGCGGACCTCACCCGCGTCCTCGGCGTTGCGCTGGATCAGGGTGAGGGTGTGCAGCACCGAGTCGTGGACGTGGGCGGCGACCTCGGCGCGTTCCTGGGCCCTGATGCGCATCAGGCGTTCCTCGGACAGGTCCTGGGTCATGCGGACGAGCCAGGGGCCGGCCAGCAGGGCGATGCCGGTGAGCACGGCGATGGCCGCGGTCATGACGTTGCCCAGCTGGGCGGCGGAGCCGCGTACGACCATGAATCCGGCGAGGCCGAGGCCCACCAGGGCGACCCCGGCGAGTCCGCGGGCCAGGTGCAGGACCTGGCGGCGGCTGCCCACGTCCATCCAGCGGGCGCGGCGCGCGTTGTCGGCCTGGCGCCAGACCAGGACGGAGCCGGCGCCGATCAGCAGGGTGGGCCAGATGTAGCGGTCGGCCTTGCTGCCCATGTCGACGTTGCCGACGAAGATCAGGGCGCCGATGAACAGCGCGATGAGGGCGAAGACCTGGCCCTTGTCGGGCTTGCGGAGTCTGCGGGTGCCGTCGGGGGCGGTCTCGAAGAAGGAGCGCGGGCCGTCCACGCCACCGACGCCCAGGGGGACGACGATCCAGAACACGGCGTACAGGAGCGCGCCGAGACCGTCCGCGAGGAACAGCCCGAGGAAGACGAAGCGCACCCAGGCGACGGGCAGTCCGAGGTGTCCGGCGAGACCGCGTGCGACGCCGCCGAGCAGCCGTCCGTCGGCGCTGCGGTACAGCTTGCGCTGGGGCGGCTCCTCCGGGTCGGGGGCGAGGGAGCTTGCGGCTCGGGGCGTGGCGGCTGGCATGACCCGATCGTCACACGTCCGTGCGGGTGGTGGCATCAGGGTCGGCCCCCAGATCGACCCTGATACCGGCCGGCGCGTGGGGCCGTCTCTCAGGGTCGGGCCGGGTCAATATCAGGGACCGGCCAGGGTCGGGGCGGGTGCCGGAAGGGACCGGCGCCCGTCACCATGGAGCCATGACCGTTCCCCAGGACGCGCCGCCCGGCACCGTGCCGCCCCCCGTGCCCGTACCGCAACTGCACCGCAGCTCGCGGCAGAAGGTGGTGGCCGGGGTGTGCGGGGGCCTCGGCCGGTACTGCAACGTGGATCCGGTGATCTTCCGGATCGTGCTCGGTGTGCTCTCCGTGACCGGCGGCCTCGGGCTGATCTTCTACGGCTTCGCGTGGCTGCTGATCCCTTGGGAGGGTGAGGAGGAGAACGAGGCGCGCCGGCTGCTGTCGGGGCGGGTCGAGGGCTCGTCGCTGATCGCGGTGCTGTGCGCGCTGATCGGCTGCGGCCTGTTCCTGTCCATGCTGGGCAACAGCGGCACGCTGGCGTTCTCCGCGATGCTTTCCGTCGCGGTGATCGGCTTCACCGTCTGGACGCAGAACCGCAGGACGGCCGATCCGCAGGAGCGGACGCATCCGGCGGCCGACCGGGCGGTGTCGGACGCGCCGCCCGAGGTGAAGGCGCCCCCGAAGCCGTCCGGCCCGTCCTGGTGGCGCGACCCGATCGTCAAGGACGGGACCACCGGGCCGGTCGGTGCGGGCTATCTGTGGGGGCCGCCGGACGCCGTGCTCGACGGCCGGGCCGAGAGGGGGCGCCGGGCGACGGCTGACGCCCCGTTCCTCCCTCCGCAGCGGTCGCGGCAGGTCCGTGGGCCGCGGTCCATCGGCGGTGCCGTCTTCGTCAACGCGATGATCGCGGGCGGTCTGGGCACGGGCCTGAGCTGGGACTCCGAGCCGCTCGGTACGAGCCTGCAGATCGGCCTCGTCGCCGCGCTCGCGGTCTTCGGGGCCGGGATGCTGGTCAGCGCCTTCGTCGGCCGGACCGGTTTCGGCACCCTTCTGATGGCGATGATCACGGCGGGCCTGCTCGCGGGGGCGTCCGCGCTGCCCAAGGACATCACCACGCACTGGGTGCGCGAGGAGTGGCGGCCCGCGTCGGTCGCCGCGGTGCAGCCGCGCTACGAGCTGGGCTCCGGGCAGGTGAAGCTGGATCTCACCCGGCTCGCCGTGCCCGAGGGGGACACGGTGAGGACCGAGGTGGAGCTGGGTGCGGGCCGGGTCGTCGTGCACGTACCGAGGACGGCCACCGTGAAGGTGGACGCGCGGGCCGGCCTCGGTGACATCACGTTGCCGGGCGACCGGCGCGGGAACGATGTGGACATCCGCCCCTCGCAGAACGAGCACCGGACGCTGTCACCGGCCGGGGGCGCCAAGCCGGCCGGCACGGTCGAGCTCGATCTGGAAGTGGGTCTCGGACAGGTGGAGGTCATTCGTGCCAAGTAGTGAGTTCCGGCCCGGACGGGGCGTCGCGGGGCTGGTGATGCTGACGCTGGCGGGCGGCTACGCGGCCGACGCGGCGGGTGTGTGGGAGGCTCCGTGGGTCTTCTTCGTCCCGGTCTTCGTGGGAGGGCTGTGGCTGGCCGCCACGGTGACCTGGGTGGCCTACCGGATCCGTCGCCGCCGCGTCGCGAGGAAGGCGTCCACGGAGAACGACGCCGCTCCGCCGAGCACCAGCGGCAGCCAGGCCATGAGGTAGATCAGGTCGTTGCCGAGGTAATACGGCGAGACCTGCCAGCTGACGGTCAGCCACAGGCTGAGCGAGATCAGCGCCCCGCCGAGTGCCGCGATCCGGGTCCACAGCCCCAGCAGGGTGCCGATGCCGACGGCGAGTTCTCCGAAGGCGATGGCGTATCCGAAGCCGGACGGGCTCTTCAGCGCGAGGTCGACGAGGGCCGGGATCGCGGAGGAGTCGCGGACGGCGGTCATCTGCTCGCCGATGGAGCCCGCGCCGGTGGCGTGGAAGAAGGCGCTGTCGGTCAGTTTGTCGAGGGCGGCGTAGATGAAGGTGACGCCGAGGAAGATCCGCAGGGGCAGCAGGGCGTGCTCCCGCGCCGACGCCTTCAGGTCCCTGGCCTCGCCCAGACCGCGCCCGTTCGTGCCGTACCCGTGCATGGCTCTCCCGCCTTCCGCGGCCCGCCGCCGGACCGCCGGGTCCGTCAACAGGGCCGTTCGACCCTCGCCGGACCGTTCGATCCGTCACCTGACCATACGTACGCCCCCGGCGCGCGGCTCACCAGGCGTGCGGTCGGGTTTCCGGCGGCGCTCAGTCCGTCACGTCGATCGCGACGCGGTTCGACTCCGCGCCGGACGCGGTCACCACCTGCACCTCGACGACGCCCGGCTCCACCTCGACCGGGACCGGCACGGTCAGCACGGTGTCGGTCGGGTTGGCGAAGCCGCCGGTGACCGGGACCATCGGTACGTGTACGTGGACGGTGCCGATCCGCACGACCATGCGGGCCAGCCGGTCCGGTGCCCCGGCGCCGGGCGGCACGAACCCCGCGCCGCGGATCTCGATGTCGTCGCCGGTACGGATCGGCGCGTCCAGGTCGCCGGCCTCCCGGGCCCGGACGACCGACAGCACCACGGGCCGGCCGCCCTCGGTGTACTTCCCGGCGAAGTAGGCCGCCGCCGAGACGGCCACCAGGAGGGCGAGCCCCCAGGGCAGGTCGGGCAGTTGCTCGGGCCGGCGGGCTAGGCGGACCGCGGCGAACACCACGGCGACGGCGGACACCAGCACGTACTGCACATCGGTGAACCCCCCGCGCCCCGAGTCGTCGGTCAGCAGGTCGGCGGCGCGCGGCCGGTCCGCCCGCAGCTTCTGCAGCCGCCCGGACAGCACCCGTACGCTCACCACCCGCCGCACGACCACCGCGATGGCGCACACCAGCGCCAGCACGGTCACCACGCCTGCTCCGCGCGCCAGGTCCAGGCCCTCGATCAGCGCGTCGCGCTGCGCGTGTCCGGAGGCGCCCGCCAGCTGGAGGGCGAGGACGAGGACGGAGAAGACGGCGAGCAGCACCCAGGACGCGGCGACCGCACGGGAGGTGGAGAGGCGGTTGTCCTCGCCGATCAGCGGGGCGAGGAGGCCGCCGCGCGCCCGGTGGACGTGGGCGGCCGCGGTGAGCAGGCCCGCGGTGACGAGTCCGGCGATCAGCCCGGCGGTACGGGCGTGGGTCCAGCCGGCACCGATGGCGGTGGCGGCCTCGGCGACGGCCAGCACGGCGACGGCGCCCCACACGAGGACCAGGGTGCGCTGCCACACCCGGTACAGCCAGGCGTCACCCGCTTCCCGGCCGCGGTCGGCGACGGCGCGCGCGGACTGGGTCAGCTCGTCCGAGACCCACTGCCGGGTCGCGGAGGGCGACTGGGCGACCCCGGTGGGAAGGCCCTGGCCCGCGGCGAGTTCGTCCCGCTTGGCCAGGAAGGCGGCCACCGCGCGCCGGTGCCCCTGGCGCGCTCCGTGCGGGCAGTCGCCACACGTGCAGCCACCGCCGTGCGTGCCCTGTCTCGCCTCGTCCAACGCCACGGAGAACTCCGCCCCTTCCCGCCCCGGTACAGCCGTTGATCAACCCAACTCGGCTGTGATTGCTGCGAATTGTGCCGTACGGGACGGGAGGTTCCCGCATCGGGCCACACCGGGCGCGCGGGATCGTCAGAATGTTCGAGAGATCCGGGTCCACAGCGGCTGGTAGTTGATCCAGGCGACCAGGTCGCTGCCGAGCTGTTCGCGGGTGGTGACCGCGTCCCGGTGCTCGATCAGCACCGGCTTGCCGGCCGCCCGCGCGGCCAGCTGGACCTGGCAGGACCGCTCCAGCGCGAGGAACCACCAGGCGGCCGCGTCGACCGAGTCGCCCACGGTCAGCAGCCCGTGGTTGCGCAGCACGATGGCCTTGCGGGGCCCGAGCGCCGCCGCGATCCGGCGCCCCTCGTCCTCGTCCACGACGACCCCCGTGTACGCGTCGTAGAGCGCGTGGTCCTCGTAGAACGCGCAGGACTCCTGGGTGATCGGCTCGACGAGCTCCCCCAGCGCGGCCAGCGCCCTGCCGTGCACGGAGTGGGTGTGCGCCACGGCGACGACGTCCGGGCGGGCCCGGTGCACCTGCGCGTGGACGGCGAACGCGGCCTGGTTGACGTGGCGGCTCCCCTCGACGACCTGGCCCTCACCGTTGACGAGGATCAGCTCCTCGGGCCGCAGCCCGTCGAAGGGGGCACCGAAGGGGTTCACCCAGTAGCAGTCGCCGAACTCCGGGTCGCGCGCCGTGATGTGTCCGGAGACGCCGTCCTCGTACCCGTACTCACCGAACAGGCGCAGCGCTCCCGCCAGACGTTCCTTGCGGTGGGCCCGCTCCTCCTCCACGGAGGCGTGGACGGGCGGCATGGCGAAGTGGAGCTGGTCCACGGGTACGGGTGTGGGCTCGGACATGGCGACTCCTCGGGTGCTCCCTGGCGTACGGGATCAGGCGTACGGGATCGGAAGTTACCGCCGGTCGCCGCAGGTGGCCAGAGGTATCGGCCACCGATTCGGGGCCGGACGCGGCGATGCCGCCGCCCGTGGGAACGGACGGCGGCATCGGCACGGCAGCGGGCGGGTGGGGACTACTCCCACTCGATGGTGCCCGGGGGCTTGCTCGTGACGTCGAGCACGACGCGGTTCACGTCGGCGACCTCGTTGGTGATGCGGGTGGAGATCTTGGCGAGGGTCTCGTACGGCAGTCGCGACCAGTCCGCCGTCATGGCGTCCTCGGAGGAGACCGGGCGCAGCACGATCGGGTGGCCGTAGGTGCGGCCGTCGCCCTGGACGCCGACGCTGCGGACGTCCGCGAGCAGGACCACCGGGCACTGCCAGATGTCCCGGTCCAGGCCGGCCACGGTCAGTTCCTCGCGGGCGATGGCGTCGGCCTCGCGCAGCAGGTCGAGCCGCTCCTTGGTGACCTCTCCGACGATCCGGATGCCGAGGCCGGGGCCGGGGAAGGGCTGGCGCTGGACGATCTCCTCGGGCAGGCCGAGCTCCTGGCCGACCATGCGGACCTCGTCCTTGAACAGCTGGCGCAGCGGCTCGACGAGCTGGAACTCGATGTCGTCGGGGAGCCCGCCCACGTTGTGGTGCGACTTGATGTTGGCGGTGCCGGTGCCGCCACCGGACTCGACGACGTCCGGGTAGAGCGTGCCCTGGACGAGGAAGGCGACCTCGGGTCCGTCCTCCTGGAGGATCTCCAGCTGGGCCTGCTCGAAGACGCGGATGAACTCGCGACCGATGATCTTCCGCTTCTGCTCCGGGTCGGACACACCGGCCAGGGCGTCGAGGAAGCGCTTCTCCGCGTCGACCACCTTCAGCTTCGCACCGGTCGCGGCGACGAAGTCCTTCTCGACCTGCTCGGTCTCACCCTTGCGCATCAGACCGTGGTCGACGTACACACAGGTCAGCTGGGAGCCGATGGCCTTCTGCACGAGGGCCGCGGCGACCGCGGAGTCCACGCCGCCGGACAGGCCGCAGATGGCACGCTTGTCGCCGACCTGCTCGCGGATGAGGGCGATCTGCTCCTCGACGACGTTGGTGGTCGTCCAGTTCGGCTCGATGCCGGCGCCGCGGTAGAGGAAGTGCTCCAGGACCTGCTGGCCGTGGGTGGAGTGCAGGACCTCCGGGTGGTACTGGACGCCGTAGAGCTTCTTCTCGTCGTTCTCGAAGGCGGCGACCGGGACGACGTCCGTGGACGCGGTGACGGTGAAGCCCTCGGGGGCGGCGGAGCAGGCGTCGCCGTGCGACATCCACACCGACTGCTCGTCCGGCGTGCCCTCGAAGAGGGTGGAGCCGGACTTGGAGACGGTGAGCGCGGTGCGGCCGTACTCGCGGGCACCGTTGTCGTCGACGGTGCCGCCGAGCGTGGTGGCCATCAGCTGGAAGCCGTAGCACATGCCGAAGACGGGGACACCGGCCTCGAACAGCGCGCGGTCCAGGGAGGGCGCGCCTTCCGCGTACACGGAGGAGGGCCCGCCGGACAGGATGATCGCCCGGGGGTTCTTGGCCAGCATCTCGGCCACCGGCATCGTGGACGGCACGATCTCGCTGTAGACCCGGGCCTCGCGGACGCGGCGGGCGATGAGCTGGGCGTACTGCGCGCCGAAGTCGACGACGAGAACCACGTCGGTGGTGATGTCGGGGGCGGCGGGGGGTGCTGCTGGCACGGGAGCGGCCTTCCGGCGGTGGAGAGGGGGTCGGTTCTTCCGATTCTACCGGCGACCCGGGGCGGCCCTCGTCGCACCGGGGCGCACCGCCCGCGACCTCTGTCGTCTCACCATCCGGGCCGGCGTCGGACCCGGTGCGCCGGTGGGTCCATACTGTCTCCCATGCGTCAGCACACGATCTTCGTCTTTACCTATGGCACCCGGCCCGCCGGCTGCCATGGTCGTGCTGCTTGAGCAACTGACAAGCAACGTTCCAGGCGCCCCGGGCCGACAGGCCCGGGGCGTTCTGGCGTTCCGGGCCCGGTCGGCCCCGGGGAGCCGCACCCACCGGGAGACCGACATGAGCAGCATCACCACCACCGGGACCGCCACCGACGTGACCGGCGCGCACACCGAGGAGGCCGCGTCCCTGATCGCGGACGCCCGGGCTCGCATCGACGCCCTCGACGACCGGATCATCGGTCTCGTCCAGGAACGGATGGCCGTCTCCACCGTGATCCAGGAGGCCCGGATCACGTCCGGGGGCCGCCGGGTCAACCTTTCCCGCGAGATGGAGATCCTCGGTCAGTACCGGGACGCGCTGGGCCGGCCCGGTACCTCCCTCGCGATGACCCTGCTGGAGCTGTGCCGCGGCCGCGTGTGACGCGCCGCACGTCACGGCCTCCCACCCTCCCGTGCGCGAGGCCGCCGGTCGCCCCAAGGGCCGGCAGGGCTGTACGGGCGTATCCCAGTTCGGGCGGACTCTCACCCGTACGGCGCGTGACCGGGCCGCACGCGGCTTCGTTGGTCCCGGTGTCCGTGCCAGCCAGGGGCGGCTCAGGTAAGAAACCACGCGTGGCTCCGCCGGGGCGTGTGGCGTACTGCATGTACGCCGTGGGACCGCGCACCGGCGTGCGTGACCGGTCGGCAGGGGACAGCAGCCCGGTCACTCGATACGGCCGCCTCCCGGGACGCCCGGAGGCGGCCGTATCTCTGTTCCGGAGCCCGGCCGGGCCGCCGCTGCCCGGGCCCGCCCGCTACCGGCCCGTCCGGCTTCGCCTGGCCGTCATGTACAGCACACCGCCCGCCAGCAGTGCGGCCGCGGCGGCTCCCGCGGCCGCCGCCGCACCGGTTCCGGTCGCGGCGAGGCGCCCGCCGGTGGCGGATGCGCGGCCCGTCGTGCCGGTGGTGCCCGTGGAGCCGGAGCCGCCCGCCCCGGAGCCGGCTGAGGCGCTGCCCCCGTCCGTGGAGCCCCCCGCCGAGCCGCCGCCGGCGGACGAGCCCGATGCGGCCCCTGACGTGGTGGCGCCGGAGTCCCCCGCGTGGTCCGCGTCCAGGGTGAGCGCGGCGGTGTTGTTGCTCCGGTCCGGGTCGAACGGCAGCAGCGGGTCCCGCGCCCGCGTGTTCCGCACCTCGACGGTCCCGGCGGCCCCCGTGACGGTTCCGACGATCCTGAGGTCGAAGTGCAGCGCGAAGCCGGCGTCCTCGCGGACGGCCATCGACGTGTCGCACACATAGCGCGGTGCGCCGGCCTGCTGCTCGCGGTACTGCCCGTCCGCCGTCACCCCCCGGCAGGCACCGGGCCACGTGGTGACCGAGGCGCCCTCGGGGACGGTGAAGTCGACCGTGGCGACCGGTTCGCCCGAGCGCAGGTTGCCGATCCACGCCGGCCCCTCGTTACGGAAGCCGATGTCGGCCCCGACCGTGCTGCCCGGCGGACCGGCCGCCGTGTCCCCGTACGCGGCGAAGTCGGCGGTGTTCGCGGTGCTGAAGTCGATCTCCTGCTGGTTGTCACGGGGGTCGAGATCACCGGACCGGACGGCAGGGGCCTCCTCGAGCGTGAGCACGTTGCCCCTGCTGCCCGGTGCGGACCGCGCTCCGGCCGCCCGGCCGGCGCCGCGCACCGTCGGGCCGGCCTCGTCGATGCGGTAGACCAGGGTGTCCCGGTAGGCGCGCTGCGTGGCCCTGAGCATCAGGGGTTCGGCCAGTTCGTAGACGGCGCCCACCTCGTAGCTGCCCTCGACCGAGCACTGCGCGGTGGTCCACACCGGGACGCCCTGCCCTGCGTCGCCCTCGCTGTACACACAGTTCTCGTACCGCTCGGTGAACTCGATGCCGCGGGTGTACATGAGCGTGAGCACGACACCGTCGGCGGCCCGCGTGCCGTGGTTGCCGAAGGCGAGCAGGAGCGGCTGGGTCCGGCCGGGCTCGAGTTCCGGCTCCAGCGGTGCCTGCTCCATCACCAGGTCGGGGCCGCCGATCACGATCCGGGTGGTGAACGGGGTGAAGGCCGCGCCGTCCGCCGTTCCGGTCACCCCGATCGTGCCGGAGTCCCCTTCCCCGCTGCCGGCGGCCGCACCGACGCGGATCTCGGGCAGCGGGTTGGACCCTGGCGAGAGGCCCGCGCCGTGGCAGACACCGGTCGTGCCGGTGATCTCGCAGTCCGCGCCGCCCTCGGTGCCGAACGCGGCATCGGCGACGCCCGCGATACCGCTGAGATCGAAGGCCACGGTGTACTCGCCCTCGAAGCGGCCGTGCTCCTCGTCCCGGGACGGGTTGTCGACGGTGATCGCGACGGAGGTCCGCTGCGGTCTCCCGCTCGCCGGGTACGGGTGCAGCGCGGTCTCGGCCGGGCCCCCGAAGCGCATGACCGGGCCGGCGGCGCGGGCCGGGGCGCTCAGGGCGAGCGATCCGGCGGCCAGCAGACCGGCGGCGAGTGTCCCCGCGGCACGGCGCAGAAAGGCTCTCGGAGTCGTGCTTCTCTTCGCGCTTCGCATCGCGGGGCCTTCTGGGGTCGGTGGGAACTGTGCGGCTGCTGTGGCAGCGATACGAGTTCGACCCCGGGACCATGCGAACAGTTGCGCGGGTCCAGGTCACGGATTGAGCACGTCAGGCACGGGCCCACCGACGGCGACGTGAGCGGCATCACATAAGGATTATGTGAGTCGGGGGACAACCATCTACGCGCCTTGCAGGTCATGCATGCGGAACCACCGGTCACATCCGTAACGCGGCTTCACCGGTAGAGCGTGAGGGGCTGCACTCGGAGGGGGGTGCAGCCCCTTCTGCTGTCCCGGCTCTCCCGCTACTCCGCCTGCTCCGCCTGCGTGACCTTCTTGGACGGCACCGCCGGCATCCCCAGGAACGGCAGCCTCAGCGCGCCGAAGGCCTCCTTCGGGACGGCGGGCGTCCGCGGCTCGACCACCGCCAGCCGCTCGTAGCCCTCGTCCTGCGCCGGGCGCGGGTCCTGCTCTCCCTTGTTGGGCCAGAAGGACATGGCCCGCTCCGCCTGCGCGGTGATCGTCAGGGACGGGTTGACGCCGAGGTTGGCGGAGACCGCCGAGCCGTCGACGACCGAGATGCCCGGGTGGCCGAACAGCCGGTGGTACGGGTCGATGACCCCCTCCTCGGCACTCGCACCGATCGGGCAGCCGCCGAGGAAGTGCGCGGTGAGCGGGGTGCCCATCAGCTCGCCGATGTTGGAGCCCGCGAAGCCGTTGATCTCGGCGGCGAGCAGCGATGCGCTCTGCGTCGCCTCGGCGATCTGCGTCGGGTTGGGCGCGCCGTGGCCCTGGCGGGCGGTGAGCAGGCCCTTGCCGATGCCGCGGGGCTTGCGATAGGCGGTCAGGGAGTTGTCCAGCGACTGCATGACCAGCCCGATGATGGTCCGCTCCGACCAGCGCCGGTTGGAGAGCGAACGCAGGGCGAGCGTCGGGTGCTTGGCGATGCTCCCGAGCCAGGCCAGCACCCGGTGGGTGCTGTACGGGACCTGGAGGATGGTCATGCCGCCCATCGCGTTCGATCCCTTGCCGTAGCGGACGGGTTCGATGTGGGTGTTCTCGTCGGGGTGGATCGACGAGGTGATGGCGACACCCTTGGTGAAGTCGGCCTTGGTGCCGTGCTTCTTGCGGTAGCGGCGGTCGGAGGTCTGCGCGCCGACGAGCCCTTCGGAGTTGGTCCGGGTCAGCTCGCCGAGGCGGGCCGAGATCCGGGGCAGCAGGCCGTCGTCCTTCATGGTGTGCAGCAGGGTCTGGGTCCCGTACGTGCCCGCCGCCACGACCACCTCGCGGGCGCGCAGCCGGGTGGGTTTCGCCTTCCTGCGCCGCTCGGTCGGCACGGTGGAGACGTGGTAGCCGCCCTCCGGGTCGTCCGTGACCGCGACGACGGACGTCATCGGGTGGATGACCGCTCCGGCCTTCTCCGCGAGGTGGAGGTAGTTCTCGTTGAGGGTGTTCTTCGCGCCGTGCCGGCAGCCGGTCATGCACTCGCCGCACTCGGTGCAGGCCTTGCGGGCGGGGCCCGCGCCGCCGAAGTACGGGTCGGCGACGGTGCCGCCGGGCTTCGCCTTCGCCGTACCGTCGGCGTCCTTGCCGTCGCCGAAGAAGACGCCGACGGGGGCGAGATGGAAGGTGTCGCCGACGCCCATGACCTCGGCGGTCGCCTTCAGATGGACGTCGGACGGGGTCATCGTCGGGTTGAGCCTGACCCCGAGCATCCGGGTGGCCTGGTCGTAGTACGGCTTCAGCTCGTCCTGCCAGTCGGTGATGTGCGCCCACTGCCGGTCCTCGAAGAACGGCGCCGGGGGCACGTACAACGTGTTGGCGTAGTTGAGCGAGCCGCCGCCCACACCCGCGCCGGCCAGCACCATCACGTTGCCGAGCAGGTGCACGCGCTGGATGCCGAAGAGCCCGAGGGCGGGGGCCCAGAGGTAGTTCCTCAGGTCCCAGGAGTTCCTGGGCAGCGTGCCGGGGGTGAAGCGGCGGCCCGCTTCCAGCACGCCGACCCGGTACCCCTTCTCGGTCAGCCGCAGTGCCGAGACCGCGCCGCCGAAGCCCGAACCGACGATCAGGACGTCGTAGTCGTACGCGGCGTCGTCATCGGCCGGTCCGGCCTGATTCTGGGCAGGGCTGTCCTGGGACATGGCTCTCCTCGGTACGAAAAGGGCAGAAGTGCTGCGGTGGTGGTGCGGGGTCAGCGCAGGCGGAAGGCCTTCATCGCCTTGAGGCTGCGGCTCATGAACGCCGCGTACTTCTCGTCGTCCATCCCGAAGGACGGGGCGAGCGGGATCAGCCGCTGCTGCGCGACGGTCTGGGCCTCGGTGTACTTGAGGATGCCCTCGGAGCCGTGGCGGCGGCCGAGGCCCGAGTCCTTCATGCCGCCCATCGGGGACTGCACGCTGCCGTAGGCGGGGGCGTACCCCTCGTTGATGTTGACCGTTCCGGTCCGCAGCCGGGCGGCGACCTGGTGGCCGCGCCGTCCGTCCTTGGTCCAGACACTCGAATTGAGGCCGTACGGAGTGGCGTTGGCGAGGGCGACGACCTCGTCCTCGTCGCTGAAGCGGTAGATGGAGACGACCGGTCCGAAGGTCTCCTCGCTGCAGACGGCCATCGGGGCCTCGACGCCGTCGAGGATGGTCGGCTCGTAGAACAGCGGGCCGATGTCGGGTCGGGCGACCCCGCCGGCGACCAGCCTGGCTCCCTTCTCGACGGCCTCCGCGACGTGCCGGCTGACCGTCTCCAGCTGGCGCTCCCCGACGAGCGAGCCCATGTCGGCGCCGTACGCGAGACAGGAGCCGAGCCGCATCGCCTTGGTACGGGCGGCGAACCGGGACACGAAGTCGTCGGCGATCGACTCGTGGACGTACAGCCGCTCGATGGAGATGCAGAGCTGCCCGGCGGAGGAGAAGCAGGCGCGGACGGCTCCGGCGGCGGCCTTCTCCACGTCGGCGTCCTTCAGGACCAGCATGGCGTTCTTGCCGCCGAGCTCCAGCGAGACGCCGACGAGCCGGGCCGCGGCACCCTGGGCGACCTCGCGGCCGGTGCGGGTGGATCCGGTGAACGAGACGTAGTCGGCGTGCTTGACGACCTCGGGGCCGACGACGGGTCCGTCACCGAGGACGACCTGGAACACCTCGGCCGGCAGCCCGGCCTCGATGAGCAGGTCGCGGGCCCACAGCGCGGTCAGCGCGGTCTCCGTGTCGGGCTTCATCACCACGGCGTTGCCGGAGACGAACGCGGGCAGCGCGTCGCCGACGGACAGTTCGAGGGGGTAGTTCCACGGCGCGATCTGGCCGACGACACCGCGCGGCTGGCGCAGCTCGGTGACCTTGGTGAGGGTCGGTACGACGCCGGTGTGCCGCTTGGGCTTCAGATACGCGCCGGCCTTGCGGCCGTAGTGCCGGGCGGCGACGGCGACGGCCTGCACCTCTTCGTGGGCGTGCAGCCGGGCCTTGCCGGTCTCCAGCTGGATGAGGTCGAGGACCTCGGACTGGCGGTCCAGGACGAGGTCGTGGAAGCGCAGCAGCACGGCGGCCCTGGCACGGACGGGCATCGCCGCCCAGGCGGGCTGGGCGGCGCGGGCCCGCTCGAAGGCGGTCGCCACGTCCTCGGGGGTGGACTCGGGCAGGTCGGCCAGCTTCTCCCCGGTGAAGGGGGTGTGGTTGGCCGTACGGCCGGAGCCGGCGACGCCGCGGGTCAGCTGGGCGACCACCTCGGGCGTCACGACGTCGGCGGCCGTGCGCACGCCCGCGGGCGCGGCGGCCACGGGGTTCGAACCGGTGGGGGCTACAGGGGCCTGCGAGTCCGTCATGAGGGCGAGAGTACGTCCAGCAGGAAGCTTTGGGTACCCGTGGGTAACAGCTTTTCACAGTCCCCACAACAGCCCTCGGCGGCCACCCACCGATCGAGCCAGTGATCACTGGCTCGATAACCGCTGATCAGGGGGTATATCCCCCGGCATCACCGACCGGGCAGGCCCCGCAGGAGCCGGCCGGGATCAGTTGGAATCCTCCGGCGCACGCCAGCTGCGCAGCATCGTGTTGAAGCGGTCCCGGGTGACGTCCCAGTCGGACTCCGGCCCGGTCATGTACAGCGCGTACTCCGGGCCGCCCTCCTGCGCGTAGTACATCTGGTCGATGGCGTGCCGCGGGCCGACGCCGTCCTTCTCGGTCCAGGTGAACTCCCAGATGGATCCGGGGCAGTCACGGTAGACGTTGCTGTTCATCTCCAGGCTCCGGTAGTCCGGCAGCCGCTCGCGCAGACTCGTCTCCAGGTTCTGCATGTGCGTGTACGAGTCCTCGAAGTCGGGGGCCGGGTCCACGCTGTAGCGGAAGTAGTGCACACCGTCGTCCGGGGTGTAGTCGATGTTGGTGCCCTCCACCCGGCGCTCCCAGCCGATCGGCATGAGGATGCTGAACCCGGCGGGGTCCTGCACCCGCCGCCAGCCGTCCGGTACGCCGTCCTTCGCCGCGTCCGACTCCGTCGTGGGAGTCGGCGTGGGGCTGGGGGTGACGGGGCCCGGCGACCGGGTCCCGTGGGAGGCCGTGCCGCCGCTGCCCTTCTCCGCGTCCGCACGGTTCGCGTACATCATCGCGGCGATGCCCGCGCCACCGCCCACCAGCGCCGCCAGCGCGATGACGACGACCGTGGTCCGCCAGCGGCCGCGGCTGCGCCGGGTCACCGGTGCGGTGCCGGGGGCCGGGACGGGCCCGGGGTAGGGCAGCCGGGCCGTGCCGCCGCTCGGCATCCCGCCACCGGAGGCGCCGTCGGAGCCCATCGCGTGCACGGCCTCCTCGGGGACCCGCTGGGTGGGGACGTACGCCTGGGCCGACCGGGGCTCGCGCCCCTCCATGGCCTCCAGCAGCATCCGCTCCGTCTCCTCGGCCGACGGCCGGTCGCCGGGTTCCTTGCGGAGCAGCGCCGTGATGACGTGGCCGAGCGCCCCGGCCCGTGTGGGAACGGGCGGTTCCTCGGTGACGACGGCCTGCATCGTGGAGATCGGGGAGGTGCGCCGGAACGGCGAGCGGCCCTCGACCGCGGTGTACAGCGTGGCGCCCAGCGACCACAGGTCGGACGCGGGACCCGGATCGCCGCCGCGGACCCGCTCGGGCGCCAGGTAGTCGATGGAGCCGACCAGTTCACCGGTCCTGGTGATGGTCGAGTCGCCCTCTATCGCCGCGATCCCGAAGTCGGTGAGCAGGACCCGCCCGTCCCGGGCGAGCAGGACGTTGCCCGGCTTCACGTCGCGGTGCAGCACCCCGGCCCCGTGCGCGGCACGCAGGGCGCCCAGGACGTGGAGTCCGATCCTGGCCGCCTCGCGGGGCTCGGTCTCGCCGGACTCCTTGGTCTGATCGGCGAGTGACGGGCCGTCGACGTACTGCATGACGATCCACGGCCGGTTGTCGTACTCGATCACGTCATGCACGGTGACCACGCCGGGGTGCGTGATGCGGGCGGCGGCGCGGGCCTCCTTCTGGGTGCGCGCGTGCAGCACGACCCGGTCCGCCTCCGCGACGTACAGCCCGGCGGTCAGCTCCTTGACGGCGACGGTGCGGTGCAGCACCTCGTCATGGGCGCGCCAGACCTTGCCCATGCCGCCGCGTCCCAGGACCTCGCCCAGCCGGTACCTCCCGGCCAGCAGCAGTCCCGCTTCCGTGCCCTGTGATCGATCCACGTGTCCCCGCCCCGTTCCTTCGGATGCCAGGTTACGGAGGGGAAGTACGGCCACGGAACCTCGCACCGCTCACGAGATCGCACTGTGATGCTTGTCGCTCCCGGCCCCGCGCGGCGCCGGGCCCTTCTAATTCACTTCGTCACACGGTAGGAGGCGGTGGCCTGTTGGTAGATTTCGGTCACCTTGTCGCGCTGGTCCTCCGGGCCGATGACCTGGAGAATGTGGTAGCGGCCGTCGACAGCCATCACCAGGTTGCGGACGTAGACCTCGCGGCCGTCGGCGTCCTGCCAGGTGAACTGACCCTCCGCCATGGCCTGCCGTCCGACGTCGATCCGGCGCAGCCCGCTCGCCGACGCCCAGCTGGAGTCGCGGAACTGCTTCAACTCCGGCTCCTTGTTCCGCTGGTAGTCGAGCGGATCGGCGCCGCCCGCCTTCACGGTGTCACGCCCGGGGACGACGAGGAGGCTGAAGCCGTCGCTCCCGTAACGGATCTGACGGTCCGCGTTGGCGGGGCTGCGCTGCCATCCCTTGGGCGCACCGACCTCGAAGCCCTCGGGGTCCTTGCGCAGGGTGTAGCCGGGTGCGAGTGCGACGGCGGAGCGGCTGGTCTGCGGCTGCTGTGCGCCGGAGGAGCGCGAGGGGGACGGCTCCCCGGTGTCCTGACCGCCGTCCTCGGGTGCGCCGGACGCGGTACGGGAGGGTGTGACGCCGGCCCCGGACTCCGTACCGGACCTGGGCATGAACATCACCGCGTACGCGACCGCCGCGGCCAGGAGCAGCAGGATCAGGACGAGCAGCAGCCGGCCGAGCCGGCGCGGCGCGCGGGTCCCGCCCTGCTGCGGGCGGGGCGGGGTGCGCAGCGCCTTGGGGCCCTTGGGCTCGCGCGGCGGCCTGGGGTTCCTGGGCTCCCGGAGCTGCGGTGCGGCCCGCTCCGCGGGTTCCAGCCGTTCCTTGGTGTGGCGGTGACGGCCGTGCGCCGCCCCGCCACGGCGGCCCCGCCGCTTGCGGACGAGTTCACCGCGGCGGCGCACGACGGGCAGCCGGGTGGCGTCGGCGGAGGGCAGCGGCACGACGTCGAGACCGGCCTCCGGCTCGGGCGCCGATCGCACGAGGGAGCGCAGCCAGCCACGCAGCTCCTCGAAGTCCGGGCGCTCGTCGGGGTCCTGGCGCAGCAGCGACTCGACGACCGGCCGCAGCGCGCCGCACTCCTCTGCGAAGGCCGGCGGTTCGCCGCAGACCATCTGGACGAGTTCGGCGGCGTTCTCCTCGGGGTACGGGGCGTGGCCCTGCACGGCGCGGTAGAGCAGCGCGCCCAGCGCCCAGAGGTCGGTGGAAGGGCCGATGGGCGGTGCCAGCTGCCAGTTCCCGTGTACCGGGCCGGCCTGCTCGGGCGCCCAGCGCTCGGTGACCGCGCCGACGACGGCGATCCGGGCCTGCCGCGCGCGCTCGGCGGCCAGGGTGGTGGCGGGACCGCGGTAGGCGGACGTGTCGCGGCTGCCGGCGACGATCTCGTCCCAGCGGCCCGGGGAGGCCTCCCGGGTGGTGGCGGGCAGTTGCGGGCGAGCGGACGGGGTGGCGCCCTGACGCCGGGAGTCGGCGCGCAGGGCGTCCTCGTTGGAGCCCCCGGCGGGCACCGGGCGCCCGCGGCCGGGGCCGTCGTCCCAGGAACCGGTCAGGTGGAGCCGCCGGGGCGGCGGGCCGTCGTCGCCGTCGTCGTCGTACGCGTCCTCGTCGTCGTACAGGTCCTCGTAGGCGTCCGGGGTGCCTGGCCGGCCGAGGGGCTGCCGCGGGTGCGTGGGTCGCTGGACCGGGAGGGTGCCGGTGTCCTGCGCCTCGTCCGTTCCCGCCCGGCGCTCCTCCTCGCTGACGCGGGCGGCGGCGCGGGCGCCGGCCCGGTACGCGGCGATGGCTCCCGCACGCGCGGCCCGCGCCCGCGCGGTGCCGTCCTCGGAGGCCGGAAGGGGCAGGGCGGCGGGCGGCGACGGGCGGCGCACGGCCTCCAGCTCGCCGGCTCCGTTGGGCTGCCCGGGACCGCCCCCGGGCCCCGACTCGATGGCCGCGGGTCCCCGGGAACCGGGCACCTCGGGCGGACCGTACGGACCGGCAGGCCCCGGCTCGACGGCACGGGGGCCGTACGGATCGGAACCGTCGGGCTCCGCCGCCCCCGGCAGGCCGTACGGGCCGGTGTCCTCCGCCGCGGGCGCGGGCGGGGCGTACGGGCCCGTGGGGCCGGACTCGACCGCGGGACCGCCGTAACCGTCCGCGCCGTCGTCGTCGTCGGTGCGCGGCACCGGCACGTACCCGCAGAGGGCCTCCTCGGCCGCTCCCGCCGCCAGGCCGGTCAGCACGACGCGCCCGTCGTCGCAGATGAGCACCGTGCGCACGGTGATGTTGCGGTGGGTCCAGCCGTGGGCGTGCAGGACGCGCAGCGCGGTCAGGACGTCGGAGCCGATCTCGGCGGCCCGGTAGGGATTGAGCGGGCGCTCCGCGAGCAGGGCGGCCAGCGGCCGCGCCGCCACCAGTTCGCTCACGATCCAGAGGGAACCCGCCTCCGCGAACACGTCGAAGACCTGGTCCAGGCGCGGATGGTCGGGCACCTGGGCCGCCGCCTGGGCGGCCTCGATGGCGCGTCGCACCGCGGGATCGCCGGACCGCCGCACCGTCCGCCCGCCGGCCCGCCGCGCCGCCGTGGGCAGCCCGTCCGCGTCGAGCACCTCGGCGTCCACGACCTCCGGCAACGGCACCTGACGGACCAGCACCTCCTGGCCGCTGTAGGTGTCGAACGCCCGGGTCTCGACCAGTTCGTACTCGTCGGACGGGGGCAGCGGAAGGCGGTAGCGGTCGGCAAGCACCCGACCCGCATAGTCGTCCACGACGCCTCCCCAGAGCGCGCTGTCCCCCGGTCACGTAGACCGCACAATGCCGTCAATTGCGGTCACTTACTGTGCAATTGCCTTGCGGTTTCGGCTGCGTACGGTCTTCGAGCTCTCACAATACGTGGCAAGAGGCGGCCGCGCGGCAGGGTCGGCGCAACCCGGCCGGACGGCTCGGCTCAGTCGAGCGGCTTGAACGTGTCGAACGCCGTCCTGCGCAGCGTCCGGCACTCCGTGCTGTCCCACGCGTCGGCCGGGCAGCTGATCATGATCGCGTACCCATGACCGGCGTCGACCTTGAATCCCCGGTTGAGCACCCGGACCCGCTGCCCCTGCTGCGTGCGTTCGAACTGCCAGTCGGCGACCGTCGGGTAGCCCTTGTACTGCACCTTGTTTATGCCGAGATGGTGGTACCCGTTACTGGTGCCGGCCACGGCGGCCCTGGCCGCGTTCCAGGCCGCGGCGGCGTCGCCGCCGGGCGAGTCGGTGTAGTCGACCTGGATCCGGGGAAAGCCGCCGCTGACGTTGTATATGGCGCCGGAGTTGTCGCCCGCCGTCTTGTCGAAACGGAAGTCCTTGGGCATCACCATGGAGAAGTGGAACTTCTTGTTCTCCACCGCCTTGTAGCCGGCGGGTACGGCGTCGTCCCGCTTGTCGCCCTGCGAGTCGTCGGATCCCTTGCCGGAGTCGTCGCTACCGCCCTGACCGCCGTCCGTCCCCTGGTCGTCCTCCTTGCCCTGCTCCTTGCCGCTGCCCTGCTCCGTGTCGGCGGTGCCGCCGGAGCCGCCGGAGCCGCTGCCGGCGGAGGAACCGGCCGTGGCGGACGCGCCGTCCTTGGCCTTGCCCGCGTTGCCGGAGCCCTCGTCGCCCCCGCCGAGCGTGAGCGCGAGGACCGTACCGAGCACGGCGAGCACGATGACGGCCGCGATGATCGCCAGGGTGCGGCGGGGAACCACGTCCGTGAGGGACGCGCGGGGGGTGACCGGCGAGGTGGCCGGACGCGGCGGCGGTACCGCCCCCGAGGGGGAGGCCGTGGCCGTCGTGGGAGCCGTGGCCGGCCGGGCCGGAGCGGAGGCCACGGCACCGGCGGCGGCCGCCGCGGGCGCCGCCTTCGCGTTCCGCGCGGAGCGCAGCGCCCCGCGCAGCCGGTCCCGGGCGCCCTCGCCCGTGTCACCGGACTTCTGCGCCGCCCGGGGCGTGGCGCCGGCCACGTTCTTGGGGAGCGCCATCACCTGGGTGGCGTCGGCCGGCGGCGGAACCGGGGCCTCCGGCTGCTCCAGGGCCTCGATCACGTCGTTGAGCAGGGCGCGCGCGCCCGCGTCGTCGAGCCGCTGCTCCGGGTCCCGGGCGAGCAGCCCGTAGATGACCTCCTCCAGCGGGCCCGCGTTCTTCGGCGGGTCGAGCGGCTCGGTCATCACGGCGGTCAGGGTCGCGATCGCGGACCCCTTGTCGTACGGCGGGCAGCCCTCGACGCTCGCGTACAGCAGTCCGCCGAGCGACCACAGGTCGGCGGGCGGGCCGGGCTTGTGGCCGCGGGCGCGCTCCGGCGAGATGTACGAGGGGGCGCCGACGAGCATGCCGGTGGAGGTGACCGACGGGTCGCCCTCGACCTGGGCGATCCCGAAGTCGGTCAGCACGACCCGGCCGTCCTCGGCGATCAGCACGTTGGACGGCTTCACGTCGCGGTGCAGGATGCCCTCGCGGTGCGCCGAGCGCAGCACGTCGAGGATGGCGAGGCCGACCTCGGCCGCCCGCTTCGGCGTCAGGACGCCGTCCTCACGCACCGCCTCGGCCAGTGACTTGCCCTCGATGAGTTCCATGACGATCCACGGCCGGTCGTCCTCGTCGACCACGTCGTAGACGGTGACCGCGCCGTTGTTACGGATCCGGGCGATCGCCTTGGCCTCGCGCAGTGTGCGCGTGATGAGCCGACGCTTCTCGTCGTCGTCGATGGCCGACGGGAACCGCAGTTCCTTGACCGCGACCGTGCGGCCCAACGTCTCGTCGACGGCGCGCCAGACCGTGCCCATTCCGCCCCGGCCGAGCACCTCTCCGAGCCGGTACCGCCCCGCGAGAAGACGTCCGTCCTTGTCCCGTTGGGGCTCCCGTGCCTGCTCCGCCTCCGACATGCGTCCCCTCTGCGATCAACCCGCCCTGGCAGAGCGTTCATTGTCCCTCACCCCGGGACCGGTCCTGGTGCCGGGTCCGGGGACCGTCATAAGTGGCCCGCGAAAGGGATTTCCGGTCGGGCCCGTCCACACGGCGCTGCCTCGCCGCGACCGTGAACTCCCGCTCTGCCTCCGCCTCTGCTCCGCCCAGAGAACCACATCCCGCCCGGACACCCCTCCTGCCTACCACGACCCGCCGTCCGGGGCGACGCTCCGAACCGCGGCATTCCCGGGCCGCTCCGGCGCACCGCCCCCAGGGCCGCGCCCCGTGCCCTGCCGCCCCACTCGAACCCGCGCTGCCGAGGCCGGAGTTCCGTGCACGCTCGCGCCGCCGCCCCACCCGGCCGGCGGCAGGCGACCGAGGAGCGGGGCGTGGCGGCAGGTCCGGCTGTCCGCTGCCGTGGCAGCCGGGGGTCTGCCCCGTGCGGCGTCGCGGGACGACTCCGCACGGGCCGAGGGCGGACACACGCTAGATGGGCACGATGTCCGGCGCCCCGAGCCGTGCCGCGTCCGCCGTCAGGTCGTCGGGCTGGCGCTGCGACTCCCGCTCCGCCTCCACCCTCTTCTCGTAGTGGGTGACCTCCCGCTCGATCCGGCCCCGGTCCCAGCCGAGCACCCCCGCCATGAGCTCCGCGCACAACTGTGCGGAGCGGGTGCCGCGGTCGAAGGTCTCGATGGAGATCCGGGTGCGCCGGGTCAGTACGTCGTCGAGGTGGCGGGCACCCTCGTGCGAGGCCGCGTAGACGATCTCGGCCTTCAGATAGTCGTCGGCGGCCGGCAGCGGCTCGCCCATCACCGGGTCGGCGACGATCAGCTCCAGGATCTCCTCGGTCATGGAGCCGTACCGGTTCAGCAGGTGCTCCACCCGGGCGACGTGGAGGCCGGTCCGGGCGGCGATCCTGGCCCGCGCGTTCCACAGGGCGCGGTATCCCTCGGCTCCCAGCAGCGGGATGTCCTCGGTGACGCACTCCGCGACCCGCTGGTCGAGGCCGTGCACCGCCTCGTCCACGGCGTCCTTGGCCATCACCCGGTACGTCGTGTACTTGCCGCCCGCGACGACGACGAGGCCCGGCAGCGGGTGGGCCACCGTGTGCTCGCGCGACAGCTTGCTGGTCGCGTCCGACTCGCCGGCCAGCAGCGGGCGCAGCCCCGCATAGACGCCCTGGACGTCGTCCCTGGTCAGCGGGGTGGACAGGACCGAGTTGACGTGTTCGAGCAGATAGTCGATGTCCGCGCTGGACGCGGCGGGATGCGCCTTGTCCAGGTCCCAGTCGGTGTCCGTCGTGCCGACGATCCAGTGCCGCCCCCACGGGATGACGAACAGGACGGACTTCTCGGTCCGCAGGATCAGGCCCGTGGAGGAGTGGATGCGGTCCTTCGGGACGACCAGATGGATGCCCTTGGACGCCCGTACGTGGAACTGTCCGCGCTCACCGATCAGCGCCTGGGTGTCATCCGTCCAGACGCCGGTGGCGTTGACCACCTGTTTGGCCCTGACGTCGTACGTACCGCCCTCCTCGACGTCCTCCACGCGGGCGCCGACGACCCGCTCGCCCTCCCGGAGGAAGCCGATCACCCGCGCCCGGTTCGCCACCTGCGCGCCGTACCCGGCGGCGGTGCGCACCAGAGTCGCCACATAGCGGGCGTCGTCCATCTGGGCGTCGTAGTACTGCAGGGCCCCCACCAGGGCGTCCCGCTTCAGCGCCGGCGCGACCTGCAGGGCCCGGCGGCGCGAGAGGTGCCGGTGCACGGGCAGTCCGCGGCCGTGCCCGGACGACACCGACATCGCGTCGTACAGCGCGACGCCGGAACCGGCGTACAGCCGCTCCCAGCCCTTGTGCTGCAACGGATAGAGGAACGGCACCGGCTTCACCAGGTGCGGGGCCAGCCGCTCCAGCAGCAGCCCGCGCTCCTTGAGCGCCTCGCGGACGAGCGCGAAGTCGAGCATCTCCAGATAGCGCAGCCCGCCGTGGATCAGCTTGCTCGACCTGCTCGACGTGCCGGACGCCCAGTCGCGCGCCTCGACCAGCCCCGTCGAGAGCCCTCTCGTCACCGCGTCGAGTGCCGTCCCGGCGCCGACCACGCCCGCCCCCACGACCAGCACGTCCAGTTCGCGCTCGGCCATCGCGGCGAGCGCCTCGGCGCGCTCCGCGGGTCCCAGTGTCGCTGTCCTCACTGCTGCCTCCCGGTAGATCGGGGTGGTCCGGCACGGGGATGCGGTCCGACCGCGGGGTCGGGTGCCCGTGCCCACCTCTCGATTCTGTCCGTGCTCCGCAACTTCAGCCACCGCCTGTGGACAACACCCGGACGACAGGGGCCGCACAATGCGACATATAGGTCATATTTACGCCTAGTCTGACATTGCGCTGTCCCCAGCAGTTGCGCTTTCCGTCTTCATGGTCTTAGGGAAGGACGGCCACCCACGTGCCTGCAGACCTCGCCGTCATCGGACTCGGTCACCTCGGCCTGCCCCTCGCCCAAGCCGCCGTCGCCGCCGGTATCCAGACCATCGGCTACGACACCGACCCCCGGGCCTTCGCGGAACTCTCCGCGGGCCGCACCCCCGTCGAGGGATCGCTCACCGCCTCCGACATCCGGCGGATGCTCTCCGGCGGATTCCGCCCCACCACCGACCCGGCCGAGCTGGGCCGGGTCCGTACCGCTGTGATCTGCGCCCCCACCCCCCTCGGTGCCGACCGCACCCTCGACCTAGACGGCGTGGCCGACGCGGCCCGCGCCCTGGCCGCCCGGCTGCGCCCGCACACCACCGTGCTCCTCGAATCGGCCGTCCATCCCGGCACCACCGAGAACTTCCTGCTCCCCCTCCTCGAAGAGGGCTCCGGGCTGCGCGGCGGACGCGACTTCCACCTCGCCCACTCCCCCAGCCGGCTCGACCCCGGCAACCGCACCCACGTCTACGCCAACACCCCCAAGGTCATCGGCGGCCTCACCCCCGCCTGCACCGAATCGGCCGCCGCCTTCTACAGCCGGCTCACCGACAAGGTCGTCCGCGCCCGCGGCCCGCGCGAGGCCGAGATGACGAAGGTCCTGGAGACCAACTTCCGGCACGTCAACATCGCCCTGGTCAACGAGATGGCCGTGCTCTGCCACGACCTCGGCGTCGACCTGTGGGACGTCATCCGGTGCGCCGAGACCAAACCCTTCGGCTTCCAGCCCTTCCGTCCGGGCCCCGGCGTCGGCGGCCACGGCGCGCCGGTCGACCCCGGCTACTGCCCGTACAACAGCCGCACGCCCGGCCACCCGCTGCGGATGGTCTCGCTCGCCCAGGAGATCAACGACCGGATGCCGCAGTACGTGATCCAGCGCTGCGCCACCCTTCTCAACGAGCACGGGAAATCCGTCCGGAGCGCCCGGATCCTCCTCCTGGGCGTCACCTACAAACCCGACCTCGCCGACCAGGAGGCCTCGCCCGCCCACGAGATCGCCACCCGGCTGATGGACATGGGCGCCCAGGTCGGCTACCACGATCCGCACGTTCTGGACTGGCGCGTACGCGAACTCCCGGTCCCCCGTGCCGATTCGCTCTACGAAGCCGCCTCCAGCGCCGATCTGACGGTGCTGCTCCAGCACCACCGCACCTACGACCTCCAGGGCCTGGCCGTGAAGGCGCAACTCCTCCTCGACACCCGTGGAGCGACACCGGCAGGAGCCGCGCACCGGCTTTGATCGCAGTCCCCCCAAGGATTCCGGTGGGTCGATGTCGGAACCGACTGCTAGCCTGCGGCGTCACTCATCGCACACTCGTGCGCCACAGTCCCAGGGGGAACCCACCATGAGCACGCCCGTACCACCGCCGAACCAGCCGTACGACGCCCAGCCGCAGCCCGGCAACCCGTACGCCGCGCAGCCCGGCCAGCCCGTCCAGCCCGGCGCCCCGACCGGCAACCCGTTCGCGGGCCAGCAGCCCGTCGGCGCTCCGTTCGGCGGGGGCGCACCGTTCGCCCCGGTCGCGCCGGCGCGCAACAACGTGGGCCTCGGCATTGTCGTCGCGCTCGTCGCGGCGCTCGTGGCGGCGGGCATCTACGGTGCGATCATCGGCGCCACGAAGCACGAGATCGGCTACGCGGCCGTGGGTGTCGGCGCCATCGTCGGCTTCGCCGCCGGCAAGCTCGGCGGCCGCAACCCGGCCCTGCCGGTCATCAGTGGCGTCCTCGCGCTGGTCGGCGTCTACCTGGGCCAGCTGCTCGGTGAGGCGATCATCATCAGCAAGCAGCTGCCGCTCTCGGTCACCGAGATCTTCACCGAGCACTTCAGCGACCTGAACACGGTGTGGAAGGAAGACTCCGACGCCATGAGCTTCGTGTTCTTCGTGGTCGCCGCCGTGGTCGCGTTCTCCACGGCCCGCAAGACGTCCGACTAGTCGCGGACCGCAGGCAGGACACACGGGAGGGCCCGGACCGCGATCGCGGTCCGGGCCCTCCCGTCATGCTCCGTGCGGTCAGCGGCGGTGCTGCGAGTCCGCCACCGTCACCTCGACGCGCTGGAACTCCTTGAGGTCGCTGTACCCCGTCGTCGCCATCGCCCGGCGCAGGGCGCCGAAGATGTTCATCGAGCCGTCGGGCGTGTGCGAAGGACCGGTGAGGACCTCCTCCGTCGTCCCGACGGAGCCGAGGTCGACCAGCTTGCCGCGCGGCACGTCCTCGTGGACGGCCTCCATGCCCCAGTGGCGGCCGCGGCCCGGCGCGTCCGTCGCCCGGGCGAGCGGGGAGCCCATCATCACGGCGTCCGCGCCGCAGGCGATGGCCTTGGGCAGGTCGCCGGACCAGCCGACGCCGCCGTCCGCGATCACGTGCACGTACCGGCCGCCGGACTCGTCCATGTAGTCACGGCGGGCCCCGGCCACGTCGGCGACCGCGGTCGCCATCGGGACCTGGATGCCGAAGACGTTGCGCGTGGTGTGCGCGGCGCCGCCGCCGAAGCCGACGAGGACACCGGCCGCGCCCGTACGCATCAGGTGCAGGGCCGCGGTGTACGTGGCGCAGCCGCCGACGATCACCGGGACGTCCAGCTCGTAGATGAACTGCTTCAGGTTGAGCGGCTCGGCCGCACCCGAGACGTGCTCCGCGGAGACCGTCGTACCGCGGATGACGAAGATGTCCACACCCGCGTCGACGACGGCCTTGGAGAACTGCGCGGTGCGCTGCGGGGAGAGCGCGGCGGCGGTGACGACACCGGAGTCGCGCACCTCCTTGATGCGCTGACCGATCAGCTCCTCCTGGATGGGGGCGGAGTAGATCTCCTGGAGCCGGCGGGTCGCGGCCTCGACGGGCATCTCGGCGATCTCGTCGAGGAGCGGCTGCGGGTCGGCGTGCCGGGTCCACAGGCCTTCCAGGTTGAGCACGCCGAGCCCGCCGAGCTCACCGATGCGGATGGCGTGCTGCGGGGAGACCACGGAGTCCATGGGAGCGGCCAGGAACGGCAGCTCGAAGCGGTAGGCGTCGATCTGCCAGGCGATCGAGACCTCCTTCGGGTCGCGGGTCCGGCGGCTCGGGACGACGGCGATGTCGTCGAATGCGTATGCCCGGCGGCCGCGCTTGCCGCGCCCGATCTCGATCTCAGTCACGATGGTGTGGCCTTTCCCTCTACGTCTGCGTTGTCCAGTATCCCCGACACAGCAAGGAGGGGCGGTCCCGGGAATGCCGGACCGCCCCTCACCTGCGCTGTCGCGTTACTTCCTGCTGTAGTTCGGTGCTTCGACCGTCATCTGGATGTCGTGCGGGTGGCTCTCCTTGAGACCCGCCGAGGTGATCCGTACGAAGCGGCCCTTGCTCTCCATCTCGTCGACGGACGCCGCGCCCACGTACCCCATCGTCTGGCGGAGACCGCCGACGAGCTGGTGCAGGACGTTGGCCAGCGGGCCGCGATAGGGGACCTGGCCCTCGATGCCCTCGGGGACGAGCTTGTCGTCGGAGGAGACCTCGGCCTGGAAGTAGCGGTCCTTCGAGTACGAGCGGCCCTGGCCGCGGGACTGCATCGCGCCCAGCGAACCCATGCCGCGGTACGACTTGAACTGCTTGCCGTTGATGAAGAGGAGCTCGCCCGGCGACTCCTCGCAACCCGCGAGCAGGGAGCCCAGCATCACGCTGTCGGCACCGGCGGCGAGCGCCTTGCCGATGTCGCCGGAGTACTGGAGGCCGCCGTCGCCGATGACCGGGACGCCCGCCGCACGGGCGGCCAGCGCGGCCTCGTAGATCGCGGTGACCTGCGGGACGCCGATACCGGCGACCACACGGGTGGTACAGATCGAACCGGGTCCGACGCCCACCTTGACGCCGTCCACGCCGGCGTCGATCAGGGCCTGGGCGCCGTCGCGGGTCGCGACGTTGCCGCCGATGACGTCCACGTTCACGGCCGACTTGATCTTCGCCATCCAGTTGAGGGCGTTGCTGTTGTGGCCGTGCGAGGTGTCGACGATCAGGAAGTCCACGCCGGCCCCGGCCAGCGCCTGGGCGCGGTCCAGCGCCTCCGGGCTGGCACCGACGGCCGCGCCGACGAGCAGCCGGCCCTCGGCGTCCTTGGCCGCGCCCGGGTACTGCTCGGCCTTCTTGAAGTCCTTGACCGTGATGAGGCCCTTGAGGATGCCCGCCTCGTCGACCAGCGGCAGCTTCTCGATCTTGTGGCGGCGCAGCAGCTCCATGGCGTCCACGCCGGAGATGCCGACCCGGCCGGTGACCAGCGGCATCGGCGTCATGACCTCGCGCACCTGGCGCGAACGGTCCGACTCGAAGGCCATGTCGCGGTTGGTGACGATGCCGAGCAGCTTGCCCGCCGGGTCGGTGACCGGGACACCGCTGATGCGGAACTTGGCGCAGAGCGCGTCGGCGTCGCCGAGGGTGGCGTCCGGGCCGACCGTGATCGGGTCGGTGACCATGCCGGACTCGGACCGCTTCACCAGGTCGACCTGGTTGACCTGGTCCTCGATCGAGAGATTGCGGTGGAGGACACCGACGCCGCCCTGACGGGCCATGGCGATGGCCATGCGCGCTTCGGTCACCTTGTCCATCGCGGCGGAGAGCAGCGGGATGTTCACGCGTACGTTCCGCGAGATGAGCGTCGAGGTGTCGACCGCGTTGGGCAGCACTTCAGATGCGCCCGGCAGCAGCAGCACGTCGTCGTATGTCAGCCCGAGCGTCGCGAACTTCTCGGGCACTCCGTCGACGTTTGCAGTCATGACACCTTCCCCAAATGGCCTTGATCGGTGCGGATGTCCATGCTAACGGCCTCTGGAGGTGTCTCATTCCACGGGCAAGATCACCGGGCGGTTCTGTAGCTTTCTACGGGCCCGGGCAGGGCCTGTGTCACTGTTCCGCGAGGGCCCGCAGCCGGCTCAGGGCACGGTGCTGGGCGACCCGCACGGCACCCGGCGACATGCCGAGCATCTGTCCGGTCTCCTCGGCGGTGAGCCCGACGGCGACCCGCAGGACGAGCAGCTCGCGCTGGTTCTCCGGAAGGTTGGCGAGGAGTTTCTTGGCCCAGGCGGCATCGCTGCTGAGCAGCGCCCGCTCCTCGGGCCCGAGCGAGTCGTCCGGCCGCTCCGGCATCTCGTCGGAGGGCACCGCGGTCGAACCCGGGTGCCGCATCGCGGCGCGCTGGAGATCGGCCACCTTGTGGCCGGCGATGGCGAAGACGAAGGCTTCGAAGGGCCTGCCGGTGTCCTTGTACCGCGGCAGTGCCATCAGCACCGCGACACAGACCTCCTGCGCCAGGTCCTCCACGAAGTGACGGGCATCACCGGGCAGCCGGTTGAGCCGGGCCCTGCAGTAGCGCAGCGCGAGGGGGTGGACGTGGGCCAGCAGATCATGGGTGGCCTGCGCGTCGCCCTCGACGGCGCGATGCACCAGTGCACCGATCACCGTCGTTCCGTCCTCGCGCATCGAACCATGGTGCCCCGGTGCCCCGTCATCTGCGGCACCGCGTTCGTAGTTGTGCACTGAAGCGTTATGAGCGGGTGCGCCGGAAGTCATGTCCTGCGCCCTCCCCTTCCGCTCGACCGAATCGTTCCCGAGGAACTCCACGTCTCAAGGATGCGTCATCGGCCGGGAAGCGTCACATGCCGCGGGGCGGCGGGCTGCACGGGCGGGGCACGAACGGGTCGCGTCCGGGGACACGACCCTGCTCAGCACCCCTCACCCGGGGTCACCCCGTCCGCCCGCGAGCGGACGGGGAATGGATCGCCGGCCGGTCACGGCCGGGCCTCCGCGGACCGGACCTCAGCGGACCAGGCCCCAGCGGAAACCGAGCGCCACCGCGTGGGCGCGGTCCGAGGCGCCGAGCTTCTTGAACAGACGCCGGGCGTGCGTCTTCACCGTGTCCTCGGACAGGAACAGCTCGCGGCCGATCTCCGCGTTGGAGCGGCCGTGGCTCATTCCTTCGAGCACCTGGATCTCACGCGCCGTGAGCGTGGGCGCCGCACCCATCTCGGCCGACCGGAGCCGGCGCGGGGCGAGCCGCCACGTCGGATCGGCCAGGGCCTGGGTGACGGTCGCCCTGAGCTCCGCCCGGGAGGCGTCCTTGTGCAGATAGCCGCGGGCTCCCGCGGCGACCGCGAGCGCGACCCCGTCCAGGTCCTCGGCGACGGTCAGCATGATGATCCGCGCCCCGGGGTCGGCGGAGAGCAGTCGACGGACGGTCTCCACTCCCCCCAGACCGGGCATGCGTACGTCCATGAGAATCAGGTCCGAACGGTCGGCACCCCAGCGGCGGAGGACTTCCTCCCCGTTGGCCGCCGTCGTCACACGCTCGACGCCGGGCACGGTCGCGACCGCGCGGCGGAGCGCTTCTCGGGCAAGCGGGGAATCGTCGCAGACGAGAACGGATGTCATGACCGCCCTCCGCAGCTGATGCGCGTCACCTTGTGCCTCCAGGCTGTTACAAGTCGTCACCTGTGCGGTTGACGCTCTCGGACATCTGCCCGATCGCTTTCTCTGCCAACCGCCTCCGCACTCTCAACGACGGTCACTCGAAAGAGTTACGGGTCGGACGACCGAGTTCGGCACTCTACGTGAAGGGACGACCACGGAGGAGAGCGCCACGGGTCGTCCAGCCGTCAACCGAAAACTCCCCAGGAACTCATGCCCCATTTAGCGGGTTTTCTTCCCTTTTGCTGGTGTCTGTGACTAGATTCGCAATCAGTCATATTTACATCTACTAACACCGTAGATGTACGGTCATGGGCACGGCACGACGGACGACCACGACGTTTCCGACTCAGCATGGTTTCGAGGGGACAAGCAATGGCAGATTTCTCCCGCCTTCCCGGACCCAACGCCGATCTGTGGGACTGGCAGCTGCTGGCGGCCTGCCGAGGGGTCGACAGCTCACTGTTCTTCCACCCCGAGGGGGAACGCGGAGCCGCTCGGAGCGCCCGCGAGACCTCCGCGAAAGAGGTCTGCATGCGCTGCCCGGTACGCGCCGAGTGCGCTGCCCACGCACTGGCGGTACGCGAGCCCTACGGGGTGTGGGGAGGACTGACCGAGGACGAACGCGAAGAACTCATGGGCAGGGCGCGCAACCGCCTGATCAGCGCGGCGGCACCCTCGTCCCCGCCCGGGCACGGCTGACCCCGCCGCGCCGGACGACAACAGAAACGTTTCTCCACCGGACCCCGCGGGCCCGGGGCGGACCGCTCAGCGGGCAGCCGCCAGCGACAGCTGGTCCAGGGTGGCCGCCACGGCCGGGACCTGCGCCAGGTCGGGCAGGGTCAGCGCGACGATCTCGCGCTCGATGGCGGGCTCCACCGTCACGGTCCTGGCCCCCCTGGGGCGTACCGACTCGATCGCCAGCGCCGGCAGGACGGCCACCCCGAGGCCCGCACCGACCAGACCGATCACGGCGGGGTAGTCGTCGGTGGCGAAGTCGATCCGCGGGGTGAAGCCGGACGCCTCGCAGACCTCCACCAGCTGCCGCCGGCAGCGCGGACACCCGGCGATCCACGGCTCCCCGGCGAGTTCACCGATGCCCACCTCGTCCCGGTCCGCGAGCGGGTGGCGCTCCGGAACGAGACCGATCAGCCGGTCGGTGAGCAGGGGCCGCACCACCAGGTCCTCCCACTCGGCGCCCTGCGTGCCGTAGCGGAAGGCCAGTGCGATGTCGCAGTCGCCGTCGCGCAGCATCTCCACCGAGCGGGGCGGCTCGGCCTCGACCAGGGAGACCCGGGTGCCGGGGTGGGCGGCCCGGAGCGCCGCGAGGGCGCCCGGGACCAGGGTGGAGCTGCCGCTGGGGAAGGAGACCAGCCGGACCCGGCCGGCCCGCAGCCCGGCGATCGCGGCGACCTCCTCCTCAGCGGCGGTCAGCCCGGCGAGGATGCCCGAGGCGTGGCGTACGAGCGCCTCCCCGGCCTGCGTCAGCCGCATCTCGCGTCCGGTGCGGATGAGCAGCGTGGTGCCCGCCGAGGATTCGAGCGCCTTCATCTGCTGACTCACGGCGGGCTGGGTGCAGCCGAGCTCGCGGGCGGCGGCGGAGAAGGAGCCGGTGCCGGCCACGGCTCGCAGGACTCGGAGATGACGGGCTTCGATCACCCTCCTAATATAAGGGATTCTTGGGTCGCCTGCGCATTATTGACGTGCACCTTTGAGCTGGCGTTCGCTAGCGTTCGGGCATGACTGCGATGACTGTGCTGACCGTGAACGCGGGCCGCCCCGTGGCGGCGCCCTACACCGACTCCCCGGGCGGAATGACCGGGATCGACAAGCGCCCGGCCGAGGGGCTCATACGGGTCAGCGACCCCGGGCCCAAGGGGGAGGGCGGCAGCGGTCTGGCCGGGGACGCGGTCTGCGACCTGCGCCACCACGGCGGCTCGCACCAGGCGGTGTACGCCTTCGCCCGCGAGGATCTCGACGCGTGGGAGCGGGAGCTGGGGCGTCCGCTGGCCAATGGGACGTTCGGTGAGAACCTGACCACAAACGGTCTGGACGTCAGCGGCGCGCTGATCGGCGAGCGCTGGCGGATCGGTGCCGAGTTGGTCCTGGAGGTCACCTCCGGCCGGATTCCCTGCCGTACGTTCGCGGGCCACCTCGAAGAGGCGCGCTGGGTCAAGCGGTTCACGCAGGCGGCGGGCCCCGGGGCGTACTTCCGGGTGATCACGCCGGGCAGCATCCGGGCCGGCGACCCGGTCGAGATCGTGCACCGGCCGGAACACGAGGTCACGGTGGAAATGCAGTTCCGGGCGGTGACGACCCAGCGCGAACTGCTGCCGCTGCTGCTTGCGGCGGGCGAGGCGCTGCACCCCGAAGCGCTGCGCAGGGCGCGCGCGCACGCGGAGAAGTCGGCGGCGTCCTGACGGGGGTGCGGGCACGGCTTCCCCGTCCACGACGTGCGGTTCGGGGCGCCGGCGGTGAAGGGCGGGGGACCGGCGCCGCGGGCCGGGAGGACACTGTCGCGGGCCCGCGGCGGGCGGGTCGTCCGGGGGCTCGGGCGGCGAGCTAACGTGCCGCGTATGACGACTGCACTGATTACGGGCGCGACCGCGGGCATCGGCGCCGCCTTCGCGCGGCGGCTCGCGGCCGAAGGGCACAATCTCGTGCTGGTGGCCCGCGACACCGACCGGCTGCGGGAACAGGCCACCGAACTGCACGACCGGCACGGCATCGAGGCCGAGGTGCTGACCGCGGACCTGTCCCTCGACGACGGGATCGCCGCCGTCGAGGCCCGGCTGGCCGACCGGAGGCAGTCGGTCGATCTGCTGGTCAACAACGCCGGGTTCGGCAACAAGGGGCACTTTCTCGACGTCCCCATGGCGGACGAACTGGCGATGCTGAAGGTGCACTGCGAGGCGGTCCTGCGGCTGACCTCGGCGGCCGCGGCCGGCATGAAGGAGCGGGGCAGGGGCGGCATCGTGAACGTGGCCTCCGTGGCCGCGTTCGTGCCGCGCGGCACGTACGGGGCGTCCAAGGCGTGGGTCGTGCAGTTCACCCAGGGCGCGGCGAAGGACCTGGCCGGTTCCGGAGTGCGGCTGATGGCACTCTGCCCCGGCTTCGTACGGACGGAGTTCCACCAGCGGGCCGGCATGGGCACCGGCAACATCCCTGGCTGGATGTGGCTCGACGCCGACAAGCTGGTGGCGACGGCGCTGGCGGACCTGGCGCGCGGCAAGTCGCTCTCGATTCCCGACGCGCGGTACAAGGCGCTGATGGGACTGGTGAAGGTGACGCCGCGCGGCCTGCTCGGAGGGGTGACCTCCAAGACAGGCCGCAAGTACGGGCCGCGGTGAGCGGCCGGGAGCGAGGATGAGCTCGTTACCGCACGCCGCGGCCCGCGTAGGCGCCGATGTTGGGGGCGCCGGCCCTGAGCCGGTTGCCGAAGTAGTCCTTGCCGCCGTTGTCCTCGATGACGGCTCCGGCGGCGAGGGCCGGTGAGCCCGCACCGAGGCGGAAGTCGTCCCGGAGCTTCGGGTCGGCCGTGACGCCGCCGGGGTCGGGGCGCGTCATGTCGATGCCGTAGAAGGCGTTGTGGTCGAAGGAGAGCCCGGGGGTCGGGTTCTTGAAGGCGTAGCCGCCGGTGCCTTCGGCGACGAAGACGTTGTTGCGGATGGACAGTTCGTGCTGCGTGGTGGCGGGGCTGCCGGCGTCGTCCTGGACGAGGTAGCCGGGGATCTGCTCCGTGTTGCGGAAGGTGTTGTTGTAGATCCGGGTGCCGAGGATCGGGCCCCAGCAGTTCTGGATCAGGCGGGCGCCGTCGTTGTGGCTGACGTTGTAGCGCGCGACCGTGCCGATGGTCTTCGCGCCGCTGTACGGGCAGATCAGCAGGAAGCCGCCCTTGTTGTCATGGCTGTGGTTGTACTGGAAGACGGTGTTCCGCGAGGCGCCGTCGGCGTCGAAGGACATGCCGTCGTGGGTGTTGCCGCCGCCCGAGACCTCGTTGTACTCGACGGTCGTGTCGTCGGTGTTGAAGGTCCAGATTCCCGCGTTGGCGGAGGGCGAACGGAGCTGGAAGCCGTCGACCCGGTTGTGGTCGACCCGGGCGCCGCTGGTGGTGTCGAGCTTCATGCCGTCGCCGGCCAGGGACCTCAGGGTGTTGTGGTGGATGCGGACGCCGGTGCTCGGGGTCCACTCCCCCGGGTAGACGTTCGGGTCCTGCTGTTGACCGACCAGATCGCGCTTGGAGAACGTCGACTTGAAGTAGATCCCTTCGCGGTCGACGTCCTCGATGCGGTTGTGGCCGATGTCCAGGCCGTCGTACCAGCTGGCCTTCGCCGTGCCCTCGACGGCGATGTGGATGGCGCTGGAGCCGGACACGGTCTTGTGGTCGCCGCCGCGCACGTCGTGGATGTGGAGGCCGCTGATCTCGAAGCCGCGGGCGACACCGTAGTCGGTGAGGCGGAGGCGGACGCCGTTGCGCTCGCTGCCCGGGTTGTCGGCGTTGGTGATCTCCAGGTCCCGGAGGTGCACGTACTGCGTGTCGGAGAGCAGGACGGTGTCGTGGGCACCGGCGCCGTCGAGGTGGGCACGGGCCGGGCCGTTGCCGTAGTCGGCGATGGTGAACGGCGTCGGCGATGGTGAACGGCGCGCGGGCGGAGCCGGCGCCGGTGGGGGCGAGTGTGCCGGTGCAGGTGGCGCCCCGCCTGAAGAGCAGCCGGTCGCCGGGCCCGTAGGCGTGCGCGTTGGCTTCGGCGAGCGTGGTCCAGGGATGCTGCCTGCTGCCGGTGGCCCCCTGCGGGGCGGCTCCGCAGTCGACGTGGAAGGTGCGGCCGGCGGGTGCCGCCTGGGCGGCGCTCGGCCCCGCGGCTGCCAGACCGGCGGCGGCAGTCAGGGCCGCGAGCGCCGCGGCGGTGACGCGATGTCTCACAATTCCTCCGTACGTACAGTCAGGGTCGGGACGGCCGGATACGGCCTGGATCGGCATCGCCGGGAATCCTGGACTCGGATTGATCGAACGTCAATGGATAACGTTTGAATGATCGAAACTCCCATCGTTCGATCACGTTGGTCTAGGGTCGGACATCGGCTCCGGCACCGGCCGGGCCCGGGGCCGGGCCACACACTGCGAGGGGACTGCCGCCGTGCGCGAAAGTGCTGCTGAACGTCATGACCGCCTGCTCGGGCTCGTACGGGACCGGGGCTCCGCCCGGGTCTCGGAGCTGGCCGCACAGCTGGGGGTCTCACCCGTCACGGTGCGCCGGGACGTCGAGGACCTGGCCGGCCGCGGACTGCTCGACCGGGTCCACGGCTCCGTGTCCTGGCCCCAGGACACGGCCCACGCCGCAGGGGCGGGGACCGGCGGCGCGGGCAACGGCCTGGTCCTCGGCATGCTCGCGCCCTCCGCGACCTACTACTTCGCCGAAGTCATCCGGGGCGCCCACGAGGCGGCCGCCAGGGCGGGCGCCCGGCTCATCCTGCGGATCTCCGACTACCGGCCCCAGGAGGACCACGCCCGCACCCAGGGGCTGCTCGCCGCGGGCGCCGAGGGCCTGCTGGTCGCGCCCGGCTGGCAGCACCCGGGCGACCCCTCCGCGTTCGGTGACTGGATCAGCTCACTGCCCGTACCGACCGTCCTGCTGGAGCGAAGGCCCACCGCCGGGTCACCGCTGGACGGCCTGGACCGTGTCTGCTCGGACCACGCGCACGGGGTGCTGCTGGCCGTACGCCACCTGGTGGGCCTCGGGCACGGGGCCCCCCTGCTGATGGCCCGGGCGGACTCCCCGACCGCGCTGGCGGTGCGCTCCGGGTACGCGGAGGCGCTGACCGCGCTCGGGCTGCGCGCACCGCAGGACGTGATCGACTCCGTACCGGCCGAACTCGCCCCGGAATCGTTCGAGGAGGCCGTGCGGGCCTTGCACGAGGCGGTCCGCTCGGGGGTGGCGACGGCGGCGCTGATCCACAACGACGTGGACGCGATCCAGGTGGTGCAGCGCCTGGCGGAGCTGGGCGTGCGGGTACCGGACGACCTCGCCCTGATCGCGTACGACGACGAGGTGGCGGCACTGGCGGACACCCCTCTCACCGCCGTCGCCCCGCCCAAGCGCGAGGTGGGCCGCCATGCGACAGAACTGCTGGTGGAGCGGCTGGGTCAGGGCGGCGGCGACGCCCCTCGGCGGCACCTGACGCTGCTCCCGCAGCTGCGGGTCAGGGACTCCTGCGGAGCACCGCTTCCGTAGACGCCCTCCGGACTCCCCGGCAGTTTCCGTACGCAACTCTTCTGATCTTTTTTCGATCAATCGCTCTTTCGCTCTTGACTTCGGTCACGGCTGGTCCAAGGATCACGGCCAACGCCAATGTCGCCGCCTGTTCAGGAGCTTCGCTGTGAGCCGCAGTTCGAGCAGAACGTCCCTCGCCGTAGTCGGCGCCGCCACCGCCCTCGCCGTTCTCACGGCCTGCGGCGGAAGCGGCGACGACTCGTCCGCCGCCAAGAGCGACGGCAAGCCCGTCAGCATCACCTTCTGGGGCTGGGCCAAGGGGTCCAAGGAGGTCGTTGACGCCTTCAACGCCTCGCACACGGACATCGAGGTGGTGTACGAGGAGATCCCGTCCGGCAACGCGGGCGGCTACGCCAAGATCTCCAACGCCGTGAAGGCGGGCAACGCCCCCGACCTCGTCTCCATCGAGTACCCGCAGCTCCCGGAGTACGTCAGCCAGGGCGCGCTCCAGGACATCGGCCAGTACTTCACCGAGGACGTCAGGAAGAAGCTGCTGCCCCAGGCGGTGGAGCTGACGACGCTCGGCGGCAAGAACTGGGCCGTCCCCTTCGACGCCTCCCCGCAGTCCTTCTACTACCGCAAGGACCTGTTCGAGAAGTACGGCGTCGAAGTCCCCAGGACCTGGGACGACTTCCGCAAGGCCGCCGAGAAGGTCAGGAAGGCCGACAAGAAGGCGCGGATCGGCACGTTCTTCCCCGACGACCCGACCACCTTCCAGGCGATGGCCTGGCAGGCCGGCGCCCAGTGGTACAAGCCCGAGGGCGACACCTGGAAGGTGAACACCACCGACGCGGGCACCACCAAGGTCGCCGACTACTGGCAGGGCCTGCTCGACGACGACCTGATCCGCGCGAACGCCTCCTTCAGCCCGGAGTGGACCAACTCCCTCAAGAACGGCGGCACCGTCGGCTATCTCGGCGCGGCCTGGGGCGCGGGCGTCCTCAAGGGCACCCTGCCCGAGCAGAGCGGCAAGTGGGCCGTCGCCCCGATGCCCAGCTGGGACGGGAAGCCGGCCAGCGGGATGCTCGGCGGCTCCACCTTCGCGGTGACGAAGACCAGCAAGAAGGCCGAGGCGGCGGTCGAGTTCGCCACCTGGATGTCGACCACGGAGGACGGCATCAAGGCCCGCATCGAATCCGGCACATCGAGCGCCTTCCCGGCCGCCGCGTCCCTGCGCCCGGTCGCGAAGAAGGCGTTCGACGCGGACTTCTACGGCGGCGAGGACATCTACCAGGTGTTCGAGGACGCCGCGACGTCCATCGGCCCCGACTGGAGCTGGGGCCCGACCACCGGCACCACGAACACCACCATGAAGGACCAGTTCGGCAAGGTCGCGAGTGGCGGCACCACGGTGAAGGAGGCCGTGGAGGCCGGACACGACGCCACCGTCGCCGAGTTGAAGAAGCGCGGTCTGAAGGTCGAGGACGCAGGCTGATGAAGCACGCCCGGACGACCAGAGCCGCCGCCATCCTGCTGGGGCCCTTCTTCGTACTGTTCACCCTGGCGATGGTGCTGCCGATCGGATACGCGGTCTGGCTCAGCCTGTTCACCGAGAAGCAGTCCGGCCTGGGCTTCGGCGGCACCGAGTCCGTCTTCAGCGGTCTCGACAACTACACGGCGGCCCTCGGCGACCGGGCGTTCCGCGAGGGCTTCGGCGTACTGCTCGGATACTGCCTGTTCTACATCCCGCTGCTGCTCGTCGGGGCCCTCGTCCTCGCCCTGCTGCTGGACTCCACGCTGGCCCGCGCCCGCCGGTTCTTCCAGCTCGCGCTGTTCCTGCCGCACGCCGTGCCTGGCATCATCGCCGCGCTGATCTGGGTGTACCTCTACACCCCGCAGCTCAGCCCGGTGGTCAGCGCGATGGAGTCCGGCGGCATCGGCTTCGACTTCTTCTCTCCCGACGGGGCCCTGCCCTCGGTCGTGAACATCGCGCTGTGGGAGTGGCTCGGCTACAACATGGTGATCTTCTATGCCGCGTTGCAGGCCATCGACCGCTCCGTACTGGAAGCGGCCACGGTCGACGGAGCGGGTGCCTGGCGCGTCGCGATCGCCATCAAGGTGCCGCTGATCCGCGCCTCGGTCGTGATGGTCGCGCTGTTCACCGTCATCGGCTCGCTCCAGCTGTTCACCGAACCACTGATCCTCAACAAGGGGACCGGCTCCGCCGTCTCCTCCACCTGGACGCCGAACATGTACGCGTACACCGCGGCCTTCGAACGCAATGACTACGGCCTTGCCGCGGCCGCCTCCATCCTGCTGGCACTCACCGCCGCGCTGCTGTCCTTCGTCGTCACCCGCTTCACCGGCCGGAAGGGAAAGAAAGCATGAGTTCCCCCGCCTCCCACGGCCGCTGGATGTCGAAGACCGCGGTCAACGGCTTCCTCCTGCTCGCCGTCGTCTACATGCTCTTCCCGCTCGTCTGGCTGGTCACCGCCGCCACCAAGGACACGGGCGGACTCCTCGCCGGCAACGCGTTCTCCTTCGACGGCTTCAACCTCGGCGAGAACCTGTCGGACCTGGCCTCCTACGGCGACGGCATCTACTTCCGGTGGTACCTCAACAGCCTCCTGTACGCGGGCGGTGGGGCGATCGTCTGCTCACTGATCTGTGTCGCCGCCGGGTACGCCTTCGACAAGTACGAGTTCCACGGCAAGGAGAAGCTGTTCGGCCTCGTGCTGATGGGTGTGCTCGTCCCCACCACCGCGCTCGCCCTGCCGATGTACCTGCTGGCCTCGAAGGTCGGCCTGGTCAACACCTACTGGTCGGTGCTGATCCCCGTCCTGGTCAATCCGTTCGGCGTGTACCTCGCCCGGGTCTTCTGCTCGGGCTACATACCGAACGAGGCGCTGGAGGCTGCCCGTATCGACGGGGCCGGCGAACTGCGCACCTTCTGGTCCGTCGGTCTGCCCATGGTCATGCCGGGATTCGTGACCGTCTTCCTCTTCCAGTTCACCGCGATCTGGAACAACTTCTTCCTCCCCCTCGTGATGCTCTCGGACCGCGAACTCTTCCCCCTGAGCCTCGGTCTGTACTCGTGGAACACCAACACCCACGGCGAGCCGAGCTTCTACCCCCTCGTCGTCACCGGCTCCCTCCTCGCCGTCATCCCGCTCATCGTCGCCTTCGTCTCCCTGCAGCGGCACTGGAAGGCGGGCCTGACCGCCGGAAGCGTCAAGTGACCGCCCCCGAGAGCCCCGAGGAGTTCGAGTTCCCCCATGCCGCACCCCACTGACAACCGGCCCCGGGCCCTGCTCGCGATGGGCCCCGGCATCGCCGGACGCCTCCTCGCCGAGCGCCACCACACCCGGCTGAGCACCCTCACCCGTACGGACACCCGGCTCGTCGCCCATGACCTGGCCGACCCCTCGCCCGAGGTGGCGGCCGCGCTCGCCGAGGCCGAGGTGCTGTTCACCTGCTGGGGTGCGACCCCGCTGACCGCACCGGTACTCGCCGCCGCTCCCCGGCTGCGCGCGGTGGTGCACGCGGCCGGGTCCGTGAAGCACCACATCACCGACGCCTGCTGGGAGCGGGGCATCGCCGTCACCTCCGCGGCCGGCGCCAACGCGCTGCCGGTGGCCGAGTTCACCCTCGCCGCGATCCTCTTCGCGGGCAAGCAGGTCCTGCGTTCCGCACAGCACTACCGCGCCCTGCGCACCGGCCACGACTGGCTCGACGAGCTGGGCGGCACCGGCAACTACGGCCGCACGGTGGGCATCGTCGGCGCCTCCCGCATCGGCCGGCGGGTGATCGAGCTGCTGCGCCCCTTCGATCTGGACGTCCTGCTGTACGACCCGTACGTCGGCGTGGACGACGCGGCCCGGCTGGGCGTCCGGCTCACCACGCTCGACGACCTGTGCGCGAACAGTTCCGTCGTGTCGGTGCACGCCCCGCAACTGCCTCGGACGCACCATCTCGTCGGCGCCGCCCAGCTGGCCGCGATGCCGACGGGTGCGACGCTGATCAACACGGCCCGGGGCTCGCTGGTCGACGAGGCCGCGCTGCTGGCGGAGCTGACGAGTGGGCGGCTGCACGCGGTCCTGGACGTGACGGACCCCGACCTGCCCCGGGCGGCCTCGCCGCTCTACGACCTGCCGAACGTGCTGCTGACACCGCACATCGCCGGATCGCTCGGCAACGAGCTGCACCGGATGGCGGACCAGGCCCTGGACGAACTGGAGCGGTTCGCGGCCGGCCGGCCGTTCGCGGACCCGGTGTACGGCGAAGGACTGTCACGCTCGGCATGACCCTCCCCGGAGGTGCGCGAACACGCAAGAGGCCCGGTACCCCGCGAGGGGTACCGGGCCTCACCGCTTGCGCGGAGAGCTACGGCTGCACGCTAGTGCGAGTGGCCGTGACCGTGACCGGCCTCGGCCTCTTCCTCGGCCGGCTTCTCGACGACCAGGGTCTCGGTCGTGAGCAGCAGCGACGCGATGGACGCGGCGTTCTCCAGGGCGGAGCGGGTGACCTTGACCGGGTCGATGACGCCGGCCTTCACCAGGTCGCCGTACTCGCCGGTCGCGGCGTTGAAGCCCTGACCCTTGTCGAGCTCGGAGACCTTCGAGGTGATGACGTAGCCCTCGAGGCCCGCGTTCTCCGCGATCCAGCGGAGCGGCTCGACGGCGGCGCGGCGCACGACCGCGACACCGGTGGCCTCGTCGCCGGTCTTGTCGAGGTTGCCCTCGAGGACCTTGACGGCGTGGACCAGAGCGGAGCCACCACCGGAGACGATGCCCTCCTCGACCGCGGCGCGGGTCGCGGAGATGGCGTCCTCCAGACGGTGCTTCTTCTCCTTGAGCTCCACCTCGGTGGCCGCACCGACGCGGATCACGCAGACACCGCCGGCCAGCTTCGCCAGGCGCTCCTGGAGCTTCTCGCGGTCCCAGTCGGAGTCCGTGGACTCGATCTCGGCCTTGATCTGGTTGACGCGGCCCGCGACCTCGTCGGACTTGCCGCCACCGTCGACGATGGTGGTGTCGTCCTTGGAGACGGTCACGCGGCGGGCGGTGCCCAGCACGTCAAGACCAGCCTGGTCGAGCTTGAGGCCGACCTCTTCGGCGATGACGGTCGCACCGGTGAGGGTGGCGATGTCGCCGAGCATGGCCTTGCGGCGGTCACCGAAGCCCGGGGCCTTCACCGCGACGGCGTTGAAGGTGCCACGGATCTTGTTGACGACCAGGGTCGACAGGGCCTCGCCCTCGACGTCCTCGGCGATGATCAGCAGCGGCTTGGAGGCACCGGCCTGGATGACCTTCTCCAGGAGCGGCAGCAGCTCCTGGATCGAGCCGATCTTGCCCTGGTGGATCAGGATGTACGGGTCGTCGAGGACGGCCTCCATACGCTCCTGGTCGGTCACCATGTACGGGGACAGGTAGCCCTTGTCGAAGGCCATGCCCTCGGTGAAGTCCAGGTCCAGACCGAAGGTGTTGGACTCCTCGACGGTGATGACACCGTCCTTGCCGACCTTGTCCATCGCGTCCGCGATGAGCTCGCCGACCTGGGTGTCCTGCGCGGAGAGCGCGGCCACGGCGGCGATGTCCGACTTGTCCTCGATCGGGCGGGCGGTCGCGAGGAGCTCCTCGGACACGGCCTTGACCGCGGCGTCGATGCCCTTCTTCAGAGCGGCCGGGGACGCGCCCGCGGCCACGTTGCGCAGGCCCTCGCGGACGAGCGCCTGGGCCAGGACGGTCGCGGTGGTCGTACCGTCACCAGCTACGTCGTTGGTCTTGGTCGCCACCTCCTTCACCAGCTGGGCACCGAGGTTCTCGTACGGGTCGTCCAGCTCGACCTCGCGCGCGATGGTGACACCGTCGTTGGTGATGGTGGGCGCACCGAACTTCTTGTCGATGACGACGTTGCGGCCCTTGGGGCCGATCGTCACCTTCACCGTGTCGGCAAGCTTGTTGACGCCGCGCTCGAGGGCGCGACGGGCGTCCTCGTCGAACTTCAGGATCTTCGCCATGGAGCTGAACTGTCCTCTCAAAAACAAGAACTGCGCCCCTGCCGCCCGGCTAGTTATTTCGCAGGGGGCCAGGGGCGCAGAACAGAAGCAAACGTTGAGTGAATTACTTCTCGATGATCGCGAGCACGTCGCGAGCCGAGAGGACGAGGTACTCCTCGCCGTTGTACTTCACCTCGGTGCCGCCGTACTTGCTGTACAGCACGACATCGCCGGTCTTGACGTCGAGCGGAAGGCGCTCGCCGTTCTCGAAGCGGCCCGGGCCCACGGCCAGGACGACGCCCTCCTGGGGCTTCTCCTTGGCAGTGTCCGGAATGACCAGGCCGGAGGCCGTGGTCTGCTCGGCGTCGAGCGGCTGGACCACAATGCGGTCCTCGAGCGGCTTGATCGCAACCTTGGTGCTGGTCGACACGATCCGGTCTCCCCCTTCGGAGATCTCACGGGGTTATCAGTCTGTGGGTGGCGACCAGGTGGGCCCGTCGTCGCGGGTGCCGGACCTGCCGGTCGCACAGTACTGCTGGCACTCTCCAGTGGGGAGTGCCAGCACTGAGACTATGACCGCGATTAGCACTCGGTCAAGCGGAGTGCCAATTCACGCCCCACGTGGCGTCCGGGGGCCCGCCTCTCGCACAGCTGTGCCCGTACGACGCTCCGCTCACCGCAGGAACAACGCGGGGACCGTCCGCACCGTTCCGTCGAACGGTGGAGTCCTGCGCATGCGGCCTGCCGGGCCGTCCGGGCCGGGCACCTCGGGGCCGCTCATGGCGTGGCACAGCGACTACCGCCTCGCGCACCCCGCGTCCGCGGCCGCTGCGTCGTACGCCCCCGCCCGCTCCGGCCACCAGTGGACCGCCGGGCGCACCCCGGAGCCCTCGGCCGCGGCGGGGCGGCCGCAGGAGACGACGACCATCGCCCCCGGCGCCCCGTGATCACCGCGCACCGCCGTGGGCCGCACCTGACCGCCGGGCGACGGGTTCACATGCTGCGCCGCCTTGCGGCCCAGCCGTTCGATCGGGTCCACCGACTGGGCGCAGCCGGCGGTGGCGGTCACGAGCGCACCGGCGGTCAGCAGTCCGGCCAGCAGCCGGTGCGCCCTTCTCATACGTAGTCCTCCAGGCGGGCCACGGCGTAACCCTTGTCCGTGATGACCTTCATGACGTTCCGGATCATGTCGGGCATGCTGCCCTTCCAGTCCGCCTTGCCCCGGAAGTGCGTGAGGATGATGTCGCCGGGATGGAGGTCCTGGTCCTCCTCGCGCCACTCCATGTGGTCGGGGAAGGCCTCCGCCGCCCACAGGGGCACGGCCGTGATGCCACAGGACTTGGCGATCCTCAGGGTGTCGCCGTTGTAGTTGCCGTACGGCGGCCGGAAGAGCCGGGGGCGCTCGCCGTACTGCTGCTCGAGGATGTCCTGCTGGTCGCAGATCTCCCGCTCCTGCTCGCCGCGGGAGAGTCCGGGCATGTAGCGGTGGTTCAGCGTGTGGTTGCCGAGGACGACACCGCGGACCTGGGCCTCCTTGAAGTACGCGTAGTTGTCGCGCACCAGGTAGTCGCTGAGGAAGGCGCTGTACGGGATGTTCAGCTCCGACATCATCTTCAGCAGCTCGGGGTCCTTGTCCTCCCCGTCGTCCATCGTCAGGAAGACGATCTTCTCCTTGGTGGGGACGGTGGTGAAGACCGGCGGCAGCGAGGCGTCACCGCCCTCGACCTCGAACCCCTCGCGGGTGGTGATGTGCGGCTTCACGGCGGGCGGCGCCGGCGGCGCCAGCGGGGTGCTCGCCAGGCCCCACTTCTTGGCGGCCACCGCGCGTGCGGCCTGGGCGCGGCGCGCCTTCTCGGCCTGCGCCGCGACGGAACCCGCAGCGCCCGCCGGCGGGCCGCCCGGCTGTCCGGCCTGCGCCGCGGCCACGTGCGCGGGGTCGGGCGCCGCTCGTTCGCCGCTCCCGGCCGCGCAGCCCGAGCCGGCGGCGGCGACCAGGAGCGCGGCCAGGACCGCGTAGCCGGGCCGGCGCCGCAGATGCCCCTGCCCGCGCTTGCTGCCGCCCCGCCCGCTCGCCACCGCACCCGGTCTGCGCCTCTTCATGGCAAATTCTTCCTTTTGTCGTACTGGCTGCATGGCGCCGCATCCTGCCAGCCCGGAACCGGGCATCCGGGCCGACACAGCGCCCACCCCGCACGGTCCCCCGGCTGGCGCGCAGCCGACTGGCCCACAATGGGACGGGTGAACGCTCAAGCCCCGACCGGCCCGTCCGACGTCCCCGACCCCATCGCCGCCTTCCAGGCCCTGCGCACCCCCGAGGGCGCCGAGTTGCTGGCCGGACTGCGCTCGTACGACCCCGCAACCGAACTGGCCACCGCCACCCGGCTGCGCCGCACCCACCCGGCCGGCCTCGTCACGGCGGCACTGGGGCAGGCCCGGCTGCGGCAGCGGGCGGCGGCGAAGTTCGGCGCCGAGGACGCGCACCGGATGTTCTTCACGCCGAACGGGGTCGAGCAGGCGACCCGCACCTCGGTGGCCGGCTACCGCGCGCGGCGGTTCGCGGACGCCGGGGTGCGCAGCGTCGCCGACCTCTGCTGCGGGATCGGCGGCGACGCGATCGCCCTGGCCCGGGCCGGCATCACCGTCCTCGCCGTGGACCGCGATCCGCTGACCGCCGAGGTGGCCCGGGCCAACGCCGCCGCGCTCGGTCTCGACGCGCTGATCGAGGTGCGGTGCGCCGACGTCACGGAGATCGACACGTCGCCCTACGACGCGGTGTTCGTCGACCCGGCCCGCCGGGGCGGACGCGGGCGGATCTTCGACCCGGAGGCGTACTCCCCGCCCCTGTCCTGGGCGACGGCGGCCGCGCTGAAGGCGCCCAGGGCCGCACTGAAGATCGCCCCGGGGGTGCCGCACGAGGCGATCGGGCCGCAGGCGGAGGCGGAGTGGATCTCGGACGGCGGCGACGTGAAGGAGGCGGTGCTCTGGTTCGGCGAGGGCTTCGAGGCGGGCTCCTACCGCGCGACGCTGCTCCCGTCGGGCGCCACCCTGTCCGCTCCGGCCACGCTGCCCGCACCGCCGGTCGGCCCGGTGGGGCGCTATCTGTACGAGCCGGACGGTGCGGTGATCCGGGCGCACCTGGTCGCCGGGATCGTGGAGCGGTGCCACGGGAGGCTGTTCGACGGGATGATCGCGTACGTCACGAGCGACGAGCTGTACGACTCCCCGTACACCTCCGGCTACGAGATCACCGATCAGCTTCCCTTCAACACGAAGCGGCTGAAGGCGCTGCTGCGGGAGCGGAAGGTCGGTGTCCTCACGGTCAAGAAGCGCGGTTCGGCGGTCGAACCGGAGGAACTGCGCAGGAAGATGAAGCTCCAGGGACCGAACGCGGCCACGGTGTTCCTGACCCGGGTCGCCGACGTGCCGACGATGCTGATCGGCCGCCCCGTGACCGGCCCGGAGGCCGGCCTGCGCTGACGACGGCCGGACGCCGGTGCCCGCGGAGCGGGCCCGGGGTCAGCGGTGGGCGCCGCCCCCCGCGGAGAGCAGCGGCTCGGGGGCGGGGGCGCCGAGCAGCGTCCGCAGGACCCAACGCCGGTGCCAGAAGGCCTTGGTGATGCCGATGAGGCCGGTGATCCAGCCGATGAGTCCGAGGCCCATGACGAGGGCCATCAGGCCGTAGGTGTCGTCGCCCCGGACCGCGCCCGCCGGCACCACGAAGCAGGCGTACAGCCCGCATGCGCAGAGCACGAAGGAGCCGAGGAGCCAGGCGAGGCTCACGCCCGGCAGCCGGTACGCGGCATCGCGCGCGGGGTCACGGTCCAACGCGCCCCACTGTGTGAGCAGCCGGCGGAGCTGCCGGTCCCGGCCCAGGCCGATGACGACGAGGATGACGGCTGGCACCAGGCAACAGGCGCCCATGGCAAGCATGACGAAGCCGAAGAAGGCGCTGAAGACGTCGTACGACTGCTCGAAGGTGACGAACGCGGTCCCGATCAGTGCCCAGCCCAGCGCACCGACCGCTGCCCACAGCCACAGCAGTCCGAGCCGGCCGGGGCCGATGTGCCTCTTCACCAGCGCGCCCAGGATGAGGGCGCGGTCGGCCAGCAGCGCCCCCCGGTCGGGCCAGGTGCGTATCTCCACGGGAGGCGGGGGCGGCGGCAGCGCCGAGCGAGCGAACATGGGCCAGACCCTATCGAGAGCCGGCGCCGCCCTGCTCCGTGGTGATCACACGTCAGGCGTTGCGCAGCGCCTCGATGTCGAGCCGCTTCATGCCGAGCATCGCCTTCATGGCGCGGGCCGCCTTGTCCGGGTCCGGGTCGGTCAGGGCATCACCGAGGCCGGGCGGGATGATCTGCCAGGAGACGCCGAATCTGTCCTTGAGCCAGCCGCACTGGCTCTCCTGTCCGCCGTCCGCGGTGAGCTCGTCCCACAACCGGTCCGCCTCCTCCTGCGAGGCGCAGTCGACGGACAGGGAGACGGCCTCGCTGAAGGGGAACTCGGGGCCCCCGTCGAACGCGATGTACTCGGTGCCGTCCAGCTGGAAGCGGACCGTCATCACCGCTCCCTCCTCACCCGGCGACGCGGCCGTCCAGCGCGTCACGTCCAGGACCCGGGAGTCACCGCCGATGACGGAGATGTAGTGGTCCGCCGCCTCCTCGGCCTGGTTTTTGTCGAACCACAGGAACGTGGTGACCTTCTGCATGGTCTTCTCCTCACGCGGTGGTACTGAGTGCTGTGCTGGGTAGACCGGTGGCGGGCCCGGAACTCATCGGCCGGCCCGGTCCAGGAGCAGGGCCCGTTCCCGTTCGTTGCGGGTGAGCTCCGCCGCCCGTACGAACTCGGCGCGGGCCTCGTCCGTACGCCCCATCCGCTCCAGCAGATCCCCGCGGACGCTCGGCAGCAAGTGGTAGCCCTTGAGCGCGGGGTCGGCGGCCAGGGCGTCGACCAGGGCGAGACCGGCGGCCGGGCCCTCGGCCATGGAGACCGCGACGGCACGGTTGAGCTCCACGACCGGGGACGGGGTCAGGGCGGCGAGCCGGCCGTACAGCGCGGCGATGGCGGCCCAGTCGGTCTCCTCGTAGCGCGCCGCCCTGGCATGGCACGCGGCGAGAGCTGCCTGCAGGGCGTAGGGCCCCAGGGCCTGCCCCGCCTCCGCGGCCGTGTCGCGGGCCCGGAGCAGGGCCGCCAGGCCCCGGCGGATCAGCAGCCGGTCCCAGCGGGCCCGGTTCTGGTCGGCGAGCAGTACCGGGGCGCCGTCCGGCCCCACCCTGGCTGCGGTGCGCGAGGCCTGGAGCTCCAGCAGGGCGGCCAGTCCGTGCGCCTCGGGTTCGTCCGGCATCAGCCCGGCCAGCACCCGGGCCAGGCGCAGCGCGTCCTCGCAGAGCCCCGGGCGCAGCCAGTCGTCGCCGGCGGTCGCGGCGTACCCCTCGTTGAAGATCAGGTAGATGACTTCGAGCACCGGTCCGAGCCGGGCGGCGCGCTCGGGGCCGTACGGCACCTCGAAGGGGACGTCTGCCCGGCCCAGCGCCCGTTTGGCGCGGACGATCCGCTGGGCGACGGCCGGCTCGGTGGTGAGGAAGGCGCGGGCGATCTCCTCAGTGGTGAGGCCGCCGAGGAGCCGCAGGGTGAGGGCGATCCGGGCGTCGGTGGAGAGGACCGGATGGCAGGAGGTGAAGATCAGCCTCAGCAGGTCGTCGTCGATGCGGTCGGGGTCGGCGGAGCCCGGATCCGGTTCGCCGGAGACACCGTCCAGGTCGCGGCCCATCTCGGCCAGCTTGCGGGCGTACGTCTCGCGACGGCGTACGAGATCGATGGCGCGGTGCTTGGCCGTGGCCATGAGCCAGGCTCCCGGATTGTCCGGGACACCCGACTCCGGCCACTGCTCCAGCGCGGCGACCAGGGCGTCCTGCGCGAGCTCCTCGGCGATGCCGACGTCCCGTACGATCCGGGCGACACCGGCGATGATCCGCGCGGACTCGATCCTGAATACCGCCTCAACCGCGCTCGCTGCCGTCACGGCCACCCATCAGAGCAGCCGCACCGGACGCGGGCAAGCGCGACCCGGCGTCTCCTCAGGCCTCGTCGATGGCCCGGACCTCGCAGGTGACGCTCCAGCTCTCCGGGTGCACCTGCAGGAACCTCCTGGCCCATTCCAGGGCCTCGGCGTGGTCCTTGCACTGGAGGATCGCGTATCCGCCGACGACTTCCTTCGTCTCGGTGAAGGGCCCGTCGGTGTGGCTGATTTTGCCGCCGGACCAATGCACCCGGGTGCCCTGGGCGGTCGGGGTGAGGCCGGCCGTCTCCAGCATCACGCCCGCCTTGTTGATCTCCTCGAACAGTGCGGTGACCCGCTCGTCGAACCCGGGATCGGGCTCGAACCCCGCGGCGGCCTCCTCGTCGAGGCGGATGAGGGACATGAAGCGCGGCATGGTGACTCCTCGGTCGGGAGGGCGGGGACCTTCCCTGCCTCTCACCACTGCGTCGAACGGGGCACGGCCGGATCGACAGTTCCCCCGGAATTCTTCTGAGAAGTTTCCGGATCGGCCACCGGGGCGGCCCCGGGACCGGATTCCGCGCCCGTCCGCCGGGTTGCGGGGCGCAGGGCCGGCGCCGCCGTCGCCCCCGGTTCACCGCGCTCCGGAAGGACCGGCGGGCGGGCGCCGGCTACGAGGTCGCGGACGACCCCGACGCCGTCGTCACCGGTCCGCCGGCCCGAGGGACTCGAAGCGCCAGCGGTGCACCGGCCGGGTGATGATCTCCGCGGCCGGCTCGGGCAGCTCCGGCAGCTCGTCGCCGTACGCGCCCTCCCACCAGGTGATGACCAGGACGCGGTCCTGCGGGGCGCGCAGCAGTTCGCTGCGCAGCGGCGGACGCGCCAGTTCGCCGGCGCGGGCGTGGGCCCACTCCAGCAGTTCCGCGCCCCGGCCCTCGGAGGCCCGGGCCTCCCACATCAGCGCGACGGTGGTGCCGCTCCCGCTCATGAGTACAGGTTGTCCTTGCTGATCTCGTGCACGTGGTCGTGCGTGTGGGTGTGGTCCGCGCCCGGTACGTGGGTCTCGGTGACCGGCAGCGAGGAGTCGGCCGACAGCTCCAGGTCGGAGGCGGGCCGGTTGCGGGCCACCATCTCCGCGCCCAGCGCGGCGACCATGGCCCCGTTGTCCGTGCACAGTCCGGGACGCGGTACGCGCAGCCGGATACCCGCCCGCTCGCACCGCTCCTGGGCGAGGGCCCGCAGCCGCGAGTTGGCCGCCACCCCGCCGCCGATCATCAGGTGGTCGACGCCCTCGTCCTTGCAGGCCCGGACGGCCTTCCGGGTGAGTACGTCGACCACTGCCTCCTGGAAGGAGGCCGCCACGTCCCGTACCGGCACGTCCTCGCCCGCGGCGCGCTTCGCCTCGATCCAGCGGGCGACGGAGGTCTTGAGGCCGGAGAAGGAGAAGTCGTACGCGGGGTCGCGCGAGCCGCTCAGGCCGCGCGGGAACGCGATGGCCGTCGGGTCGCCCTCCCTGGCGAGACGGTCGATGACGGGGCCGCCGGGGAAGCCGAGCTGCAGCACCCGGGCGATCTTGTCGAAGGCCTCGCCGGCCGCGTCGTCGATGGTCGCGCCGAGCGGCCGCACGTCGTTGGTGATGTCGGGTGCGAGCAGCAGCGAGGAGTGCCCGCCGCTCACGAGCAGCGCCATCGTCGGCTCGGGCAGCGGGCCGTGCTCCAGCTGGTCGACGCAGATGTGGGAGGCGAGGTGGTTCACCCCGTACAGCGGCTTGTTCAGCGCGTACGCGTACGCCTTCGCCGCGGAGACGCCGACGAGCAGGGCGCCGGCGAGTCCGGGTCCGGCGGTGACGGAGATGCCGTCGAGGTCGCGTCCGGTGACGCCGGCCTCCTTGAGGGCGCGCTCGATCGTGGGGACCATCGCCTCCAGGTGCGCGCGGGAGGCGATCTCCGGGACGACGCCGCCGAAGCGGGCGTGCGTGTCCACGCTGGACGCGACGGCGTCGGCGAGCAGCGTCGTCCCGCGGACGATGCCCACGCCGGTCTCGTCGCAGGAGGTCTCGATGCCGAGTACGAGCGGTTCGTCAGCCATCAGTCAGTCTCTGTTCCCTGTACGTGCCCTGATACGTCTTCGTGTGCGTCCTCGCGTACGTCTTCGTGCACGTGGAGGCGCATGACGAGTGCGTCGATGTTGCCCGGCTGGTAGTAGCCGCGCCGGAAGCCGATCGGTTCGAAGCCGAAGCGTTCGTACAGCTTCTGCGCCCGCGTGTTGTCGACGCGGACCTCCAGCAGCACCTCGGCGCACTCGAAGGCCGTGGCGTGCTTCAGCAGGTCGGTCAGGAGCTCGGAGCCGAGCCCGCCGCCCCAGTGGCCGCGGGTGACACCGATCGTCTGTACGTCGGCGAGGTCACCGGCCGCCGCGAGACCCGCGTACCCGACGATCCGGCCGGAGACCGGGTCCTCGGCGACCACGTAGCGGCGGGTGGCCTGCGGACCGCGGGCGTGCGCCAGCTCGGACCAGAACATGCCGGCCGACCAGGCGTCGTCCGGGAACAGCTCGTGCTCCAGGCCGAGGACCGGGTCGATGTCCCACCAGCGCATCTCGCGCAGCACTGCGGTCGTGGCGGTCACTTGGGGGTGACCACCTTGTAGTTCTTCGGGACCTGCGCGTCGGGCCTGCGCAGGTAGAGAGGCTGCGGCGGCAGCAGTTCCTCCCCCGCGGCGAGGCGCTCGACGGCGAGGGCCGCCAGCGCACCGGCGCCGACGTGCTCGGGGCCGCGCGCGTCCGGGAACGCGTCGGGATAGAGCACCGCGCCCGCCCCCACGACCGGGAGGCCCGCCAGTTGCCCGGCGATGTCGGCGGGCCGGTCCACGGCGGGTTCACCGCTCCGGGTGAGAGGGTCCTCGTACCGCGCCCAGTAGACCTCCTTGCGTCGGGCGTCCGTCGCGACGGCGAACGGACCCGGCACCCCGGCCTGTCCCGCGGCGTACGCGAGGGCGTCCAGGGTGCACAGGCCGTGCACGGGCACGGACAGCGCCGAGCCGAAGGTCGCGGCCGTCACCAGGCCGACCCGCAGCCCGGTGTACGGACCGGGGCCGACGCCCACGGCCACGTCGGTGACGGCGGAGAGCGAGACCCCGGCCTCGGCGAGGACCCGGTCGACGGCGGGCAGCAGCAGTTCCCCGTGCCTTCGGGCGTCGACCTGGCCGGACTCGGCGACGACGCGGGTCCCGTCGTGCAGGGCGACGGTGACGGCGGGGGTGGCGGTATCCATAGCGAGCAAGAGCACGCAAACAGCCTACGGCTCCGCCGCGGGCGGTACGGCGCCCCGTACGGCGTCCCGGTGCGGGGGTGCGCCGGTGCTACCGTCACCGGGTATACGCGGAGTACGTGTAAACGCTTGTACGACATACGACGGCGAAAGAGGCGCACGGTGGCTAGGGGCAGCTCGGGAATCGTGGCCGCGCTCACCGCGGCGGCCGTCGCCGCGGTCGGCTTCCTGGCCTACCAGGCATCGGCGAACGTCCCCCACGACCTCGGTGCCAAGCCGAAGGCGTCCAGCAGTTCACCCGCCGCGGGCGGTCACACCGCGCCGAAGCCGAAGAAGAACCCTCTCGCGGTTCCCGCCGCGTCCGGCACGGGCATGCGCGTCGTGTACGCGCTGGCCGACCGCCGGGTGTGGCTGGTGAACGCGAAGAACAAGCCGACCAGGACCTTCAAGGTGATGCCGAGCGCGGTGCAGGCCACGCCGGGCACCTACCAGGTGACCTCGCGCTCCGGCCGCGTCACGGGCTCCGACGGGGTGCCGATCGAGCACGTGGTCCGGTTCGCGACGAACAAGGACGTGGCCATCGGGTTCAGCGCCGCGCAGGACGGCTCGATGGAGAGCCCGGACCCGACGCTGAAGGCGGGTGGCGTACGGATGTCGCGCGAGGACGGCAACGCGGTGTGGACGTTCGCCACGGTGGGCGTGAAGGTCAACGTCGTCCCGTAGACCGTCCGGGCCGCACGGGCCCGCCCGGCGCACACCGTCCCGCGGACCTGCCGGACCTCCCGGGTCCTCCCGGCGTAGACCATCCGGGCCGCACGGGCCCGCCCGGCGCACACCGTCCCGCGGACCTGCCGGACCTCCCGGGTCCTCCCGGCGTAGACCGTCCGGGCCGCTCAGGCCCGCCGGCGCACACCCGCGGACCTGCCGGGCCCGTCCGGGTCCTCCCGCCGTAGACCATCCGGGCCGCTCAGGCCCGTCCGGTGCCCGAGGGCTTGTTCGCCCGCGGTGCGGGCGCCGCAGCGCGTGGGCGCGGGCCGGGTGGGGTCGAGACGGCCGTGGCCGCCGCTCCGGCGGCGAGCAGGTCTCTCATCGAAACCGCCCGCGGCGGCTGCACTTCTCGCTCCGATGTCGGCATGAACGCCTCCTGGGGCTCCGGTGGAAGGCACGGTTAGGCAGACCTAACCTGCTCTCGCCCTCCATGTCACCACGCCCGCACCGCCCCGCGCAACAATATGCCGACACCATGTCGGAAAGGGGCCCGGCCGGCCGTCCCTCAGACCCCGGCCGTGTCCCAGGGGGCCCAGGACTGCGCCCGCAGCCCGGCCCACCGTGCGCCGACGCCCACGAGCGTGACCACGCGCCGTTCGTCGTCCGTGTCGCCGACCGCGCGGTCGATCAGCACCTGGAGACGGTCCTCGGAGAGCTCCTCGACCTTGCCGTCGCCCCACTCGACGACCACCACCGACTCCGGCAGGGACACGTCGAGGTCCAGGTCCTCCATCTCGTCGAGCCCGCCGCCCAGGCGGTACGCGTCGACGTGGACCAGCGCCGGGCCCTCGCCGAGCGGGGGGTGGACGCGGGCGATCACGAAGGTGGGGGACGTGACGGCGCCGCGCACGCCGAGCCCCTCGCCCAGCCCGCGGGTCAGGGTCGTCTTCCCGGCGCCGAGCTCACCGCTGAGCATCACGAGGTCGCCGGGGCGCAGCACTCCGGAGATCCGGCGGCCCAGGGCCTGCATCTGTTCGGGGGACTCGACGGCCAGCGTCACGGTGACGGCGTCGTGCGCGGCGCCTGCGGCGAGCTCAGCCGCCGGGCTGTTCTGCGGTGCTTCCATGCCCGCCAACGTTAGAGGATTCCGGTACGGCTCCCACCCTCACCAGCAGGTCCGCCAGCCGGTCCGTCACCGTCTCCGGGTGCTCCAGCATCACGAGGTGCCCGGCGTCCGGGACGATGACCAGCTCCGCGTCGGGCAGCTGGTCCGCGATGGCATCGCTGTGCGTGCTGGGCGTCACCAGGTCCTTGTCACCCGCCAGGATCAGCACCGGGATGTCCCTGAACAGCGGCAGCGCCTTGCTCTTGTCGTGCGCGACGAAGCCTGGGTAGAACTCCGCGACGACGTCGATCGGCGTGGCTTCGATGAGCCGTTCGGCGAACCGTGCGACGGCGGGGTCGACGTCCCGCGAGCCGAACGAGTACCGCTTGATCAGCCCCGCGAACAGATCCGCCGTGGCCCGCCTCCCCCGCTCCACCAGCTCCGCCTGCGAGCCGAGCGCCTTCAGTACGCCGGGCAGCACCCGCCGCACGGCGTTCACACCGGCCACCGGCAGCCCGAAGCTGACCTCGCCGAGCTTCCCGCTGGACGTGCCCACGAAGGCGACGGCGGCGACGCGCTCGCGCATCAGGGCCGGGTACTGGTCGGCGAGCTCCATGATCGTCATGCCGCCCATGGAGTGCCCGACCAGCACCAGGGGCCCTTCGGGAGCCGCGGCGTCGATCACGGCCTTCAGGTCGCGGCCGAGCTGGTCGAATCCGACGTGCACGCCCTGCGCCTGCGCCCGGCCCCGCTCGGAGCGGCCGTGGCTGCGCTGGTCCCAGTGGACGGTGCGCACGATGCCGCGCAGGGCCGCCCGCTGGAAGTGCCAGGAATCCTGGCTGAGGCAGTAGCCGTGGCTGAAGACGACCGTCACCGGGGCGGGCGCCTTGTGCCCGAAGAGGCGGCGCCTGCGCTGACCGGGGGCGGAGCCGGGGGGCGTACCGCCCGTACCCCCGCCGCTGCCCGGGTCGACCTCGTCGATCTCGTAGTACAGCTCGGTCCCGTCGTCGGCAGTCGCCCGGCCCGGAAGTCCGCGCAGCGAGCCGTACGGTCCGGTGGCGTCCAGCGCCAGCCTGGCCCGCTTGCGCATGCCCCGGCCCACCGTCAGCCGCTCGACCGCGACTCCGGCCGCCGCGCCTGCGGCGATCACGCCTATGGCGGCCCCGGCGAATCCCGCCCGGCGCCAGCCGGCCGCCGAGGCGGCCTCCGCCACCGCCTCCCCCGCGCTGATCTCGCTCACCGTGCCGCGCTCCTCGTCGGTCGTGTCGTGTCCGTCGGGTCGGTCGGGGCCGGCCCCGGTTCCGGCCGGCTCGCAACCTGCTCAGATCGTGCCTGGTCAGGGGCGCTCATCCGGTCAGGACCCGGCCGAGGGTCCCTCCGGCGTTTCGTCGTCCCGGTAGACGCGCGGCACCCTGCCGCCGATCCGGGTGACGATCTCGTACGCGATCGTGCCGGCCGCCTGCGCCCAGTCCTCGGCGGTCGGCTCGCCCCGGTCCCCGGGGCCGAACAGCACGGCGTCGCTGCCCACCGCCGGCTCGTCCCCGTGGAGGTCGACGACGAACTGGTCCATGGCCACCCGGCCCGCGACCGTCCGCCGGACACCGCCGACCAGGACCGGTCCGCGGCCCGACGCGTGGCGCGGTACGCCGTCCGCGTACCCGAGCGGCACCAGACCGAGCGTGGTCTCCGCGGTGGTCGTGTAATGGTGCCCGTAGCTGATGCCGTGACCGGCCGGCACCCGCTTGACCAGGGCGACCGACGCGGCGAGCGTCATCACGGGACGCAGCCCGAAGTCCGCCGGGGTGCCGAGCTCGGGGCTGGGCGAGATGCCGTACATCGCGATCCCGGTCCGTACGAGGTCGAAGTGTGAATCGGGGACCGTCAGCGTCGCCGGGGAGTTGGCGATGTGCCGCACCTCGGGCTCGACGCCGGCCTTCTCCGCGTACGCCAGCATGTCGCGGAAGGTGTCGAGCTGGGCGGTGATGGAGGGGTGCCCGGGCTCGTCGGCGCAGGCGAAGTGGGACCACAGGCCGGTGATGCGGACGGTGCCCGCCTGCTCGGCGGTGCGGGCGGCGGCGACGAGTTCGGCCCAGTCGGCGGGCTGGCAGCCGTTGCGGCCCAGGCCGGTGTCGGCCTTGAGCTGGACGCGGGCGGGCCGGCCCGCCTCCGCGGCCGCCGCGGTGACCTCGCGCAATGCCCACATGCCACTCACCGACACGTCGATGTCGGCCTCGATCGCCTCGCGCCAGGGCCCGCCCGGTGTCCACAGCCAGCACATCATCCGGCCGCCGAGACCGGCCGCGCGCAGGGCGAGCGCCTCGTGCGGGGTGGCGGTGCCCAGCCAGGTGGCACCGGCTTCGAGAGCGGCGCGGGCGCAGCGCTCCGCCCCGTGCCCGTAGGCGTCGGACTTGACCACGGCCATGAGGTGCGCCCCGGCCGCCCGGGCACGCAGAACGCGCACGTTGGCGCGGAGTACGGCGAGGTCGATCTCGGCACGGGCTCTCAAGGACGCTGTCTCGTTCATCGCGCCCAGTGTCTCAGAGCCCTGCGGCCCGGCCCCCGGGCGGCGGGCCCGGCAGGGCGCGGCGGGTCGGTGGACGAGCACGTCAGCGGTGGTGCAACTCGTGTTCCACGTGGTCGACGAGAACCGGCACATGGCTGTGCGGGACGTCCTTGACCGCCGTGACGAGCGTCACCGGACCGCCCTCGCGGACCAGCGCCGTCAGCGCGTCCACGGCCGCTGTGTGGGCGGGGTCGGCCAGCTCGGCCCGGTAACGGTCGACGAACTCGTCGTACCGGGTCGCGGAGCGGTCCTCGTGGTACCAGGAGCGCAGCTCGTCCGACGGGGTGACGTCCTTGAGCCACTTGTCGATCGCCGCCCGCTCCTTGGAGACGCCGCGCGGCCACAGCCGGTCGACGAGGACGCGGGTGCCGTCACCGTCCTCCTGCGGGTCGTACACCCGCCGTACCCGCACGTCACCGCTGCTGCCCACGACCGACCACTCCCTCGTTGCCGCCGCCCCCGGGCCCCAGCATCACTCAGGCCCGGACGTCGCGCCATGCCGCCGCGATCGCCTCCGCGACGTCCTGCGCGGCGACCGGGGAGCCGTCGGACGCGTGCCGGGCGGCGAGGCCGTGGAGATGGGCACCGACGGACGCGGCGTCGCGCGGCGCGAGGCCCGCGGCCAGCAGGGACCCGGTGAGGCCGGAGAGCACGTCACCGCTGCCCGCCGTGGCCAGCCAGGAGGTGCCGGTCGGGTTGACCCGCACGGGCGTGTGCGGGGCATCGGTGGCGATCAGGGTCGTCGACCCCTTGAGCAGGACCGTGGCGCGGAACCGGGAGGCGAGTTCGCGTACGGCGGCGAGCCGCCCCGCCTCGACCTCCTCGCGCGGTACGCCGAGCAGCGCGGCGGCCTCCCCGGCGTGCGGGGTGAGGACGGTGGGCACGGTGCGGGCCCGTACGACGTCGGCGTCCAGCAGCCGCAGTCCGTCCGCGTCGACGAGCACGGGGACGTCGGTGGCCAGCACGTCGGAGACGGCTTCGACGGCGTCCGTGCCGTCACCGAGCCCGGGGCCGACGACCCAGGCCTGCACGCGCCCGGCCTTCGACGGCGGACCCGCGTGGACCAGGGTCTCCGGATGCCGGGCGATCACGGCGTCGCCCCCCGGACCGACGTAGCGCACGGCCCCCGCCCCGCCGCGCAGCGCCCCGGAGACGGCGAGCACCGCGGCCCCGGGGTAGCGCGCCGATCCGGCGACGATGCCCACCACGCCTCGCCGGTACTTGTCGCTCTCGGCGGCCGGCACGGGCAGCAGCGCGGCGACGTCCGCGTACTGGAGCGCCTCCAGATCGGGCACGTCCGGGAGTTCGGCACCGAGCCCGATGTCGACGAGGTGCAGGGCCCCGGCCCGTTCGGCGGCCGGGTCGACGAGCAGTGCCGGTTTGTACGCGCCGAAGGTGACCGTGGCGTCCGCGCGCACCGCGGCTCCCCGCACCTCGCCGGTGTCGGCCTCGACACCGCTCGGCAGGTCGACGGCGACGACGGGCACCCCGTGGGCCGCGTAGTGCTCCACCACGGCGGCGGCGTCGGGCCGCAGTCCGCCGCGTCCGCCGATGCCGGTGATGCCGTCGACGACGAGGTCGGTGTGCCCGCCCCAGTCGCGGTGCGGGGCGACCTCGCCACCGGCCATCACCCGGCCGCCCGCCGCGAGCAGGGCGGCGACCCCGCCGTCGTGGGCCCGGCCGGGTGACACGCACACGGCCACGACGCCGGCGCCGCGCCGGGCCAGCCGGGCCCCCGCGTACAGCGCGTCGCCGCCGTTGTCACCGCTGCCGACGAGGAGGACGACCCGGGAACCGTAGACGCGGCCGCCGCGCCGCAGCAGATCGGCGCAGGCGGCCGCGAGTCCGGCGGCGGCGCGCTGCATCAGCGCACCCTCCGGGAGCCGTGCCATCAGGGCCTGTTCGGCGGCCCGTACGGTCGAGACGCTGTAAGCGGTTCGCATGGCTCCAACGTACGCAGGTATCCGCGCCCACGCCCCGGGCTCACCCCTCCGCGATCACCACCGCCGAGGCCACCCCCGCGTCGTGGCTGAGCGACACGTGCCACTGCCGCACGCCCATTTCGGCCGCGCGGGCGGCGACGGTCCCCCGGACCCGGAGCCGGGGCTGCCCGCTCTCCTCCACGTACACCTCGGCGTCCGTCCACAGCAGCCCGGCGGGCGCGCCGAGCGCCTTGGCGAGGGCTTCCTTGGCGGCGAACCGTGCGGCCAGCGAGGCGATGCCGCGCCGCTCGCCGCCGGGAAGCAGCAACTCGCTCTCGATGAAGAGCCGTCGGGCCAACTGCGGCGTGCGCTCCAGCGCCGCGTCGAACCGTTCGATCTCCGCCACGTCGATCCCGACCCCGATGATCACGTACGCACCTTCACTGTTGGCTGACGGCTCATTCCACGGTGACGGACTTCGCCAGGTTGCGCGGCTGGTCCACCTCGTTGCCGCGGGCCGTCGCCAGTTCGCAGGCGAAGACCTGCAACGGCACGGTCGCGACCAGCGGCTGAAGCAGCGTAGGCGTTGCGGGGATCCGGATGAGGTGGTCGGCGTAGGGGACGACTTCCTCGTCGCCCTCCTCCGCGATGACGACGGTGAGTGCGCCCCGGGCGCGGATCTCCTGGATGTTCGACACGATCTTGCCGTGCAGCACGGAGCGCCCGGCCGGCGACGGGACGACCACGACCACGGGCAGCCCGTCCTCGATGAGCGCGATCGGTCCGTGCTTGAGCTCACCGGCGGCGAACCCCTCGGCGTGCATGTACGCGAGCTCCTTGAGCTTCAACGCGCCTTCCAGGGCGACCGGATAGCCGACGTGCCGGCCGAGGAAGAGCACGGTGTCGTGGGAGGCCAGCGACCGTGCCAGCTCCCGCACCGGCTCCATGGTCGCCAGGACCCGGTCGACGGAGCCGGAGATCTCGGAGAGCTGACGGATGACGGTACGGATCTCGTCGCCCCACTTGGTGCCGCGGACCTGGCCGAGGTACAGGGCGACGAGGTAGCAGGCGACCAGCTGGGTCAGGAACGCCTTGGTGGAGGCGACCGCGACCTCGGGACCGGCGTGGGTGTAGAGCACGGCGTCGGACTCGCGCGGGATGGTCGAGCCGTTGGTGTTGCAGATGGCGAGGACCTTCGCGCCCTGTTCACGGGCGTGCCGCAGCGCCATCAGGGTGTCCATCGTCTCGCCGGACTGCGAGATGGCGATGACGAGGGTGTGCGGGTCCAGGATCGGGTCGCGGTAGCGGAACTCGCTGGCGAGCTCGGTCTCGCAGGGGATCCGGGTCCAGTGCTCGATGGCGTACTTGGCGATCATCCCGGCGTGGAACGCGGTCCCGCAGGCGACGATCACCACCTTGTCGACCTCGCGCAGCTCACCCCGGGTGATCCGCACCTCGTCCAGGTGGAGGGTGCCCTCCCGGTCGATCCGGCCGAGGAGGGTGTCCGTGACGGCCTTGGGCTGTTCGGCGATCTCCTTGAGCATGAAGGAGGCGTAACCGCCCTTCTCGGCGGCCGAGGCGTCCCAGTCCACGTGGTACGCGTGCACCTCGGCGGGCTCCCCGTCGAACCCGGTGACCTGGACGCCCTCCCGCCGCAGCTCGACCACCTGGTCCTGGCCGAGCTCGATCGCGGAACGCGTGTGGGCGATGAACGCCGCGACGTCGGAGGCGAGGAAGGCCTCACCGTCGCCCACCCCGACGACGAGCGGCGAGTTGCGCCGGGCCCCGACCACCACGTCGGGCGCGTCCGCGAACACGGACACGAGCGTGAAGGCCCCTTCGAGGCGCCGGCACACCTGCCGCATCGCCTCCGCCGGGTCCGCGCTCTGCGAGTACGCCTCGGCGAGGAGGTGGGCGACGACCTCGGTGTCGGTCTCGGAGACCAGGTCGTGGCCGCGCCGGCCGAGCTCGGCGCGCAGAGCGGCGAAGTTCTCGATGATCCCGTTGTGGACGACGGCGACGCGTCCTGCGTTGTCGAGGTGCGGGTGGGCGTTGGTGTCGGTGGGCCCGCCGTGGGTGGCCCACCGGGTGTGCCCGATCCCGGCGCTGCCGGCCGGCAGCGGGCGCTCGACCAGCACCTTCTCCAGGTTGACGAGCTTCCCGGCCTTCTTGGCGGCGGCCAGGCCCCCGTCGGCGAGGATCGCGATCCCGGCGGAGTCGTACCCCCGGTACTCCAGCCGTTTGAGACCGGCGACGACGACGTCCTGCGCCGACTGCCCACCGACGTAACCCACGATTCCGCACATAGTGGTCCTTTCCTGGTCACCAGCCCCTGTTCTTCGCATAGTCGCAGAAGCAACCACTATTTCAAGCCCACAAACCAGGCCGGTCGGGCACTTCGAGCCCGCCGGGCCCGGCCCCTGTTCACCGCGCGGGCACCCGCACCGCCTCCGGTGCCGGGCTCTCGGCACCCTTCCGGGCCCCCTTCACCAGCAGAAGCACCGCCACCCCCGCGACGACCCCGACCACACCGGCCACCACGGCCGCCGTGTTCAGCCCGGAGGCGAACGCCGCCCGCAGCGCGTCCTCCGGCACCCCCGCCGCCCGCAGCCCCGCCGCACCGCCGCCCGCGAGCCCGTGCGCCTGCTCCTCGCTCAGCGTCTCGCCGATCCGCGAGGTGAGCACCGTCCCGAGCACGGCCACCCCGAAGGCGTACCCGAGCTGCCGGAAGGTGTTGACCGCGCCACCCGCCATGCCCGCCCGCTCCGGCTCCACCGCCGCCAGCGCGGCGCCCGCGAGGGCCGGCGAGACCAGACCCGTACCGACGCCCGCCACCACGAGCCCCGGCAGCAGGGCGGGCCACGAGGAACCCGCGCCGAGGACCGCCTGACCGAGCGTCCCGATGCCGATCAGGGCGAGCCCGACGCCGATGGTCAGCCTCGGCTGCACCCCGTGCAGCAGCCGCCCGCCGAGGGCCGCCACCACAAAGGCCGTCGCGGCCAGCGGCAGGAGAGCGAGGCCGCCCTGGACGGGGCTGAGCCCGAGCACCGTCTGCAGCCAGATCGAGGTGTACGGCAGGACGGCGAAGGCCGCCAGGTTGTAGGCGAGCGCCCCGGCCATCACGCCGGTGAAGGCGGACGTGCGGAACAACGACAGCTCCAGAAGCGGGTGTTCGACGCGCCGCTCGACGAGGACGAAGGAGAGCAGCGCGAGCACGGCGACCCCGAACGTGGCGAGCGTGCGCCCCGACGTCCAGCCCAGACTCCCCGCCCGTACGACGGCGTACGTCGCCGCCGCCGCGAACACCGCGAAGCTCACGGTCCCCGCCCAGTCGATGCGCCGGCCCTGCGCCCCGCGCGACTCCGGCACGGTCCTGGCCGTCAGCCAGACCGCGGCGACGCTGACCGGAAGGTTCACGAAGAAGATCCAGCGCCATCCCGGCCCCTCGGTCAGCAGCCCGCCGACCACCGGCCCGACCGCGGCCGCGCCGCCGCTCACCGCACCCCACAGCCCGAGCGCGACCGACCGGTCCTTGCCCCGGTAGACGGAGGCGAGCAACGGCAGCGTGGTCGCGAACATCGCGGCGGCGCCCACCCCTTGGACTCCGCGGGCGGCGACCAGCAGCGCCGGCGACGAGGCGAGCCCGCAGGCCAGCGAGGCGACGGCGAAGAGCACGACGCCGGCGACATGGACCCGGCGCCGCCCGAGCAGATCCGCGGCGGCCCCGACGCCGAGCAGCAGCGCGGCGAGCGCGAGCGCGTAGCCGTCGATGACCCATTGCAGGTCGGAGAGCGACGCGCCCAGCACCCGTGCCATGTCGGGCAGCGCCACGATGACGATCGTGACGTCCAGCAGCAGCATGAACGTCCCCAGACAGACCGCGGTGAGCGGCCCCCACTTGCGCATGTGTTTCTCCCTGTACGTCTTCGGCGTGGTCGGCGACCACTCCCGTACGATCGGAGAGGCGCGGCCGGAACCACCGGCCACAGAGCATCGAGCGCCGGAATTCGACATGGACGAGGCCGTCACCTATGGAATCCGACGCAGTGGGCGATGCTCTCGACCTTCAGGTCCTGCACGCACTGGAGCTGGACGCCCGAGCGCCGTTCAGCCGGATCGCGACCGTGCTCGGTGTCTCCGACCAGACCGTGGCCCGCCGCTTCCGCAGACTGCGGTCCGAGGCGGGCCTCCGGGTCGTCGGGGTCCGCTGCGCGGCCGCCGAGGACTCGCTCGACCACTGGCTGCTGCGCGTGCGCTGCGCGCCCGAGGGCGCGAAGGCCATCGCCGAAGCCCTGGCCAAGCGCCCGGACACGGCGTGGATCGGCCTCACTTCAGGCGGTACGGAGGTGACGTGCACGGCGAACGTCCGCTCCCGGGACGACGCGGACGACCTGCTCCTCGGCAAGCTGCCGCGCACGCCGCACATCGTCGACATCCGCGCCCACCAGCTGCTGCACCGCTTCTACGGCGGCCCGTCCGGCTGGCTCCACAAGAGCGGCGCACTGTCGCCCGAGCAGTCGGCCGCTCTGACCCCCGCGCCCCTTCCGGAACACCAGGGCCCGGCCGTCATCACCGCCGAGGACGAATCCCTGGTCACCGCACTGGAGGCGGACGGCCGGGCCACCTACCCCGAACTCCAGAAGGCCACGGGCCGCTCCGAGTCGGCGGTCAAGCGCCGCATGGCCCAGCTCGTGGCCACCGGCGCGCTGTACGTGGACGTCGAGTTCGACTCCGACCACTTCGGCTTCCGCCACCCGACGATGCTGTGCATCACCGCCGCGCCCCGCGCCCTGCACACGGTGGGCGAGGCGCTCGCCACCCACCCGGAGGTCGCCTACGCGGCAGCGACCACGGGCCCGTCCAACCTGGTGGCGGTGGTGATCACCCGCGACACGGGCCATCTGTACCGCTACCTGAGCGAGCGTCTGGGCGCGCTGGAGGGCGTCGAGCACGTGGAATCGATGCCGTTCCTGCGCCGCGTCAAGCAGCTGACGTACCGGCCGTTCCGGGGATAGCCGGAAGCGTGGGCGGCGGAGGGAGGACGGCTCGCTCCCGGTTCAGGCGGTCGCGGACGCGGCCCGGGACGCTCGTGCCGAGGCGTCGAGGAGGTGGCCGAGCGAGGTGCGCGCGTCCTGCAGGTCCGTCATGCGGTCGTCCAGCTTGCGCAGTTGCTCCTGGAGGTGTTCCTGGACGCAGGCGTCGAGTTCGGGTCCGTCACCGAGGAAGCAGGGCAGGAGGTCCCGGATGGTCTTCGTGGGAAGCCCGGCGGCCAGAAGCGTACGGATGTGGGCGACGGTGATCGAAGCATCGGCTGTGTAGTGGCGGTGACCACCGCTCGTCCGGCCCGAAGTGAGCAGGTCCTGGTCCTCGTAGTAACGCAGCAGCCGCACGCTCACGCCCGTCTCACGGGCCAAGTCGCCGATCTTCATGTGACCCACCTCACGCGCGATGACCTTGAACCTCACACCGATGTCAGATCGTAGCGTCGGCGGCATGACAGCGACGCAAGCACCCATCGCCCTCTACGGTTTCCTGCGCCCCCGGCCGGAGCGTGCCCACGAGGTGCGCGAGCTTCTCAGCTCGCTCGTGGAGCCCACCCGTCAGGAGGAGGGCAACCTGGAGTACCACCTGCACGCCCATGACGACGGGCGGCTCTTCCTGTACGAAGTCTGGCGCTCCCAGGAGGATCTGGACCGGCACAACGCGACTCCACCGCTGCGCGCCTTCCTGGACAACCTGCTCGATTTCCTCGAAGAGGCCCCTGACGGCTACTTCGACACCATGGTCAGCCCGTACCCGGCGAGCAGCGGTGGACAGGAGCGGCAGGAGCAGCGGCCGACGCCGCTCGGCTGACCTGAGCGTGTTCCCTGCGGCCCGCCCCAGGCCGTGAATCACCTCCGGGCCCGAAGAACGCGCGGCGAAGGAACCTGATCCACATCTCCGACGTCGAACCGCGGAACACGAGAGCCTCACCACCAGCACGGTCTCGTTCCTCGTGCTGAGCACCGGCGAGGTCACTCGGCAAAGAGAGGGAACTCCTCTTCTTTGCAGCATCCATCGAGGGGGGAACACATGAAGCGGACCGTACGATCCGCCGGCTTGCTGGGGGCGGCGGCCATGGTGATGTCGATGGCAGCGTGCACGGTCGAGGGCGGTGGCGGTGGCTCGAACAAGTGCGTCGCCCGGTACACCTACCAGGGCGTCACGTATCAGGACGTGGGGAACGTGAAGTTCACCCCCGGGAAGAAGCTCGGCGTCGCCACCGAACCGCCCTGCGACGACACCGGCGGCCGGGGCGGGAACGAGGAGCCGACCGGCTCGACGGAGACCGCCTACGAAGTGGACGGCATCTCTCCCGAGGTCGCCATCGCCGTGGGGGACACACCGAAGACAGCCAGTCTCTTCGCCGTTTCCTCCGACTCGGAGCCGGCGCCCGAGGTGCAGAAACTGATCGACGGCTCCTGATCCGAAAGGCGGGGTTCGGTGTGGCCCCAAGGCTGACGCCGGGCCGGACCCCGCACACCCGGCCAGGCAGCCACGTGGCGGCCGTTCGCGGCCCTGCCGAGCAGGCGGGGCCGACGGCCCGTCATTCGTGACGCGATCCCAACTGACGGACGCGGTACGGGAATACGTCGAGAGGCGAGGTGGAAGCAGGGAGCACCATGCCGTCCGCGAGGACCTGCGACGCGCGAGCGCGGCAGGTCCTCGCGGACGGTGGTCGTAACTGCGGTCAGTTGTCCGAGGCGTACGAGACGAAGTCGGCCCACGCGGCCAGGGTGAAGCCCAGTTCGGGGCCCGGGATGTTCTTCGAGTCGCGGACGTGGACGGTGGCGGGGGCGGCGGCTACCTCGACGCAGGAAGGGCCGTCGTTGGTGCTGTAACTGCTCTTGAACCAGGTCAGGTCGGAGGTGATTCCGGCCGAGGGCTTGGCACTCATGTCTCTCCCAGCAGCTTTTCGATGAGAATCCTCGACAGCCGAGGCGTCAGAGCCTGGGCCCGGATCAGGCCGTACCGCATCTCAAGGATCTGGACTTCCTTGGGTTCGCTGATCAGCCGACTGGTGAGCTGGACCTCGTTGAGCCCCACAGCCGTGCCATCAATCAGCTTAAACACCCGGTGAGGGCCGCCCAACCCCGCGTGTTCCTCGGTCTCGGTCGGCATCACCTGGATCTCGACGTGCCTCAACGAACCCAGTTCTAGCAGGCGTTCAAGCTGTCGACGCAACACATTTCTGCCACCGGTCGGGCGCCGGAGCGTCGCTTCCTCCTGGACGAACGTCAGCAGTGGCGCAGGCTTGCGAGCGAAGATGGACTGGCGGGACATGCGCGCGGCCACGAGCTGGTCGACCTCCTCCTCCGCGTACGCGGGACGCCGTTCTCCGTACAGCGCCCGCGCATACCCCTCGGTCTGGAGCAGGCCGTCGATGACGCCGTTGGCGTACGAACCGAGCTCCGCCGCACCGCCCTCCAGCTTGGCCAGGTCCCGGACCTTCTTCGGGTACCGCGCCTCCGCCACGTCCTGCTTCATCGCGGCGATCCGTCCGCCCGCCCCCAGCGCCTCGTCGGTCCGGTCGAGGAACTCCGGCTTCGGAATCCGCGTTCCGGCCTCCACCTTGTAGACCAGGTTCTCCCCGTACCCGATCGCCTCGCCGAGCTCCGCGGCGCGTAACCCCGCGGCCTCCCGCCAGAGCCGGATCTGCCGGCCGACCGCCGCGATCACGGCACCCGAATCGTCCTCGGGTTCGGCGCCCCATCCCGGCCCGTCCGTACCGTCGTTGACACCCATACGCCACCCGCCTCCGCCCATGACCGGCACCTGACCCCTGTACGCGTGGGACAGGCCCGCACACCCTCTGGACAGTCACCGTCCGTACACGCGTCACTGCTGTTCAGCGTAGCCACGGGCCGCCACGCTGAGTGACGTGAACCGAGAAATCACCCCACCACGCGCCCGGACCGGCCAGTTCGCCGTGCAGCTCTCCGCCACCCGCCGGGGCGCCCGCCTGGCCCGCCTGCTGGCGAGGGAGCAGCTTCGCTCCTGGGGCCTGCCGCTGGAGGACGCGAGCCACGTCGTCGCCGAACTGGCGGCGAACGCCGCACTGCACGGATACGTACCGGGGCGGGACTTCCGCGTCCTGCTCACGGTCGACGGGGACACGCTGCGTATCGAGGTCGCCGACGCACGCGGCGAGCAACTGCCGCGCGTCCTGGAGCAGTCCGAGGCGTACGAGTCGGGCCGGGGGCTGGTGCTCGTCGAGGCGTTGGCCACCCGCTGGGGCATCGAGCGCGGGCCGTTCCCCCGCAAGACCGTCTGGGCGGAGATCGCGATGACCGGGGCGGGAAACCACGACCCGGTGGGCCGCGACCCGGTGAAGTACGACGCGGTGGGCCGCGACGCGGTGGCCCACGACGTAAAAGGCTTTTAAGTCTTCCGGGAAGAAGAAACCAACCAAACCGAACCCACCCGGGTGGACCTCAGCAGGCCCCCCGCGCACATGCGTACACGTTCACGCAGGCGCGTCACTCGCACGGGTGAGGTTCGCCAACTGAGCTGGATTTCGCCCCGGTTGCCTGGCATATGCTCACGAGACCGAACTTCAGACTGAGACGGCCCCCGCCGGGATAGGCATCCCGAGCGAGGGCCTGACCACCGAGGAAGAAGAACCTTCCCGATGGATACCCAGCAGGATATCTCCCCCTCCCACGCCCCGTCCGGCGGCGTCGTGCACGTGAAAGTGCGCCACAGCAGCCACTTCACGGTCATCGGCAACCACCTCGCCCAGCACAGCAAGCTCTCGCTCCTGGCGATCGGCCTCGCCACGCACATCCAGTCGCTGCCCCCGGGGGCGAAGGTCGGCATCAAGTGCCTGGTCGAGCGCTTCCCGGAGAGCGAGGCCCGGATCGCGGGAGCGCTGCGGGAGCTGGAGGTGCACGGCTACCTCACGCGCACCCGCGAACGTCTCCCCTCCGGCCGCGTCATCACCCGCACGACCTCGTACAACCAGCCCTGCACGGGCCCGCGTACGAACCCGGCGGCGGAGCCGAGAGCGAGGCGGACGCCCTCGGTGCCCGAACACGCCCCGGAACGGGCCCACTTCACTCCCCTCCCGCCTGCGCCGCCCGCCGCACCGGCGACCGTGGCCGCGGCCGTGCCCCCGAAAGCGCCTCCACCCCGGCCGGTGACGCCGAGTCCCCAGCTGGACCGGGCGGCCTCGGCGCTCCTGCTCGACCTGAACGGCCGGGCGACCGCGTTCGACCTCTCCGACGGCCACATCAGGGAGCTCACCCCCGCCGTCGCCGCCTGGCTGGAACGCAAGGCCACCCCCGCAGCCATCAGGCGGGCCCTCACCACGGACCTGCCCCTCCCCTTGAAATACCCGGTCAAGTTCCTGGAGTACCGGCTCACCGAACAGTTCCCGCCGCCACCCCCACCCGCCGACCGGCCCCCGCTCCACGACCCACTGCAGAACTGCGACGGCTGCGACCGCGCCTTCAGAGCACCCGAACCCGGCCACTGCGCCGACTGCCGACAGGAGCTCGCCGGCACGGCATAGCCGCCGCGTCGGGCGACCGCAGCCGGCCGCCGGACCGGGCCGCCCCCTGCCGTACACAGCAGTTGGGCCACGACTGCGCGTGCTTCCGCGGCCCCTTCGCCGGGTGCTGTCAGACATCCAGCGGATGCCAGGCGGGGCCACCGACGTCCGGCCGGACGCTGCCGAACACCACGTCGGCGAAGTGGTTGCCGAAGGCGATCGTGCCGGGCTCGGCCAGTTCGGCGAGGAGACGGCGGCGGTGGTGGGCGGCCCCCACGGGGTCGTGGTCGAAGGACGAGGACCATGCGGGGTGCTCGACCTGGACGGGCGAGTGCAGGGCGTCGCCGAAGGCGATCAGGCGCTGTCCGCCCGAGGCGATGACGTACTCGGCGTGACCGGCCGTGTGGCCTGCGGAGATCCGCACGCGCACGCCCGGGAAGATCTCCTGCCCGTCCACCACCGGACGCACCCGGTGCGCCATGCCGGCGACCTCTTCGGCCAGGTCCTGCCCTGCGGGTGACCCGGTCCGGGACCACTCCGGTTCGCTCACCAGGTAGTCGGCGTGGGCGAACGGGGGCCGGGCGCCACCCGGGGCGGGGTGCCGGGCCCAACCCGTGTGATCGGGGTGGAGGTGGGTGAACGCGATGGCCTCGATCTCCTCCGGCCGGCGCCCGAGGGTGGCCAGATTCTCCAGCAGCGCACCCCCGCGAATGACACCTCGCGGACCGGTCGGGGCCGCGGGAAGCGTCTGCGGGCCGAAGCCCGCGTCGATCAACAGCGCACGGTCACCGCGCTCCACCAGCAGGGCGCCGATGCTCGCCACGAGGTGGCCCGAGGCGTCCAGGTACTCCGGACGACCGGCCCACACGTCGTGGGTGGTGTCCGGGAACATGGCGCGTGGCCTGAGCCGCACATCGCCGTCCGGCACGTAGGTGACCCTCGTTCCGCCCAGCTGGAGCGAGCGGATCTCCGCCGGCCGTCGCAACCGGTCGGCGGTGGCCCTCGTTCCGCCGAGTTGGAGCGAGCGGATCTCCACCGGTCGCAACCGGTCGGCTTGGTCGAGCGCGGAGTTCGCCATGGCCTCTTCTTCTCCTTCTTCGTCCGGTGCCGGTCGGGCGGGTCTTCCGGTCTCCCGGCGGCTGCTCCACCATATGCATCAAGCTTGAATCATTCAAGTAAGAATAATAATGACTTGATGCACTTGCTAGGATGGAGCCATGACGACGACGCCCCCCGAACCGCAGGCCATCGCCGAGCGGGAGATCTGCGGCCTGGTGAACGGACTGGCCCAGCAGATCGCCGACCACGTACGCAGGCGCGCCGTCACCCTGAACCTCACCGCGGCGCAGGCGACCGCCCTCCGGGAGATGACGGGCCCGATGACCATGCGGGAGCTCGCCGAACGCATGGGCTGCGAGCCCTCCAACGCGACGTTCGTCATCGACAAGCTCGAGAAGCAGAACCTCGTCGAACGCCGCGCCCACCCCACCGACCGCCGCGCCCGGCACCTGATCCTCACTCCGGAGGGCCACGATCTGCGCGGACGGCTTCTCGGGCTCCTCGCCCAGGAATCACCGCTGGCCGCCCTCTCCCCCGAGCAGCAGCACTCGCTCCAGGTCCTGTTGGAACAGGCCATCACCCACCCGTAAAGCGGACACGGCCGTCGGCCCGGAAGCCGCGCGACGCGACGGATCCCCGGGGCCGAAGGCGAAGACTTTGCATGATCATGCGAGATGATGCATAATCTTCCTATGTCTAAGGTCCTCACCTCCCTGCCCACCGGCGAGCGCGTCGGCATCGCCTTCTCGGGCGGCCTCGACACCTCGGTCGCGGTCGCGTGGATGCGCGACAAGGGCGCTGTCCCGTGCACCTACACCGCCGACATCGGTCAGTACGACGAGCCCGACATCGCCTCCGTGCCCGGTCGCGCCAAGGCCTACGGCGCCGAGCTCGCGCGTCTGGTCGACTGCCGTGCGGCGCTCGTCGAGGAGGGGCTGGCCGCGCTCACCTGCGGGGCGTTCCACATCCGCTCGGGCGGGCGGGCGTACTTCAACACCACGCCGCTCGGCCGCGCCGTCACGGGCACGCTCCTGGTGCGGGCGATGCTCGAGGACGACGTCCAGATCTGGGGCGACGGGTCCACGTACAAGGGCAACGACATCGAGCGGTTCTACCGCTACGGTCTCCTCGCCAACCCGCACCTGCGGATCTACAAGCCCTGGCTCGACGCGGACTTCGTGACCGAGCTCGGCGGCCGCAAGGAGATGTCGGAGTGGCTGGTCGCCCATGACCTGCCCTACCGCGACAGCACGGAGAAGGCGTACTCCACCGACGCCAACATCTGGGGCGCCACGCACGAGGCGAAGACGCTGGAGCACCTGAACACCGGTGTGGAGACCGTCGACCCGATCATGGGTGTGAAGTTCTGGGACCCCTCGGTCGAGATCGAGACCGAGGACGTCACGATCGGCTTCGACCAGGGCCGCCCGGTGACGATCAACGGCGAGAAGTTCGACTCCGCCGTCGACCTGGTGATGAAGGCGAACACCATCGGTGGCCGTCACGGCATGGGCATGTCGGACCAGATCGAGAACCGGATCATCGAGGCCAAGAGCCGCGGCATCTACGAGGCCCCCGGCATGGCCCTGCTGCACGCCGCGTACGAGCGCCTCGTCAACGCGATCCACAACGAGGACACCCTCGCCCAGTACCACAACGAGGGCCGCCGCCTCGGTCGCCTGATGTACGAGGGCCGCTGGCTGGACCCGCAGGCGCTCATGGTGCGCGAGTCGATCCAGCGCTGGGTCGGCACCGCCGTCACCGGCGAGGTGACGCTGCGGCTGCGGCGCGGCGAGGACTACTCCATCCTCGACACCACGGGCCCGGCGTTCAGCTACCACCCGGACAAGCTGTCCATGGAGCGCACCGAGGACTCCGCGTTCGGCCCGGTCGACCGGATCGGTCAGCTCACGATGCGGAACCTCGACATCGCCGACTCCCGCGCCAAGCTGGAGCAGTACGCGGGCCTCGGCCTGATCGGCACCGCCAACCCGGCCATCGGCGCGGCCCAGGCCGCCGCCACCGGCCTCATCGGTTCGCTGCCCGAGGGCGGCGCCCAGGCCATCGCCTCCCGCGGCGAGGTCTCGGAGGCCGACGAGATGCTGGACCGCGCGGCGATGGAGTCCGGCACGGACTAGTACGACGCACGACACGGAAGAGGCCGGCCGGGCGCCCCGAGCGCCCGGCCGGCCTCTTGTCGTTGCCCGCTGCCGGCTCAGCGCACGTCGACGTAGTCGGCCGTCGAGACGGCGCTGCCCGTGGTGTCCCACCCGCCGAAGCTCCAGCGCCAGTAGCCGTCGGCGGACGCCTTGACGGTCGTCCTCAGGGCGCCCGTGGAGCCCGACCGTACGGACTTCACCGTCGTGTAGACCGCACTGCCCTTCTTGCAGAACTGCAGGTGGGCGAGGCCCGCGGCGACGGCGGTGTACTTGTGCTTCACCCAGTCCGCGCGCGTGAGGGTGCCGGTCACCGTGAGCGTCTTCCCCTTCGTCACCGGCTCCGGCGAGGCGTTGACCGTGGCTTTCGCCCACCGCTTGATCTGGACGCGGCCGGAGGTGGACGTGTACTCCTCGGCCTTGAGCTGGCCGTTGGACTTGAAGAGCCTCGCCACGACGCCGGTCGTCCAGGTCGTCGCGTCGTTGTTCGAGTCGATGCGGTAGTACGGATCGATGCGCAGGCTGCCCTCGCAGTCGGCGATCCGGGAGCTCGTCTCGTAACAGGTGTACCCGCCCATGTAGAGGCCGCCGCCGTCCGCTCCCGCCTTGGGAGTGGTGTCGTGGTACAGGAACGGTTCCGCGTCGTACGCGAAGGGGTCCGAGGTGCTGTACCCGGACGGAAGGGTGATCCGGAAGGTGACGGGCGGTTCCTTCACGTCCGACGTACCCACCACGACGGGCTTGCCGCCGTTGATGACGATCCGCGACACCGTGACCCCGGTGTCGGCGGCCTGCGCCGTCGGCGCCGTGACCGGCACAAGGGCGAGGGCCCCTGCGAGGGTGATCACGGCGCCGGTTCTGCCTGCTTTCATGCGCACCTCATTGCTGCGTAAGGAATGCGGACCCGCCGCGGACCGTCACCGGCCGATCAGCGGGGCGGCAGACTAGCAGCAGCGGGGACGCACGCGGCGAGCCGGGTGATCATGGGGCTGCGCGCGGCGGGCGGGTACGCGTCCGCCGCAGGCCCGCTCCGGGCGCGGGGCGCCGCGCGGCACGACGAACACCCGCCGTCCCTGCGTTCTGCGCCCCGGCGCCGTTGTGTCAGGCCCCGGCCTGACGGCGGAGGCCCGCCAGGGTCAGCTCCAGCCCGGCGAGGAACTGCTCCTTGTCGTCGTGCCCGTCGAACTCGTCGACGATGTCGTGCACGAACGGATACTTCCCGGCGTCGAGCGTGCGCCACGTAGCGGCGTAGCGGCCGAGGAACTCCTCGCGGCCCACGTGTCCCTCGACCACTTCCTTGGGCGGCTCCTGCCCCAGGTCGGCGGCATTGGCGACCACGACGCCCACGACCGCCGTCACGGCGTGGAACCGCTGCCGCGGCGTGAGGTCGAGTCGAAGCGTCTTCTGCCCCAGCTCCTCGTAGAGCCGCAGGGCGTTTCCCTCGACGTCGATGTTCTTCATGAAGTGCGCACCCAGCCACGGCCGGTCCACGACCGCGTCGAACAGGGTGACGGCCATCACGCGCAGGTCGTCGATCGGGTCGCCGCTGCTGCGCTGCCCCTCGACGGCGGTCAGCACCCCGCCGAGCACGTGGTCGATGGCGCGGTCGAGCAGGTCGTCCTTGCCCGAGACGTACCAGTAGATGCTGCCGACGCCCGTGCCGAGCCGGGCCGCGAGGGCGCGGATGGTCAACGCCTGCTCGCCCGCCTCGTCGAGCAGGGCCACAGCCGCGGAGAGGACGGCCTCCATGGAGTGCGATCCACGCTGACGTCCTCGGGACGGGCGATCGGCGGGTCGTGGTCGCGGGCCTGTCATGGTCCCCATCCAATCACAGCTTGCGCATTTATCGAACCACGTTCTATGGTCGAACCACGTTCCATAGTGGAACGTCGTTCGATATCCGACGACGTTCCGGAGGGAGGCCCGTCATGACCACCACCGCCACCGCCACCGCGCCCGCCGCGCCACGCACCTATCCGTCCCTGCGCGCCGCATGGATACCTCTGGCCGCGCTCTGCCTGGCCTTCTTCGTCGAGATGGTCGACAACACCCTGCTCTCGATCGCGCTGCCCACGATCGGCCGCGACCTCGACAGCGGCACGACGTCGCTGCAGTGGGTCACCGGCGCGTACTCGCTGACCTTCGGCGGGCTGCTGCTGACGGCGGGATCCATGGCCGACCGGCTCGGGCGCCGCCGTGTGCTGCTGGTCGGCCTGGCGGTGTTCGGCCTGCTGAGCCTGGGCGTCGTCGCGGTCTCCACAGCGGGCGAGCTCATCACCCTGCGGGCCGGCCTCGGCATCGCCGCGGCGGCGATGGCCCCCATCACCAACTCGCTGGTCTTCCGGCTGTTCGACGACAAGGCGCTGCGGATGCGCGCCATGACCCTGATGATCGTCGTCGGCATGTCCGGCTTCGTTCTCGGCCCCCTGCTGGGCGGCACCGCCCTGGCGCACGTGCGGTGGCAGTGGCTCCTGATCGTCAACGCCCCGATCGCCCTGATCGCGGCCATCGGCGTCCGCCTCGGCGTCCCGGCCGACCGCCCGCAGGACCTGACCCGCGACAAGCTCGATCTGCCGGGCGCCGCACTGAGCGTCACCACCATCGGTCTCGCCTGCTACTCACTGACGAGCGGCGTGGAGCACGGCTGGCTCTCCACGACCACACTCGCCTCGGTGCTCGGCGCCCTCGCCGCGGGGATCGCGTTCGTGTGGCACGAGCGCCGCAGCGCCTCGCCGATGCTGGACCTCCGCCTCTTCTCCAACGGCACCGTGCGCGGCGCCGCCATCGCACAGATCGGCACAGCCATCGCGATGGCCGCCGTGATGTTCGGGCTGATCCTCCACTTCCAGTACGCCTACGGGTGGAGCCCCGTACGGGCCGGCCTGGCGAACCTGCCGCTCATCGTGACGATGATCGCCGCGACCCCCCTGTCCGAGTGGCTCGCGGCAAGGTTCGGCCACCGCATCGCCTGCCTGGCCGGCGCGGCCTGCCTGGCCGGCTCACTGGCCGGGCTTTCCTGGGGCGTCGACCACGGGTACGGCGCCATCGCGGCCTGCATGGTCCTGATGACCGTCGGCCTGCGCACCGTCATGACGATCTGCGCCATCGCGCTCGTCGACGCCATGCCGGGCAACCGCACATCGATCGGCACGGCGCTCAACGACACCGCCCAGGAGGTCGGAAGCAGCATCGGCACCGCCGTGGTCGGCACCCTGATCGCCGCACTGGTCACCACCCAGCTGCCCGCAGGCACCTGGAGCGACGCTCTGGTGGCATCGTTCTTCCACGGCGAACGGATCACCTACGCCGTACTGGCGGTCGTCGTCGGCCTGGTCGCGGCAGGCGGTGCGCTCACGCTCACCGACTCCCACGCCACCGAGGAGCACCCCTAGGGCCTGAACCGGGAGACCGGCACCACCGAAACCGTGCACCCGCGTGACGCGCCTCCCGCACGGTCCCACGTGACCGAGACCACCCCCCGCTCCGTTCGAACTCCCGTCGAACTCCCGCAACAATGAACCCGTGATCACCTCGCCCACACGGAGCACGAACCGACGCGCCGAGCCCGCCGCGACGCCGTACGTCGACCTCTCCCGGGCGGAGTGGAGCGCCCTGCGCGACAAGACGCCGCTGCCGCTGACCGCCGACGAGGTGGAGCGGCTGCGCGGGCTCGGGGACGTCATCGACCTCGACGAGGTGCGCGACGTGTACCTGCCGCTCTCGCGCCTGCTCAATCTGTACGTCCAGGCCACCTCCGGGCTGCGGGGCGCGCTGAACACCTTCCTCGGGGACGCGGGGAACGGGCACGGGGCACAGCGCGGGACCCCGTTCGTCATAGGGGTGGCGGGCAGTGTCGCGGTCGGCAAGTCCACCAGCGCCCGTATCCTCCAGGCGCTGCTGGCCCGCTGGCCGGAGCACCCGCGGGTGGAGCTGGTGACCACGGACGGGTTCCTGCTGCCGATGAAGGAGCTCCACGCGCGCGGCCTGATGTCGCGCAAGGGCTTCCCGGAGTCGTACGACCGGCGCGCCCTGACCCGGTTCGTCGCCGACATCAAGGCGGGCAAGGAGGAGGTGACCGCCCCCGTCTACTCCCACCTGATCTACGACATCGTGCCGGGCGAGCGGCTCACCGTGAGGCGCCCGGACATCCTCATCGTCGAGGGGCTGAACGTGCTGCAGCCCGCACTCCCCGGCAAGGACGGCCGCACCCGGGTCGGGCTGGCGGACTACTTCGACTTCAGCGTGTACGTGGACGCGCGGCCCGAGGACATCGAGACCTGGTACCTCAACCGCTTCCGCAAGCTGCGCGCCACGGCGTTCCAGGACCCGTCCTCGTACTTCCGCAAGTACACGCAGGTCTCCGAGGCGGAGGCGATGGAGTACGCGGCGACGATGTGGCGGACCATCAACAAGCCCAATCTGGTGGAGAACGTGGCACCGACCCGCGGCCGTGCCACGCTGGTGCTCCGCAAAGGCCCCGACCACAAGGTCCAGCGCCTGTCCCTGCGCAAGCTCTGATCCCGGAAAGGGTGCACCGTGCTGCATCTCCGCCTCCTCGTCCCCGCCGACCGCACGGACGAGGTGACCGACCTGCTGGAGCGGACCGTGGGGACCACCCATCTCGCGGTGCTGCCGGGAGTCGCGCGTGATCCGGTGGGGGACATCGTCCTGTGCGATGTCGCACGCGAGGCGGGTGACGAGCTGATCGCGGAGCTGCGGCGGCTCGGGCTCGACCGGTACGGGGCGATCACCGTCGAGAACATGGATCTGACCCTCTCCGCACGCGCCGACCGGGCCGAGGAAGCCGCTCCGGGCGAGGGCGCGGACGCGGTGCTGTGGGAAGAGCTGGTGGAGGCCACGCACGACGACTCCACGTTCAGCGCCACCTACGTGGCGTTCCTCGCGGTCGCGACGATGCTCGCCGCCTGCGGTGTGATGCTCGACAACGCGATCCTGATCGTGGGTGCGATGGCGGTGGGGCCCGAGTTCGGACCGCTCGCGGGGATCTCCACGGCACTGGTGCAGCGCGCCCCGCGCCTCGTGTGGCGCTCGCTGACGGCGCTGATCGGGGGCTTCGCCGCGGCCATGCTGCTGACGGTCGCCTTCGCCTGGCTGATGAACGCCTTCGGGCTGTTCGACGAGGCGATGATCGAGGCGGACCGACCCAACACGGCGTTCGTCTGGCAGCCGGACTGGATGTCGTTCGTGGTGGCGTTCCTCGCCGGCATCGCCGGGACGCTCTCCCTGACCTCGGCGAAGTCCGGCGCGCTCATCGGCGTCGCGATCTCGGTGACGACCGTGCCGGCCGCGGCCAATGCGGCGGTGGCCTTCAGCTACCGCGACTACGGGCAGATGACGGGGTCCATCCAGCAGTTGCTGGCGAACCTGGGCGGGATCGTGCTCGCCGGGACGCTGACGCTGCTGGCCCAGAAGGCCCTCTGGCGGACGACCCGGCACCACCAGCGGGCCCACCAGCGCGCCCACACGAAGCCGACCGCGCCGACGCGCTGAGGGGGCGGATGCGGCGGTCCACCGCGCACCCGCCCCCCTCCCGGCGCTCAGCCCAGTGCGGACTTCACCACGTCGGCCAGCCGCCCGGCCACCGCGCGCGCCTGCTCGATGTCGGCCGCCTCGACCATGACCCGTACCAGCGGTTCCGTACCCGACTGGCGCAGCAGCACCCGGCCGGTGGCGCCCAGCTCGCGCTCGGCCTCGGCGACGGCCGCGGCCAGCTCCGGGGAGGTGCCGACGCGGGACTTGTCGACGTCCGGCACGTTCACGAGGACCTGCGGCAGGCGCTCCATCACACCGGCCAGCTCGGCGAGCGAGCGGCCGGTGGCGGCGACGCGGGCCGCCAGCATCAGACCGGTCAGCGTGCCGTCGCCCGTCGTGGCGTGGTCCAGGACGATGACGTGACCGGACTGCTCGCCGCCGAGCGCGTAGCCCTCGGCCTTCATCGACTCCAGGACGTAGCGGTCGCCCACGGCCGTCTGGACGAGCTGGATGCCCTCGCGCTCCATGGCGATCTTGAAGCCGAGGTTCGACATCACGGTGCCGACCACGGTGTCCTTGCGCAGCTGCCCGGCCTCGCGCATGGCGAGGGCCAGCACGGCCAGGATCTGGTCGCCGTCGATCTCCTCGCCCGCGCCGTCCACCGCCAGGCAGCGGTCGGCGTCGCCGTCGTGCGCGATGCCGAGGTCGGCCCCGTGCTCGACGACGGCGGCGCGGAGCAGCGACAGGTGAGTGGAGCCGCAGCCGTCGTTGATGTTCAGGCCGTCCGGCTCGGCGCCGATCGTGACGACCTCGGCACCGGCCCGGGCGAACGCCTCGGGCGAGACGTGGGCGGCGGCGCCGTGCGCCTCGTCCAGGACGACCTTCAGACCGTCGAGGCGGTTGGGGAGCACTCCGATGAGGTGGGCGACGTAACGGTCGAAGCCCTCGGCGTAGTCGCTGACACGGCCCACACCGGCGCCGGTGGGACGGGCCCACGGCTCGCCGGTGCGGTGCTGCTCGTAGACCGTCTCGATGCGGTCCTCCAGCTCGTCGGCGAGCTTGTGGCCGCCACGGGCGAAGAACTTGACACCGTTGTCCGGCATGGCGTTGTGGCTGGCGGAGAGCATCACGCCGATGTCGGCGCCCAGGGCGCCGGTGAGATAGGCCACCGCCGGGGTCGGCAGCACGCCGACGCGCAGGACGTCGACGCCCGCGCTGGCGAGGCCGGCCACCACGGCGGCCTCCAGGAACTCTCCGGAGGCGCGGGGGTCGCGGCCGACCACGGCCGTCGGCCGATGGCCCTCGAAGGTGCCCGCCTCGGCCAGTACGTGTGCCGCCGCGACCGAGAGACCGAGCGCGAGCTCGGCCGTCAGGTCCGCATTCGCGACACCGCGCACGCCGTCCGTGCCGAAGAGTCGTCCCACTGGTGTCCTCCGAAAGTGCTCCGAAACGCAAAAAAATTCAGACTAAGTAAGCAACAAGCACATCAAGCCTATGAACGCCTTATGCCGTTATATGCCCGAGGCTGTCAATAAACGAACGCCCCGGCAGCACGAAGAGTGCCGCCGGGGCGAACGAGTAACGCGGTTGAGCAGGCGGTTTAGCGCTTGCTGTACTGCGGGGCCTTACGGGCCTTCTTGAGACCGGCCTTCTTGCGCTCGACCGCACGGTCGTCGCGGGAGAGGAAGCCGGCCTTCTTCAGCGTGGCGCGGTTGTTGTCCACGTCCGCCTCGTTCAGCGAGCGGGCCACACCGAGGCGCAGGGCACCGGCCTGACCGGAGACACCGCCACCCGAGATGCGGGCCACGACGTCGTAGCGACCGTCGAGCTCGAGAATCTTGAAGGGCTCGTTGACTTCCTGCTGGTGCACCTTGTTGGGGAAGTAGTCCTCAAGGGTGCGACCGTTGATCTTCCACTTGCCGGTGCCCGGAACGATCCGGACGCGGGCGATGGCGTTCTTGCGACGGCCAAGGCCGGCCGCGGGCTGCGGGTCGCCGAAGCGGCCTGCGAGCGACTCGGAGGTGTACTCACCCTCGACGGGGACCTCGGACTCGAAGGTGGTCACCTCGGCGAAGGTCTCCTCGCCCTCGGTGCCCTCGATGGGGGTCTCAACAGTGGTCTCGGCCACGATTCTCCTCAGATCTTTCTTTACGTCTTTGGGGGGAGGCCGGAACTACTGCGCGACCTGGGTGATCTCGAACGGGACCGGCTGCTGCGCAGCGTGCGGGTGCTGGTCACCCGCGTAGACCTTCAGCTTCGAGATCATCTGACGGCCCAGGGTGTTCTTGGGGATCATGCCCTTGATGGCCTTCTCGACGGCCTTCTCGGGGTTCTTCGCGAGCAGCTCGTCGTAACGAACGGAACGGAGACCACCCGGGAACCCGGAGTGACGGTACGCCATCTTCTGGGTCTTCTTGTTGCCGGACAGGTGAACCTTGTCGGCGTTGATGATGATGACGAAGTCGCCCATGTCCATGTGGGGGGCGTAGATCGCCTTGTGCTTGCCTCGGAGGAGGTTCGCAGCCGTGGTGGCCAGACGGCCCAGGACGATGTCCTCGGCGTCAATGATGTGCCACTGGCGAGTGACATCGCCGGGCTTGGGGCTGTACGTGCGCACTTCGTAGCCTTCGCTTCTTCAGTGGATGGGGTCCAGACACACGGCACCCCTGAAGCGATATGCAGCTGGGGCTCACAAGGCCGGGGACGCTGCCCGTATGCGAGCCACTGGTAACTGCTCCAGGGAACCTACGTAAGGGCCCTTCGCGTGAGAACGACGAAGCCAATACGTATAACAGTCCCCGAGAGTACCCGCCCCGCCCCGGACGGGTCAAAACGGGGCCCTTGAGCGGGCGGCGGGGTGTGCCGGGGCGGGGGTTCTGCCGGGGCGCGGGTTCTGTCCTCAATCGCCGGACGGGCTTGGTGGTGCGGGTGCCCCGCGGGGCGCCTGTGTTCGGTGGGTGGGGGTCCGGGGTCCCTCCGGGGCGTCTCCTCAGACGACGAACGTTCCGCGGGTACGCAGTTGTACCCGGGTATCCGTTCGTCGTCCTGCGGGGACTCCCCTGCACGCCCCCGAACCCGGCCGCCCTGCGTCTGCGACAGTCGATTCGCCGGTGTGCAGACGCCGGCGAGAGCGGGTGGGGACGTGCAGGGCAGTCCCCGCAGAAAATGGCGTACGACCCGGGTACGAGTGCGTCGTCGGGTGCACACGCCATTTTTGAGGAGTCTGCCCGGAGGGGCACCACCCCCACCCACCGGACAACAGCGCCCCGCGGGGACCCCGCACACAAGCCCGTCCGGCGATTGAGGACGGAACCCCCCACCACGCGAACCCCGCACCGCGCGTGGTCAGCGCGCCCGTTCCACCCGCCGCTCGTCCCACACCGGCTCCGTCGTCTCCCGTACGACCCCGTCCGAGCCGAACACCAGATACCGGTCGAAGGACTTCGCGAACCACCGGTCGTGGGTGACGGCCATCACCGTGCCGTCGTACACCTCAAGGCCGTCCTGGAGCGCCTCGGCCGACTCCAGGTCCAGGTTGTCGGTCGGCTCGTCCAGAAGCAGCGCGGTCGTGCCGGCCAGCTCCAGGAGCAGGATCTGGAAGCGGGCCTGCTGGCCGCCGGACAGCTTCTCGAACGGCTGGTCCCCCTGCCGCTCCAGCTCGTACCGCCGCAGTACGGACATGGCGCCGCCCCGGTCCTTGGCCTGTTCCGTCCACAGGATCTCGACGAGCGTCTTGCCCAGCAGCTCCGGATGGGCGTGGGTCTGCGCGAAGTGTCCGGGCACCACCCTCGCCCCGAGCTTCCACTCCCCCGTGTGCGCCACCGGCTCGCCCGCCAGCAGCCGCAGGAAGTGCGACTTGCCCGATCCGTTGGAGCCGAGGACGGCGACCCGCTCCCCGTAGAAGATCTCCAGGTCGAACGGCTTCATCAGGCCGGTCAGCTCCAGGTTCTTGCAGGTCACCGCCCGCACCCCGGTCCGGCCGCCGCGCAGCCTCATCTTGATGTCCTGCTCGCGCGGCGGCTCAGGCGGCGGACCGGCCTCCTCGAACTTCTTGAAGCGGGTCTGCATCGCGTGGTAGCGGTTCGCCATGTCGGGGCTGTTCGCGGCCTGCTGCCGCATCCGCAGGACGAGCGCCTTCAGCCGGGCGTGCTCCTCCTCCCAGCGGCGCAGCAGTTCCTCGAAGCGCGCGAACCTTTCCTTGCGGGCCTGGTGGTACGTGGCGAAGCCGCCACCGTGCACCCAGACGTCACTGCCGGCCGGGCTGGGCTCCACGCTGACGATCTTCTCGGCGGCGCGGGAGAGCAGCTCCCGGTCGTGGGAGACGAAGAGGACCGTCTTACGGGTCTCCTTCAGCTTCTCCTCCAGCCAGCGCTTGCCGGGGACGTCGAGATAGTTGTCCGGCTCGTCGAGCAGCAGCACCTCGTCCGGCCCGCGCAGCAGCGCCTCCAGGACCAGCCGCTTCTGCTCCCCGCCGGACAGCGTGCGCACCTCGCGCCACTGCGCCTTCTCGTACGGGACGCCGAGCGCGGCCATGGTGCACATGTCCCAGACCGTCTCGGCCTCGTACCCGCGCGCCTCCGCCCAGTCGCTCAGCGCCTGCGCGTACGTCATCTGCGCGGCCTCGTCGTCGGTGGTGAGGATCAGTGCCTCGGCCCGGTCGACCGCCTGCGCGGCCTCGCGGATCCGGGGCTGGGCCACGGACACCAGCAGGTCCCGCACCGTGCGCTCGTCCCGCACCGAGCCGACGAACTGCTGCATCACGCCGAGTCCGCCGCTCACCGAGACCGATCCGCCGTGCGGCTGGATCTCCCCGGCGAGCAGCCTGAGCAGCGTGGTCTTACCGGCGCCGTTCGCCCCGACGAGGGCGACGACGGCGCCGTCCGCCACACGGAACGAAGCATCGCCGAGCAGCACCCGCCCGTCCGGTAGGTAGTACTCGAGATGGCCTGCTTCAAGATGTCCCATGCACAGCATTGTCACGGGCGGCGAACCTGTGGCCCAACCGGATTACCCAGGGCCTAGGATTCGCGGCATGAGCTTTGGGCAAGGGGGGCCCTCCTGGGGGCCCGGGGGCACTGATACTCCGGACTGGGCGGCGCTGGCCGAGGCATCGGCGGCACGCACCAGGCGCAAGAGGTGGCTGATGATCGGCGGGGGCGCGCTGGCCACCGCCGCGGTCGCCGCGATCGTGGCGACGGCGGTCATCTCGACCGACAGGAACGACACCGGCGGCACGTCGGGCAAGAACGCGAGCGAGCTGCCGTCGGCGACCGATCTGCCCAGTCAGTCGGCACAGCCGGAGCCGTCGTTCTCCTCGGTGGCCCCGGCGCCCCCGCCGGATCCGAAGGACTACATATCCGACGTGCGGAAGGACCGGGCGCCCGTCACCGTGGACGCCTTCTTCCCCGGCAGGAAGCTGACGATGGGTGACCGCGTCTACGCCAAGGGCGCGACGCAACGCACCACGAAGTGCGCCACGACCACTCAGGGCGCACTCGGTTCGATCCTCACGAACAACGGCTGCGACCAGGTCATCAGGGCCACCTACAGCCGCAGCGGGGTGGCCGTGACCATCGGCCTCGCGGTCTTCGAGACCGAGGCCCAGGCCAAGAAGGCCGCCCAGCAGGCCAGCGGAGGCCTGGCATCGCTGAGCGGTGCGGGCGTGCCGACCTTCTGCCGCGGCGGCGCCGTCTGCCGTCGCACGGCCAACTCCTACGGCCGATATGCCTACTTCACGGTTGGCGGCTTCACCAGCGGCAAGAACGTCACCAAGGCCGACAAGAACGTGTTCGCCGTCGGTGACGACCTGACGAACTTCACCTTCCGTCAGATCCGTCAGCGCGGCGAGGTCCAGGCTTCCGCCGCTGCTACGGCCCCGGCCGCCTGACCAGCCCGTCCTTCGGTTACGTCACCTCTCCCGGATGCGGAGGACCGCTGCTGTGCGTCTCGTCTTCCTGGTCTCCTTCCTGCGCATCCTGCGCCACCGCGATGCCATCGGCGTCGACCTGGCGCCCGACGAGGCCGTCGTCCTCGACCCGCCGGACGCACCGCTGCGCGCTGCCCTGACCGCCGCGACAGCCGGTGACCACGCCCCCGCGCGGGAGCTTCTCGCCTCGACCAGGGCACACGCCCAGTGGGAGCGCAGGGACGCGTACGTGAGCCGGCTGGCCCGGACCGCGCTGCACCACGACGGCTGGCTGGACGCCTGGCTGGCGGAGTCCCCCGACGACCCCGACGCGCTCCTCGTCGTGGCCGACTTCCACCTCCACCAGGCGTGGAAGGTACGGACGGGCGCCCGCGCGAAGGATGTCGAACGGGACCAGTTCCAGGCCTTCTTCGCGCTGCTGGAGGACGCCGTGCCCGTGATCGGCGCCGCGGCCGAGCTCAACCCCGCCGACCCGGTCCCCTGGCGCATCGCGCTCACCCATGCCCGCGGCATACAGGCCCCGCGGGAGGTCTTCGACGCCTACCTCGCCGAGGCCGAGGCCCGCGACCCGCACCACTTCGGCTGCCACGCGCAGGCGCTGCAGTACCTGTGCGCCAAGTGGTACGGCTCGCACGAGGAGATGTTCCGGTACGCGGAGCGCGTGGCCGCGTCCGCCCCGCCCGGCTCCAGGCTGCACGCGCTGCCGCTCCAGGCGGCACTGGAGTACCGGCTGTCCGAGGCGGACGAGCCCGAGGGCCCCGACCCGTACGGGCCCAAGGTCGACGCGGCCATCACCAGGGCACTGAGCCTCTCCGACACCTACGACGGGGCCGGCGACCGCGAGGCCGCCGGGTTCCGCAACGAACTGGCCCTGTTGCTGATCATGTCGGCGCGGCCTGCCGAGGCCCTCGACGTGTTCCGGGCCATCGGCGTCCACGCCACCGAGTACCCGTGGAACCGGCTCGGCGACCCCCGTACCGAGTTCCTCGAAGCCCGGTCCGACGTCCGGCTGGACCTCGCTGCGGAGATCCCGCTCTTCCGCCGTCCGCCCGAGCCGCCCGCCGTCGCCCCCGACTGGGCGGCCCTCACCCCGCGCGCCGTCGCCATCGTTCCCGCGCCCCCGGCCGTCGTGGCCCAGGCCGCTCTGATCTGCGGATTCTCACTGCGTACGGCTCCGGCCGGCGAAGGCTACAGCTATGTGGAGGTGGTCCCCGAGGCCACCCGCGGGCGGCGCGCGGCGCTGCTGCCGGAGGAGCCGCTGACCGCGGCGGCGGAGACCTTCACGACCGGTGAGAGCTGGCCCGCCCTGGTGCTGCACCGCACCCCCGAGCGCTGCACCGTCACCGCCCTCCACCAGGGCCGGCAGATCGCGACGCACACCTGGGACGCCGAATCCCCCGCCCCGGACCACGCCGACGTACAGGACGTCGCCGCGGAGCTCGCACATCTGTACCGGGTGGCGGACCCGCGCCCGCTGGCCCACATCCTGCGCGCCACCGGCGACCCGGTCCGCCACCAGGCCGACCTGGTGACCGCTCTCGGCCTTCCGCCCGTGCCGACCGGCTTCGGCGGGGACCCCGAGATCCTCGGCGACATCCCCGGCGCGCGGGTGCAGGCCCGCCGCTCCATCCTGGCGGGGATGCGCGACACGATGACGACGAGCACCGGCAGCCATCCGCCGGCGACCGACGACGACACCCCGCGGACGACCCGCTGGTGGCTGCTCCGGACCGCCGCGCTGGTGGCCGTGGGTGCGGCCGCCGTCCTCGCCTGGTGGAGTCCGCGGATCGGCTGGTTCCGCTCCTCGTTGCTGAGCGGCGCGGCGCTGTATCTGGCCGGCTCCCTCACGACCGCGCTGCGCCGTCGCAGACGTACGACAACCTGACAGGCCTGCCGTCAGCAGCAGCCGGCCCCCGGCAGCGTCCGCACGTTCCGCGCCTCCACTGCCCTGGCGGCGAGCAACTCGTCGGCCGGGTATGCGACTTCCTCCAGCGTCAGCCCGTGCGGCCGCACCACGTGCACGCCCGGGTCGCGGACCCGGGCGGCCAGCACCTCGGCCGGCCACGGGGCCGGACGGCGCCCGTCGCCCACGAACAGCATCGCCCCGACCAGCGCCCGCACCATGTTGTGGCAGAAGGCGTCGGCCTGCACGGTGCCGGTGATGATCCCGGACGCCCCGTCACGTACCCAGCTCAGCTTCTGCAACGTCCGGATGGTCGTGGCACCCTCACGCTTCTTGCAGTACGCGGCGAAGTCGTGCTCACCCGTCATGCGCGCCGCCGCCGCGTTCATCGCGTCGAGGTCCAACGGCCGGTCGTGCCACAGGACATGACCGCGCACCAGCGGATCGACCCCGCCCGGCCCGTCCGAGATCCGGTACGCGTACCGGCGCCACAAGGCGGAGAAGCGGGCGTTGAACCCGGCCGGCGCCTCCTCGATGCGCCGGATCCGAACATCGGGCGCCATCCGGCCGGCCATCCGCCGCAGCAGCTTCTCCGCATGCTCGGCCCACACCTCGGCCGGCAGGTCCACGTGCGCGACCTGGCCCCGGGAGTGCACGCCGGCGTCGGTGCGCCCTGCCACGGTCAGGTCGTAGTTTCGCGGGGAGCGGGTCACGGTCCGCAGCGCGTCCTCGATCTCCCCCTGGACGGTCCTCCGGCCGGTCTGCTTCGCCCAGCCCGAGAAGTCCTTGCCGTCATAGGCCAGGTCCAGCCGCACCCGTACGAATCCGGGCTCCACCACGTCACTCACACCAGCGATCCTCTCAAGATCCGTACACAGCGAAACGGGCCCGCACCGCCCCGAAGGGTGATGCGGGCCCGTCCAGAGGTCTCAGAACGCTCAGGCGTCCTTGGACTCCTCGTCGGCCTCGGCCGGCTTGACGTCCTCGACGGACTCGACCGGGGTCTCGTCCTTCTTGAGGGCGTCTTCCTTGACCGCACGCTTCGTGGCGGCCTCGGCCTCACCGGTGGCGGCCTGCGCCACGGTCAGGGCCTCGACCAGCTCGATGACGGCCATCGGGGCGTTGTCGCCACGACGGTTGCCGATCTTGGTGATGCGGGTGTAACCACCGGGGCGGTTCTCGTACCGCGGGGCGATCTCGGTGAAGAGCGTGTGCACGATGCCCTTGTCCGTGATCGACTGCAGCACCAGGCGACGGTTGTGGATGTCGCCCTTCTTCGCCTTGGTGATGAAACGCTCGGCGACCGGACGCAGGCGGCGGGCCTTGGCCTCGGTCGTGGTGATGCGGCCGTGCTCGAACAGCGACTTCGCAAGGTTGTTGAGAAGAAGCTTCTCGTGCGCAGCGCTGCCGCCCAGACGGGCACCCTTGGCGGGCTGAGGCATGGTTTTCTCCTTGTGTGCTGCACCGGCCGTATCAGGTACCGGTGTCAGTTCCCGTGCGGCGGTCGCCACACAGAAGTCCAGGTGCCGGAAAACACTTCCAGCCCGTCCGAGCCGAACTCGAGCCCGAACGGCGATTGAGGCCGGAGCCTCGCCCGGTCCGGGGCACCCGGAGAATCCGGGGGCCCCGGCCGGAGGCGTACTAGTACTGCTCGGTCTCCACGAAACCGGCGTCCGCGTCGTCATCCGCACCGAACGCGTCGGCCGCGGCGGTCGGGTCGAAGCCGGGAGGCGAGTCCTTCAGCGCCAGGCCCATACCGGCCAGCTTCGCCTTGACCTCGTCGATCGACTTCGCACCGAAGTTGCGGATGTCGAGCAGGTCCGCCTCGGAGCGGGCCACGAGCTCGCCCACCGAGTGGATGCCCTCGCGCTTGAGGCAGTTGTACGAGCGGACCGTGAGCTCCAGCTCCTCGATCGGCAGCGCCAGATCGGCGGCGAGCGCGGCGTCCGTGGGCGAGGGGCCCATGTCGATGCCCTCGGCGTCGATGTTGAGCTCGCGCGCCAGACCGAACAGCTCGACCAGGGTCTTACCGGCCGACGCCATGGCGTCACGGGGACGCATGGCCTGCTTGGTCTCGACGTCGACGATCAGCTTGTCGAAGTCGGTGCGCTGCTCGACACGGGTCGCCTCGACCTTGTACGTGACCTTGAGCACCGGCGAGTAGATGGAGTCGACCGGAATCCGGCCGATCTCCTGGCCCGCCTGCTTGTTCTGGACGGCGGAGACGTAGCCGCGACCGCGCTCGACGGTCAGCTCCATCTCCAGCTTGCCCTTGCCGTTCAGCGTCGCCAGGACGAGGTCCGGGTTGTGGACCTCGACACCGGCCGGCGGGGCGATGTCAGCAGCGGTGACCAGGCCGGGACCCTGCTTGCGCAGGTACATCACGACCGGCTCGTCGTGCTCCGAGGAGACGACCAGCTGCTTGATGTTGAGGATGAGGTCGGTCACGTCCTCCTTGACGCCCGGCACGGTGGTGAACTCGTGCAGGACACCGTCGATACGGATGCTGGTGACAGCGGCACCCGGGATCGAGGAGAGGAGCGTGCGGCGCAGGGAGTTGCCGAGCGTGTAGCCGAAGCCCGGCTCCAGCGGCTCGATGACGAACCGCGAGCGGAACTCGTCAACGACCTCTTCGGTCAGCGACGGACGCTGAGCGATAAGCATGTGTGAATCCTTCAGTCGTGGGCGCCCACTATTTGACACCCGACAGATGAAACAAGGATACGGGCGGCACACCCCCGTAGGGGGCATACCGCCCGTACCCACGCTACTGACGCACGGCCGTCACCGGCCGTGGCGAATCAGACGCGGCGACGCTTCGGCGGACGGCAGCCGTTGTGCGGCGTCGGGGTGACGTCCTGGATCGAACCGACCTCCAGGCCCGTGGCCTGCAGGGAGCGGATCGCGGTCTCGCGGCCGGAGCCCGGACCCTTCACGAAGACGTCGACCTTGCGCATGCCGTGCTCCTGCGCGCGGCGGGCGGCCGACTCGGCGGCCATCTGCGCGGCGAAGGGGGTGGACTTGCGCGAGCCCTTGAAGCCGACGTGGCCGGCGGAGGCCCAGGAGATCACGTTGCCCGAGGGGTCCGTGATCGAGACGATGGTGTTGTTGAACGTGCTCTTGATGTGGGCGTGCCCGTGAGCGACGTTCTTCTTTTCCTTGCGACGCACCTTCTTGGCTGCGCCCTGACGACCCTTGGGGGGCATGTCTTGACTCCAGATGGAGAGGGGAGGTGATCGGTCCTACAGCGAAGACCGCTGGATACTGCGGTTGTCCGGCGAACCGGACGCTCGCAGTGCGTCCGCTGAGGACTACTTCTTGCCCGGCTTCTTCTTACCGGCGATCGCGCGACGCGGGCCCTTGCGGGTACGAGCGTTCGTGCTGGTGCGCTGGCCGTGGACCGGCAGACCGCGACGGTGGCGAATGCCCTGGTAGCAGCCGATCTCGATCTTGCGGCGGATGTCGCCCTGGATCTCGCGGCGAAGGTCACCCTCGGTGCGGAGGTTGGCGTCCACGTACTCGCGGATCTTGACCAGGTCCTCTTCGGCCAGGTCACGAACGCGGGTGTTGGGGTTCACGCCGGCGGCGGCGAGGATCTCCTTGGACCGGGTGCGCCCGATACCGAAGACGTAGGTGAGGGCAACCTCCACGCGCTTTTCGCGCGGGATGTCAACACCTGAAACGCGTGCCATTCAATGGCTCCAGTTGTTATTTCGGGGGTCTTCCACAGAACCACTCCCGACCGCCGACCTCTCGGAGAGAGGTGGTACGCCCGGGTCCCCGGCCCCCGCCGGAGGTGTCGTCAGCCGTGGCTTGGACGGGTTCTGCGTATGTACGTTTACGTGCGTCGCGCGAAGTACTGCGAGATGCAGGGGGTCGTGCGTCAGCCCTGGCGCTGCTTGTGGCGCAGGTTGTCGCAGATGACCATGACCCGACCGTGACGGCGGATCACCTTGCACTTGTCGCAGATCTTCTTGACGCTCGGCTTGACCTTCATGGGATGTCAGGTTCTCCGGGTCAGTGCCAGCACCCCGCCGAAACGAGATGTGGGCAAGATCTACTTGTAGCGGTAGACGATCCGGCCACGCGTCAGGTCGTACGGGGAGAGCTCCACCACGACCCGGTCGTCCGGGAGGATTCGGATGTAGTGCATCCGCATCTTGCCGGAGATGTGCGCGAGGACCTTGTGACCGTTCTGGAGTTCCACCTTGAACATGGCGTTCGGGAGGGACTCGATCACGGTGCCCTCAATTTCGATGGCACCTTGCTTCTTGGCCACGCTTCGCCTTTCGAATCGGCTACCTTGATCGACTTCGTCACTCGTATGCGGACACACGGATGCACGAGAGCCGACGAGTCAGTCTACGTCAGCGGACTCCAAAAGACGAATCCGTCAAGTTTGCCCACCGCGGGAGATCCTTAGACCTCGCGGTGGCTCCCAATCAGCCCAGCGGGTCGGGCGCCGCCTCCACCCCGTACTGCGCCAGCTTCTCGCGGCCGCAGTCCGGAGCGGTCAGGACCAGCGGGCCCTGCTCGGTGAGGGCGATGGAGTGCTCCCAGTGGGAGGACCAGGTGCCGTCGGTGGTGATGACGGTCCACTCGTCCTCCAGCACCTCGGTGCGGGCCGTGCCGAGGGAGACCATCGGCTCGATGGCCAGGCAGAGACCCGGGACCAGCTTGATGCCCTTGCCGCGCTTGCGGGCGACGTAGTTCAGCAGGTGCGGGTCCATGTGCATCTCGGTGCCGATGCCGTGCCCGCCGTAGTCCTCGATGATCCCGTACTTGCCGGTCGCCGGGCGGGGCTGACGGCGGATGTAGGACTCGATCGCCTTCGAGATGTCGACCAGGCGGTTGTTCACCTTCATCGCGGCGATGCCGGCCCACATCGACTCCTCGGTCACCCGGGAGAGCTCGATGAGTTCCGGAGCGTGGCCGGTGCCGACGAAGGCCGTGTACGCGGCGTCGCCGTGCCAGCCGTCGATGATCGCGCCGGCGTCGATGGAGATGATGTCGCCGTCCTTGAGGACGGTCTTCTCGTCCGGGATGCCGTGGACGACTACCTCGTTCACCGAGGTGCAGATGGTCGCGGGGAAACCGCCGTACCCGAGGAAGTTCGACTTCGCGCCGTGGTCGGCGATCACCTTGCGGGCGACCTGGTCCAGGTCGTGCGTGGTGGCGCCGGGCACCGCCGCCTCGCGGGTGGCGGCGTGAATGGCGGCGACCACCAGCCCCGCCTCACGCATCTTCGCGATCTGCTCGGGGGTCTTGATCTGCACCATTGCGCGGCGCCTTTCTGCATGAGCGGGGACGGGTACTCAACGATACGGCGGCAAACAGTCGGCCGCGGCGCCCAAGGACGCCGCGGCCGAATGCACTGCTGGTACTACGGGTGTGCTCTCAGCCCTTGTCGGCCCGCAGAGCCTCCATGGCCCGCTCGGTCACATCGGTGACCTTGCCGAGCGCGGAGATGGTGACCACCAGGTTCTGCGCCCTGTAGTAGTCGATGATCGGCTCGGTCTGCGTGTGGTAGACCTCGAGCCGGGTGCGGACCGTCTCTTCGCTGTCGTCGTCGCGCTGGTACAGCTCACCGCCGCAGATGTCGCAGACACCCTCGGTCTTCGGCGGGTTGTACGTCACGTGGAACACGTGCGCGCTCTCGTTGCGGCAGACCCGGCGGCCCGCGATCCGCTTCACGACCTCGTCCTCGGGTACCTCGAGGTCGAGCACCGCGTCCAGCTTTACGCCCTCGTCCTTGAGCATCTCATCGAGAGCCTCGGCCTGACCCACGTTGCGCGGGAAGCCGTCGAGCAGGAAGCCGTTGACCGCGTCCGGCTGGGACATGCGGTCCTTGGCCATCCCGATCGTGACCTCGTCCGGCACCAGCTGCCCCGCGTCCATGTAGGCGCGGGCCTGCTTGCCAAGGTCAGTGCCCTGGCTGATGTTGGCGCGGAAGAGGTCGCCCGTGGAGATGTGCGGAATCGACAGGTTCTTGGCAAGGTACGCAGCCTGCGTTCCCTTGCCGGCACCCGGCGGGCCGACGAGGACGATTCGCATCAGCGGAGGAACCCTTCGTAATTGCGCTGCTGGAGCTGACTCTCGATCTGCTTCACGGTCTCCAGACCCACACCCACGATGATCAGGATGCTCGTCCCGCCGAACGGGAAGTTCTGGTTGGCTCCACCGAAGCCTGCCAACGCCATCGTCGGCACAAGAGCGATCAGACCCAGATACAGCGAGCCCGGCCAAGTGATCCTGTTGAGCACGTAGCTCAGGTACTCGGCAGTAGGTCGACCAGCCCGGATACCCGGGATGAAGCCACCATACTTCTTCATGTTGTCGGCGACTTCCTCGGGGTTGAACGAGATCGCCACGTAGAAGAAGGCGAAGAACACGATCAACAGGAAGTACGCGGTGATGTAGTACGGGTGGTCGCCCTTGACGAAGTGATCCTGGATCCAGGTCGCCCAGCCCGCCTGAGAGTTGGAGAACTGGACGATCAGGGCCGGGATGTAGAGCAGCGAAGAAGCGAAGATGACGGGAATCACACCCGCCTGGTTCACCTTCAGCGGGATGTACGTGGACGTACCGCCGTACGACCTGCGGCCGATCATGCGCTTCGCGTACTGAACCGGGATACGACGCTGGGCCTGTTCGACGAAGACGACGAGGCCCACCATCACGAAGCCGATCAGGATGACGGTCGCGAACTCGATCCAGCCGTCCGCGAGCTTGCCGCTCGTCTTGATGGCCCAGATCGCGCCGGGGAAGCTGGCGGCGATCGAGATGAACATCAGGATCGACATGCCGTTGCCGATGCCGCGGTCGGTGATGAGCTCACCGAGCCACATGACGGCGGCGGTGCCGGCGGTCATGGTGATGACCATGACGACCGTCGTGAACATCGACTGGTTCGGGACGATCTGGTCGGCGACCGGGCAGCCGCTGAAGAGCGCACCGCTGCGTGCGGTGGCCACCAGGCCGGTGCCCTGGAGGATCGCGAGCGCGACCGTCAGATAACGCGTGTACTGCGTGATCTTGGTCTGCCCGGACGACCCCTCCTTCTTGAGCGCCTCGAGTCGGGGAATCACCACGGTCAGCAGCTGAAGAATGATGCTGGCCGTGATGTACGGCATGATGCCGAGCGCGAAGATCGTGATCTGCAGCAGTGCACCACCGCTGAACATGTTCACCAGGCCGAAGAGGCTGTTGTTGCCCTTGCTTGCCTGATCAACACAGGTCTGGACGTTCTCGTAGCTCACTCCTGGCACCGGGATGTGCGCCCCGAGCCGGTAGAGCACGATGATGCCGAGCGTGAAGAACAGCTTCTTGCGCAGGTCGGGCGTCTTGAACGCCCGGGCGAACGCGGTGAGCACGGTGCCTCCTGCGACCCCCGCGCAATGCGTAGAGGTGACGGTCTTGAGGATCGACGAATAAGTAAGAGCCAAAGGCCCCCGGACGCGTACATCCAGGGGTTACCACAGCAACGGACGCCACCTTACCGGCGTACATGCCCCCCTAGGAACGACCAACCGGGGATGCCCCATATGAGAGGCATCCCCGGTCGGATGTTCAGGCCACCGAATGGTCCGAGTTGTCTCAGACGAGCTCGGTGACGGTGCCGCCCGCAGCGGCAATCTTCTCCTTGGCGGAGCCGGAGACGGCGTCAACCGAAACCTGCAGTGCCACGGAGATCTCGCCCTGTCCGAGGACCTTGACGAGGTGGTTGTTGCGCACAGCGCCCTTGGCGACCAGATCGGCCACCGTGACCTCTCCACCCTCGGGGTAGAGCGTCGCGAGCTTGTCCAGGTTCACGACCTGGTACTCGGTGCGGAACGGGTTCTTGAAGCCCTTGAGCTTCGGGAGACGCATGTGGAGGGGCATCTGTCCACCCTCGAAGCGCTCCGGAACCTGGTAACGGGCCTTGGTGCCCTTGGTACCACGACCAGCGGTCTTACCCTTGGACGCCTCACCACGGCCCACACGGGTCTTGGCGGTCTTGGCACCCGGGGCAGGCCGGAGGTCATGCGCCTTCAGCGGCTTGTTCTCCGCCATGTCAGTCGACCTCCTCAACCGTCACGAGGTGGCGGACGGTGTTAGCCATTCCGCGGAACTCGGGGCGGTCCTCCTTGACAACCACGTCGTGCAGGCGCTTGAGCCCGAGCGAACGCAGGGTGTCGCGGTGGTTCTGCTTGCTGCCGATGTACGACTTCGTCTGCGTGATCTTGAGACGGGCCATTACGCACCCGCTCCCGCACGAGCACGAAGCAGAGCCGCGGGGGCGACGTCCTCGAGGGGCAGACCGCGGCGGGCCGCGATCTCCTCGGGACGCTGCAGGCCCTGGAGGGCCGCCACGGTCGCGTGCACGATGTTGATCGGGTTCGAAGACCCGAGCGACTTCGACAGGATGTCGTGAACGCCGGCGCACTCCAGAACGGCGCGCACCGGGCCACCCGCGATCACACCGGTACCGGGGGAAGCAGGCTTGAGCAGAACGACGCCCGCAGCCTTCTCGCCCTGGATCGGGTGAGGGATCGTGCCCTGGATACGCGGAACCTTGAAGAAGTTCTTCTTGGCCTCTTCAACGCCCTTGGCGATGGCCGCGGGAACTTCCTTGGCCTTGCCGTATCCGACACCGACACTGCCGTCGCCATCGCCCACCACGACGAGCGCGGTGAAGCTGAAGCGGCGACCACCCTTTACGACCTTGGCGACGCGGTTGATCGCGACGACTCGCTCGACGTACGCGGTCTTCTCGGCGGCGCTGGGGCCACCGTCACGGCCCTTCCGGTCCCGCCGCTCGCCGCCACCGGCACCGCTTCCGCGGCGCTGGGGTCCAGCCATTGGAATTACCTCTCTCTGTTACGTCCGCTGTGCGTAGGAACCGGGGCTTAGAACTTCAGCCCGGCTTCACGGGCGGCGTCAGCCAGAGCGGCAATCCGCCCGGCGTACTGGTTACCACCGCGGTCAAACACGACGGCCTCGACGCCTGCGGCCTTGGCGCGCTCGGCGACCAGGGCCCCGACCTGCTTGGCGAGGGCACTCTTGTCACCCTCGCCACCGCGGATGGAAGCGTCAAGCGTCGACGCCGACGCGAGCGTGTGGCCCGCGATGTCGTCGATGACCTGAGCGACCATGTGACGGTTCGAACGCGTCACAACCAGGCGCGGGCGCTCGGGCGAACCCGAGATGTGCTTCCGCACGCGGATGTGGCGGCGCTTGAGGGCGGCACGCTTGTAGGCGTCACCCTTGGCAATCTTTACACCGTATGCCATGGCTTACTTACCCGCCTTTCCGACCTTGCGGCGGATAACCTCGCCGGCGTACTTGACGCCCTTGGCCTTGTACGGGTCAGGCTTCCGCAGCTTGCGGATCTTCGCCGAGACCTCGCCGACCTTCTGCTTGTCGATGCCCTCGACGCTGAACTTCGTGGGCGACTCGACCTTGAAGGTGATGCCTTCGGGGGCCTCGATGAGGATCGGGTGGCTGTAGCCCAGGGCGAACTCCAGATTGGAGCCCTTCGCCTGGACGCGGTAACCGACACCACTGATCTCGAGCGCCTTGATGTATCCCGTGGTCACGCCGGTGATCATGTTCGCCACCAGCGTGCGGGACAGGCCGTGAAGGGCCTTGTTCTGACGCTCGTCGTTCGGGCGGATGACGTTCAGGACGCCGTCCTCACCCTTGGTGACCTCGATCGGCGCGGCAACGGTGTGCGAGAGGGAGCCCTTGGGCCCCTTCACCGCGACCGTACGGCCATCGATGGTGACGTCCACACCGGCGGGAACCTGGATGGGGAGCTTGCCGATTCGCGACATGAGCTTTTCCTCCGTTCCCGACTACCAGACGTAGGCGAGGACTTCCCCACCTACGCCCTTCTTGCTGGCCTGCTGGCCGGTCAGGAGACCGTGGGACGTGGAGATGATCGCCACGCCCAGGCCGCCGAGAACCTTCGGCAGATTGGTGGACTTTGCGTATACACGCAGACCCGGCTTCGAAATACGCTTGATGCCGGCGATCGAACGCTCGCGGTTCGGACCGAACTTCAGGTCGAGCACGAGGGTCTTGCCGACCTCGGCGTCCTCGACCTTCCAGCCGGTGATGAAGCCCTCCTGCTGGAGGATCTCCGCGATGTGCGACTTGATCTTGCTGTGCGGCATCTTGACGTCGTCGTGATACGCCGAGTTCGCGTTACGCAGACGCGTGAGCATGTCTGCGATGGGATCAGTCATGGTCATGAGTTGGCCTTCGGCCTCTCTCGCCGGGGTTTCCTGTATGCGCCATCCCTCTCCCCACTCAGTGGTGGGACGGGTGCGGTGCGGGGACCTACGGCGTAGTAAGTCGGTCTTGGGCGGCAGGCGCCCAACCACACAAGCCTACGGCATGTGCGGGCGGGCTCCTGCCGACCAGATACTTACCGAGAGTCTCCGGGTAATCCCAACGCCCAAAGGGCGAAGGAGAGTTACCAGGAGCTCTTGGTCACGCCCGGCAGCTCGCCACGGTGAGCCATCTCACGAAGGCACACGCGGCACAGGCCGAACTTGCGGTAGACGGAGTGGGGCCGGCCGCAGCGCTGGCAGCGGGTGTACCCGCGGACGCCGAACTTCGGCTTGCGGGCGGCCTTAGCGATCAGGGACTTCTTCGCCACGGTCAGTTCTCCTTGAACGGGAAGCCGAGGTGACGAAGGAGGGCACGACCCTCGTCGTCATTGGTCGCCGTGGTGACCACGGTGATGTCCATGCCCCGGACCCGGTCGATCTTGTCCTGGTCGATCTCGTGGAACATGACCTGCTCCGTGAGACCGAAGGTGTAGTTGCCACGGCCGTCGAACTGCTTCGGCGACAGGCCACGGAAGTCACGGATACGCGGCAGCGCGAGCGACAGCGTACGGTCCAGGAACTCCCACATGCGGTCACCACGGAGGGTGACGTGGCAGCCGATCGGCTGCCCCTCGCGCAGCTTGAACTGCGCGATCGACTTGCGGGCCTTGGTGACGGCCGGCTTCTGACCGGTGATCGTGGTGAGGTCGCGCACGGCGCCATCGATCAGCTTGGAGTCGCGGGCGGCGTCGCCCACACCCATGTTGACCACGATCTTGACCAGACCGGGAACCTGCATGACGTTCTCGTAGGAGAACTCCTCACGCAGCTTGCCGGCGATTTCCTCGCGGTAGCGCGTCTTGAGACGCGGCGCAGTGGTGGTAGTCATCAGATGTCCTCACCGGTGCGCTTGGCAACGCGGATCTTGTTGCCCTCGTCGTCAAAGCGGTAGCCGACGCGAGTAACGACCTTGTTGCCGTCCTTCTCAACAACCAGCTGCACGTTGCTGACGTGGACGGGGGCCTCGGTCGTCACAATGCCACCGGTCTGCGAACCGCGAGCGGTCTGACCGGCCTTCGTGTGCTTCTTGACCCGGTTGACACCCTCGACGAGGACGCGGTCCTGAGCAGGGTAGGCAACGATGACCTTGCCCTGCTTGCCCTTGTCCTTACCGGTGATGACCTGAACCAGGTCGCCCTTCTTGATCTTCATGCTTACAGCACCTCCGGCGCGAGCGAGATGATCTTCATGAACTTCTTCTCGCGCAGCTCACGGCCCACCGGGCCGAAGATACGGGTGCCGCGGGGGTCGCCGTCGTTCTTCAGAATGACGGCGGCGTTCTCGTCGAAGCGGATGTACGAGCCATCCTGACGACGACGCTCCTTGACGGTGCGAACGATGACGGCCTTGACGACGTCACCCTTCTTCACGTTGCCACCGGGGATCGCGTCCTTGACGGTGGCGACGATGACGTCACCGATGCCCGCGTAGCGGCGACCCGAGCCACCGAGAACACGGATGGTGAGAATTTCCTTCGCACCCGTGTTGTCGGCGACACGCAGTCGCGACTCCTGCTGGATCACGTCTATCTCCTGATCGTCTGCCGGTTCCCGGCGGGGGCCGCTCCGTTACCGGAGCGAACCCCCGCCGAGCCTGGCGGAACCTGCCTGAGGGGAATGCCCCTCAGGAATTACTTGGCCTTCTCGAGGATCTCGACGACGCGCCACCGCTTCGTGGCGGACAGCGGCCGGGTCTCCATGAGGATGACACGGTCGCCGACGCCGGCGGCGTTCTGCTCGTCGTGAGCCTTGAGCTTGTTCGTACGGCGGATGACCTTGCCGTACAGCGCGTGCTTGACGCGGTCCTCGACAGCGACGACGACGGTCTTGTCCATCTTGTCGCTGACGACCAGACCCTCACGGGTCTTACGGAAACCGCGGTCAGTGTTCGTCTCAGTCACAGTCTTCTCGCTCATCAGACGCTCTCCACCGTCTCGATGCCGAGCTCGCGCTCGCGCATCAGGGTGTAGATCCGGGCGATGTCCTTACGGACGGACTTGAGCCGGCCGTGGTTCTCGAGCTGTCCGGTCGCCGCCTGGAAGCGGAGGTTGAACAGCTCTTCCTTGGCCTCGCGGAGCTTGTTGAGGAGCTCCTCGTTGCCCAGCTCGCGCAGCTCGGACGTCTTGGTACCGGCCGACATCACGACTCACCTGCCTCGCGCCGAACAATCCGGCACTTCATCGGAAGCTTGTGAGCAGCGCGGGTGAGCGCCTCACGAGCAATCTTCTCGTTCGGGTAGGACAGCTCGAACATCACCCGACCCGGCTTGACGTTCGCGATCCACCACTCGGGGGAACCCTTACCGGAACCCATGCGGGTCTCGGCAGGCTTCTTCGTCAGGGGACGGTCCGGGTAGATGTTGATCCAGACCTTGCCGCCACGCTTGATGTGACGGGTCATCGCGATACGAGCGGACTCGATCTGACGGTTCGTCACGTACGCCGGGGTCAGCGCCTGGATGCCGTACTCGCCGAACGCAACCTGCGTGCCACCCTTGGACATACCGCTGCGCTTCGGGTGGTGCTGCTTGCGGTGCTTGACCCTACGGGGGATCAGCATTTCGGTCAGGCCTCCGTTCCGGTGCTCTCAGCCGCCGGAGCAGCGGCGGTCGCGTCGGCCTTGGGGGCCTCGGCGGCCGGAGCCGACTGCTGCGGCTTGCGGCCGCGACCGCCACGCTCGCCACCACGGCCACCGCGGCCGGCCGGACGGTCAGCGCCGCCACGGGCCGGGCGGTTGCCCGCACGGGCAGCAGCGTTCTCGGCGCGGACCTCGGCGATGTTCTTGACGTCGCCCTTGTAGATCCAGACCTTCACGCCGATGCGGCCGAAGGTCGTCTTGGCCTCGAAGAAGCCGTAGTCGACGTTCGCACGGAGGGTGTGCAGGGGCACGCGGCCCTCGCGGTAGAACTCCGAGCGGGACATCTCGGCGCCGCCGAGGCGACCGCCGCACTGGATCTTGATGCCCTTGGCGCCGGCCTTCATCGTGCTCTGCATGCTCTTGCGCATGGCACGACGGAAGGAGACGCGGGAGGAGAGCTGCTCGGCGACGGCCTGGGCCACCAGCTGAGCGTCCACCTCGGGGTTCTTGACCTCGAGGATGTTCAGCTGGACCTGCTTGCCGGTCAGCTTCTCCAGCTCGCCACGGATGCGATCGGCCTCGGCGCCACGGCGACCGATGACGATGCCCGGGCGGGCGGTGTGGATGTCAACGCGGACGCGGTCGCGGGTGCGCTCGATCTCAACCTTCGAGATGCCGGCTCGCTCCATGCCCTTCGTCATCATGCGACGAATGGCAACGTCTTCCTTGACGTAGTCCTTGTACAGCTTGTCGGCGTACCAACGGGACTTGAAGTCCGTGGTAATGCCGAGCCGGAACCCGTGCGGGTTTACCTTCTGGCCCATTACCGGGTTCCTTCCTTGCTGCTGACGACCACGGTGATGTGGCTGGTCCGCTTACGGATCCGGTAGGCACGGCCCTGAGCACGCGGACGGAACCGCTTCAGGGTCGGGCCCTCGTCCACGAACGCCTCGCTGATGACCAGCGAAGAAGCGTCAGGGTGGTCGTAGTTGTGTGCAGCGTTGGCAATGGCGCTGTCGAGCACCTTGCCAACCGGCACGCTCGCGGCCTGCGGGGCGAAACGCAGGACCGCCTGAGCCTCCGTGGCATCCATGCCACGGATGAGGTCCACCACTCGGCGGGCCTTCATGGGCGTGACGCGGATGTACCGCGCCTGGGCCCTGGCTTCCATGGTTGTCCCTTCGGTGTGAGTCATAGTCGTTTCCACCCCGCGCTAGCGGCGCTTCGACTTCCGGTCGTCCTTGACGTGGCCGCGGAAGGTGCGAGTCGGCGAGAACTCGCCGAGCTTGTGGCCGACCATCGACTCGGTGACGAACACCGGGACGTGGATCTTGCCGTTGTGCACCGCGATGGTGTGACCCAGCATGGCCGGGATGATCATCGAGCGACGGGACCAGGTCTTGATGACGTTCTTGGTGCCAGCTTCGTTCTGGACGTCCACCTTCTTGACGAGGTGGCCGTCGACGAAGGGCCCCTTCTTGAGACTGCGCGGCATCTAAACCCGCTCCTAGCGCTTCTTGTTCGTCTTGCGGCGGCGGACGATGTACTTGCTCGATGCCTTCTTCGGCGAGCGAGTACGACCCTCCTTCTGACCCCACGGCGAGACCGGGTGACGTCCACCGGAGGTCTTGCCTTCACCACCACCGTGCGGGTGGTCGACCGGGTTCATCGCAACACCGCGGACGGACGGGCGAACGCCCTTCCAGCGCATGCGACCGGCCTTGCCCCAGTTGATGTTCGACTGCTCGGCGTTGCCGACCTCGCCGATCGTGGCGCGGCAGCGCGCGTCGACCAGACGGATCTCACCCGACGGCATACGAAGGTGGGCCATGGTGCCCTCCTTCGCCAGCAGCTGCACGGAGGCACCCGCGGAACGGGCGAACTTCGCGCCGCCGCCGGGCCGCAGCTCGATGGCGTGGATGGTCGTACCGACCGGGATGTTGCGCAGCGCCAGGTTGTTACCGGGCTTGATGTCGGCGGCCGGGCCGTTCTCGACACGGTCGCCCTGACCCAGGCCGCGCGGCGCGATGATGTAGCGCTTCTCGCCGTCGGCGTAGTGCAGGAGCGCGATGCGCGCGGTGCGGTTCGGGTCGTACTCGATGTGCGCGACCTTGGCCGGCACGCCGTCCTTGTCGTGACGACGGAAGTCGATCACGCGGTAGGCGCGCTTGTGGCCACCACCCTGGTGGCGAACGGTCACACGACCGGTGTTGTTACGGCCGCCCTTGCTGTGCAGGGGGCGGACCAGCGACTTCTCCGGCGTGGACCGCGTGATCTCGACAAAGTCGGCGACGCTGGAGCCACGACGGCCCGGGGTCGTCGGCTTGTACTTGCGGATACCCATTTCTCAGTCCTCGTCCGATTCCGGACGACTCGACCTCCGTTAGGAGGTCGGGCCGCCGAAGATGTCGATACGGTCGCCCTCAGCGAGGGTCACGATGGCGCGCTTCGTGTCGGCGCGCTTGCCGAAACCGGTCTTGGTGCGCTTGCGCTTACCCTGACGGTTGATCGTGTTGACCCCGGTGACCTTGACCGAGAAGACCGCTTCCACGGCCTGCTTGATCTGGGTCTTGTTGGAGCCGGGCGCGACGATGAACGTGTACTTGTTCTCGTCGAGCAGCGCGTAGCTCTTCTCCGAGACAACCGGCTTGACGAGAACGTCACGCGGGTCGTCGTAGGTCTTGCTGGTAACGGTCGCCTCACTCATCAGGCGTCGCTCCCTTCGGTCTCAGCGGTCTGGGGGCCAGACACGAAGGACTCGAAAGCGGCCTGGGTGAAGACCACGTCGTCAGAGACGATCACGTCGTACGTGTTCAGCTGGCCCGGGTCCAGGATGTGCACCTGGGGCAGGTTGCGCGCGGAGAGCCACGCGGCCTCGTCGCTGCGCTCGACGACCAGAAGCACGTTGTTGCGCTCCGAGATCTTGCCGAGCAGCGTCTTGACGGACTTGGTGGAGATCCCACTCTCGATCACGCCGGTGACGACGTGGATGCGGGAGTGACGCGCCCGGTCCGAGAGGGCACCGCGCAGGGCGGCGGCCTTCATCTTCTTCGGGGTGCGCTGCGAGTAGTCGCGCGGCTTGGGGCCGTGCACGACGCCACCGCCGACGAACTGCGGCGCGCGGGTCGAACCCTGGCGCGCGCGGCCGGTGCCCTTCTGGCGGTAAGGCTTGCGCCCACCACCACGGACTTCGCCGCGACGCTTGGTCGAGTGCGTGCCCTGACGGGCAGCTGCCAGCTGTGCGACAACGACCTGGTGGATCAGCGGAACGCTGGTCTTCGCGTCGAAGATCTCCGCGGGGAGCTCGACGGTACCGGCCTTGTCGCCTGCCGGCGAAAGGATGTCAATGGTGCTCATTACCTCAAGCCCCCTTGGCCGCGGTACGGACCAGGACGAGGCCGCCGTTCGGACCGGGGACCGCGCCCTTGATGAGCAGCAGACCCTTCTCCGCGTCAACCGCGTGGATGGTCAGGTTCTGGGTGGTGACGCGCTCGTTGCCCATCCGGCCGGCCATGCGCATGCCCTTGAAGACACGCCCAGGGGTGGCGCAGCCACCGATCGAACCGGGGGAACGGTGCTTGCGCTGGACGCCGTGTCCGGCGCCGAGGCCCTTGAAGTTGTGACGCTTCATGACACCGGCGAAGCCCTTGCCCTTGCTCTTGCCCGTGACGTCAACCTTGACGCCGGACTCGAACACCTGGGCGGTGATCTCCTGGCCGAGCGTGTACTCGCTCGCGTCAGGGGTGCGGAGCTCCACCAGGTGGCGGCGCGGGGTCACGTCGGCCTTGGCGAAGTGGCCCTTGAGGGGCTTGTTCACCTTGCGCGGGTCGATCTCGCCGAAGGCGATCTGGACCGACTCGTAGCCGTCGCTGTCGTTCGTACGAACCTGCGTCACGACGCACGGCCCGGCCTTGACGACGGTCACCGGGACAACCCGGTTGTTCTCGTCCCAGACCTGGGTCATGCCGAGCTTCTCGCCCAGGACGCCCTTGATGTTCTTGCTCATCTCGGCCCGTCCCTTCAGAGCTTGATCTCGATGTCGACGCCAGCCGGCAGGTCGAGGCGCATCAGCGAGTCAACCGTCTTCGGGGTGGGGTCGAGAATGTCGATGAGGCGCTTGTGCGTGCGCATCTCGAAGTGCTCGCGAGAGTCCTTGTACTTGTGCGGCGACTTGATGACGCAGTACACGTTCTTCTCAGTGGGCAGCGGCACCGGGCCCGCGACCGACGCACCAGTGCGGGTCACCGTCTCGACGATCTTCTTCGCCGAGGAGTCGATGACCTCGTGGTCGTAGGCCTTGAGCCGGATGCGGATCTTCTGTCCCGCCATGGCTACTAGTAGTCCTGTCTCTCGTAACGCTCTGGAACCCGAGGTTCTGGTAACTCCACCTCCGACCCACGCGGTCGGGCGTGTCGCATCCCCTCTACGCAGAAGTCCCGAAGGATTTCCCAACCAAGGGGGTGCGGGCCTGAGACCGCGCTGCCGGGGGTGAAACCCCACCGGGCGCCTGGCCGGTGCCACACATACGCTTCCCGAAAGATTCCCGTACGTCCGGCCCTTACAGGGCCGACGAGTACTGTGGGACTCGCTTCCGGTCCTCCCGGCGGGAGGCGCGCAGCATTGACACTCAACCGAGCAACCTGGTCAGTGTGCCATACGGGGCACGAGCCTGGCCAATCGGGCGGAGGATCTTACCCCCCGCGCCGCCGTGGTCAAACGCGGGCACGAACCGCGACGGCCCGCCCTGCGCCGCCTGCCGGAATATTCGGTCGAGGGTCGCGGTCCCCCGCCCCTAGTGTGACCGGCCGGGACGGCGACTCACGGGGGCACAGAACATGCGTACGCACTATCCACGGACCCCGCATCTCCCCTGGTCCCCCGGGGCCACCTCGGACGATGTACGTCTGGCCGACCTCGCCGGGCTGACCGGCTCGCAGGTCGTGGTCACGGAGAAGCTGGACGGCGAGAACACCACGCTGTACGCCGACGGGCTGCACGCCCGCTCCCTCGACTCTGCGCACCACCCCTCCCGCGGATGGGTCAAAGCACTCCAGAGCCGCATCGGCCCGCGCATCCCGGCGGGGTGGCGGATCTGCGGCGAGAACATGTTCGCCCGCCACTCCATCCCGTACGAGGACCTCGCGAGCCACTTCTACGGCTTCTCCGTCTGGGACGGCGAGGTCTGCCTGGACTGGGACCTGACCGTGGACTTCCTGCGGGACCTGGGGATCCCCACGCCGCCCGTGCTGTGGCGCGGCGTGTTCGACGCCCGGGCCGAGAGGACGCTGCGCGCGCTGCGGCCGGACACGGAACGCCAGGAGGGATACGTCGTCCGCCCTGCCGAGAGCTTTCCGGCCCCGGCGTTCAAGCGGCGGGTGGCCAAATGGGTGCGGCCCGGCCATGTGACGACGGACACCCACTGGATGCACGCCGAGGTGGTGGAGAACGGGCTGGGCCCGGCCGCCCCCCTCTGGGCCGTCCGCTCGGGCGCCCCGGTGGACCCGGCGGCCCTCGCCGCCGCGGCGGGCACCGGGGCCGCCCGGTCCACCGGCATCGGCGACGCGCCGGCCGCCCTCGCCACGGCCGACGCCCTGGACGCGCTGGGCCGCACCGGCGACGACCGGCTGGCCGGGGTTCTCGCCGCCCTGCTGCACCGCACCCGCCGGGCCGCACTCGCTCCGGCGCTCGCCGGACCGCTCGGCATGCCGCTCGCCCGTCGCGTCGCGGACCTCGTCGGGCTGTCCCCCTCCCTGCACCGCCCCCACCCGGACGACGACCGCCACGCCGGCCTGGCCAGGATGGCGCTCGCCGCCGACCTCACGGTCCTGCACGCGCTGGCCGGTGTACTGGCCGAGGGGCCCGAGGCGCGCGAACAGGTGGAGTGGTCGGCCCTGCATGCCCAGGACGTGGCCGAACCGGCCGGACTGGCCGAGGCCTTCGCCGGCCTGGAGCCGGAGGCCGCCGACCGCTGTCTGGCGCAGGCCCGCACGGCGTACGCGCTGGGACGCGTCATCACCGCGGAGGAAGCGGTCGCCGCGACCTGGCGGTGGCGGTCCGGGGCCTTCCCCTCCCTGATCCACCTGGTCGGGCCCTCAGGCAGCGGGAAGAGCACCTTCGGCCGCGGCCTGCCGGGCATCGCCACGTACATCTCGCTCGACGACCTGCGTCGGTCCCGCGGATCACGCGCCGACCAGAGTGCCAACGCGGACGTCCTGCGCGAGGGCCTGCGGCACCTGGACTCCGCGCTCGTCCCCGGCGCCACCGTGGTCTGGGACGCCACCTCTCTCAACCCGCACCAGCGCTCCCTGGTCCACGCGGTGGCGGGGCGCAGGGACGCCCTGGTCACCCATGCTGTGGCGTGGGTGGACGCGGACGAGCTGAGCGCGCGAAACGGGCGGCGCGCCCACCCCGTGCCCCCGGAGGTCCTGGCCTCCCAGCTGAACCGCTTCGCACCCCCTTATCCCGGTCAGGCCCACCGCACCTGGTACATCGGAACGAGCGGAACCGTGGAGGACCGGACCTGATGCGTACGAGCGAGGAGATCTACCACCGGGTCCGCTGGGACGCCCGGTTCGACCCGGCCCGCTTCGTCCTGGGCGTGGCCCAGCGCGGCCGTGACCCCAAGCGGGTGCCTCTGGAGCGGTTCACCCCGGGCGGCGACATCCCCTGGCACCGGGTGCTGTTCTTCGAGGCGGACGGCGAAACGGTGTGGGACCGCTCCTCGGGCGTGGACCGGATCGACGCGACGGAGGCGGGCCGGATACGCGATCCACGCCGCCTGCCGTCCCCGTACTTCGCCTCCCGCGTCCCGCACGCCTTCTCCCCGGCCACGGGCGCCTGGGAACCGGCCACCCCCGGGCCTCCGAGCTCAGCCGCCCCGCTGACCGTGCTCACCTGGAACACCCTCTGGGACCGGTACGACAGCGACCGCATCGACACCGCCCGGCGCCGCCCGCTCCTGCTCGACGCGCTGCGCACGGCCGACGCGGACGTCATCGCGCTCCAGGAGGTGGAGCCCGCGCTGCTGGATCTGCTGCTCGACTGCGCATGGGTGCGCGACGGGTACGTCCTCGCCACCGAACCGGCCGGCCGCGACGTGGCGGACTGCGGCCTGCTGCTGCTCAGCCGGCTGCCGGTGAGTGAGGCGGGTCTCTACTCCCTGGGCCCGCACAAAGCGGTGGCGGCGGGCGTCGTGGACACGGCCGAGGGCCCCGTCACGGTGGCCGTGACCCACCTCAGCAGCGACCACTCCCCCGCCGGCGCCACGCGCCGTGACGCAGAACTCGCCGACCTGGCAACCGTGTTGGCGGGCGTGGACGGCGAACTGCTGCTCGTCGGCGACTTCAACGACGGTGGCGACCGCCCGCAGACCCGGCTGGCGATGACGGACGCCTGGAGCGCGGTGCACGGCCCCGCCGACACCACTCCCACCTTCGACCCCTCCGTCAACCCGCTGGCGGCCGTCTCCTCCCTGGCCGGCCATGTCTCCCGCCTGGACAGGGTGCTGCTGCGCACGGAGCGACTGCACGCCCGGGCGGCGGCCCTGACGGGCGAGGCGCCCGGCCCGGAGGGCCTGTACATCTCCGATCACTACGGGGTACGGGTGGAGCTGGGCCCGGCCCCTGCGACCGCCGATGCCGATACCGGTCGCATCACCGAGCGGGTCACCGCGGCCCTGCCCGACGCACACGTCCACGTCGTCGGCTCCCGGCGCATGGGCTGCGCGCTGCCCGGTGCGGACCTGGACCTGGTGGCCGCGCTGCCGGGCGCCCCCGATCCGGCACGTGTGCGGCAACGACTGGCCGCCGCGTTCCCGGAGGCCCGGGCCCTCCGCGAGGTGTCGGGTGCCCGGGTGCCCGGTCTGCGCTGGCACCTCGACGGCCTCCGGGTCGACCTGGTCACCGTGGCCACCGGGGCGCTCTCCCCCGGCGAGGCGGTCGCCGGCCGGAGCGGACTGGGCGAGGCGGCGGCGGTCGCCCTGAGCGCGGTGAGCGACGCCGAAGCGGTGCTCGCGGCGGCGGACCCGCACCGGGACGCGTTCGCCGCTCTCGCCCGGGACGTCAAGGCATGGGCGACGGCGAGGGGCCTGGACTCCGCCCCCTGCGGCGGACTGCCGGGCCTCGCCTGGGCCGTCCTCGCGGCGCGCACAGCGCACGAGGCGGGGGACCTGCCGCCGCCGGCGCTGCTCCGGCACTTCTTCGCGACCTGGGCGGCGTGGGACTGGGCCGACGTGGTGGGCGCGGGCCGTGCCGCGGGCCCTGTCACGGTGCTGACCCCGACGGCTCCCGTGCGTTCCTGCACCACGCAGGTCTCCGCCGCCGGCCGCGATGTCCTCGCCGCCGAGCTCTACCGCGCCTGGGAGATCGTGGAGGCCGCGGAGTGCACGGCGGACGGTGACGACCCGCGCCCCTTGCTGTGCGCCCCGCCTGCGCTCCGTGAACTGCACCCGTCGTGGGCCCTCGCCTCCGTCCCCTCGGGCGGCCCGGACGAGGGGCGGCTGCGCGGCAGGCTCCTGACTCTGTCCGTCGCGCTCGGCGACGCGGGGGCCCCCGACTGCCGCGTCTGGCCGCGTCCGCTCACGGCCGGCGGTCGCACGGGGTACGCGATCGGCCTCGGTGCGACGCCGCCGGACGCCACCCGGCTGGCGGAGATCGGGGCGGAGGTGCTTCGGGGCATCCGGGGGGCGTCGCTGGCGCCTGCGGGGGCGGCCGCGCTGCGTGCGGCCGGGGGCCGGGCGTTCCGGGACGTCGCCTTCTGACATCGAGCGCCCGCCCAGGCGGGGGATCAGCGTCCGGGGCGAAGCCTGGACAGAAGCAGCCGAGTCAGGGCGGGCCTGGGACGAGGCGCCTTTGTCCATGTGCGGTGCACGCCCGGCCCCTGTATCCCGACGGAAGAGTCATGGTCGTTGCGCCGATCGAGCGGTGCGCGCCCAGTCATGCCGCCAGGCCCCGCTGACCAGCAGGAACGACGTTACGCTCCACTCTGTTCGCACCGGAGGACAGGGAGAACGCGCATGAGGTCTGGCTCCTTCTGGACAGCCCGCCTCGGCGTGCTCACGGCGTCCCTGTGGCTTGTCGCAGCCTGCGGTTCAGGAGGGGGGCCGAGCAAGGACGACACGTCCCCCACTCCGTCGTCTCCGAGCTCCACCCCATCAACCCCGAGCCCCACCGTGTCGAAGAAGAGCGCGACGCGTTCGCCGTCCAGCGGTTCTCGTTCCTACGGCGGCGAGTCGATCCCTCCGCCGCCGCCCGTTCCGAAGCACTCCGGACCGTCGCGCAAGACGGACCCCGAGATCGCTCCGTCGGAGTCGTCTGCCGATCCGTCCGTCTGCCCCGACGCTCCCGGTTGCTCCCCGCCCCCTGAGAACCGCCGGCCCCAAGAGCCCGTGCCGGACCCGACGTGAACGAAACGGATCGCCCCGCACCGTGGGCCGAGCGAGCGGGCAAGGACCTGGCGTCGCCGACCGCGCTGGTCAATCTCGTGGTCGCCCAGGCGTCGTTCATCGCCGCTTTGATGTTCTACGTGGGCGTGATCTATTCAAGTGCGTACTACGGCTACTTCCACCTCTCCCCCTTCTCCCTCGGCTTCGGCTTCGCTGAATTCGTCCTGCAGAGCCTGCAGCTGATGACCTTCCCGGTGCTCGTGGGTGCGGTCGCGCTGCTCCTCATGGTTGCCGTGATCGGGCGACGGCCGCGACCGGCCCGGCCCAACGGCCTGACGCGCAGCATTTCGCGGGCTACGTCGGCACTCACCCGCTCCTACGTGGCCCTCGTGGCCGCAGGCCTGCTGATGCTGGTCATGTGGTGGCAATGGCAACTGCTGCTGCCGTACCGCTGGGCCGGCCCGCTGCTCATCGCCCTCGGTCTTCTGCTCGGTGAAGTGCGGCCGATGGAGGGGGGTCGCGCGAGGGGTCTGCTGGACACAGCCGTGCCGATCTTCGCCGCCGGAGTGTTCCTGCTCTGGGCCGTCACCCTGGCCGCCGGCCAGCTCGGCGAGCAGAGCGCAAGGAACGAGGCCCGCGATGTGGTCAGGCGCACGGGCCTGGTCGTCTTCAGCGCGGAGCGGCTCGGCCTCCGCTCGCGATCACCGGAGCTCCACTTCGACGACCTCGGGGAGACCGTCCACCTGCGGTACCGCTACTCGGGCCTGCGCCTCATCACGGCACGCGAGGGGCGCTACTACGCCGTGCCCATCGGGTGGCGGGCGAAGAGCGACCAGGTCTACGTCATCCGGGAAGCCGACGATGTGCGCGTCGAGTTCACGCCCGGGGTGCAGTAGACGCAGGGCCCGTCGGGCCGCCCCTGGACTCCGTCCTCGCCTCCGACCGCGCGAAGGCGAGGGGTGCCACCGCCAGGAGCCCGGCCCCCGCGCCCTCGCTAGCGGCCGAGGTTCCCGCGGGCGTCCGGGTGGGCCGTGCGCCACGCCGTCATCGAGCGGTCCCACTCGTCCCCGGACAGCGCGGTGAGGGAGGCCGGGAACAGCCCGTCCTCCTCCTTCGCGATGTGGTGGTACAGCTCATCGACCGCCTCGCGAAGCCGTACGACGTCCTCGGCGCGGGCCAGATCGACCCGGCAGAGAAACGCGGCTAGCTCGCGGTGCTCCTGCACCAGCGCGTCGATGTACCCCGCGTACTCCTCGTCGCCGCTCATCACCGCGAAGAGCCCCTGCTCCTCCCCTTGCCAGTGGGCCCGCAGCTCTCGCTCCATCCGGGCCACCAGTTCCGCGGCGAGGGCCCGGTCACCGGAGTCCAGGGCCCGCAGCGCACCGCCCGCCGCGTCGGTGACGGACTCGTGCTCCGCGATGAACTCCTTGATCAACGGGATCTCGCGGCAGCCGCAGTAGTGACACATGCGCCCACTTTAGGCAGGTATGCCGCATTCCCTGGCGTAGCCGGACCAACACCGGCCATCCCCCACACCGCTCGCAGCCGCCACCCGGAAACCCCCCGGCCCGCTCTGTCAGACTCCCGCCATGCATGCACGCACCACCCACAGCTGGGCCCTGCGCCCCGCCACCCACGACGACGCCGACGCCATAGCCGACCTCCGGGCCGTCGTGATGCGCCCGGACCTGCTCCGCCTCGGCCGCTTCGACGAGGTCCGGGTGCGGCAGAGGTTCCTGGACGGCTACGCGCCCGAGTACACCTCGGTGATCCTTCACGACGACCGGTTCGCCGGCAGCGTCACGCTCCGCCCCTTCGCGGACGGCTGGTGCCTGGAGAGCTTCTACCTCGACCCGTCGCTCCAGGGGCGTGGCATCGGGTCGTCGGTCCTCGGTGCCCTGCTGGCCCGTACGGACGCCGAAGGGGTGCCGGTACGCCTCGACGTGCTCCAGGGCAGCGCGGCCCGGCGGCTGTACGAGCGGCACGGGTTCGTTCCGGAGCGGGAGGACCCCGTCGACGTGTTCATGGTGCGCCGGCCTCCCGTACCCGTGGTCTGAGACAAGAAGAAGGGCCCCGTCCCACCGCTTGCGCGGCGGGGCGGGGCCCTTCTCGGTGCTCTTGTGCGGAGCTACCAGGTCAGACTCTCAAGTACTTACTTGAGGATCTTGGTGACCTGGCCGGCGCCCACGGTCCGGCCACCCTCACGGATGGCGAACTTCAGGCCCTCTTCCATGGCGACCGGCTGGATCAGCGCGACGTTCATGAGGGTGTTGTCACCCGGCATGACCATCTCGGTGCCCTCGGGAAGGGTCACGACGCCCGTTACGTCCGTGGTACGGAAGTAGAACTGCGGGCGGTAGTTGTTGAAGAAGGGGGTGTGACGGCCACCCTCGTCCTTCGACAGGATGTAGGACTGAGCCTCGAACTCGGTGTGCGGCGTGACCGAACCCGGCTTGATGATGACCTGGCCGCGCTCGACGTCCTCGCGCTTGATGCCACGAAGAAGCAGACCGACGTTCTCACCGGCCTGGCCCTCGTCGAGCAGCTTGCGGAACATCTCGATACCGGTGACCGTGGTGGTGGTCTTCTCGGTCTTGATACCGACGATGTCGACGGTCTCGTTGACCTTGAGGACACCACGCTCGATACGACCGGTGACGACCGTGCCACGACCGGTGATCGTGAAGACGTCCTCGATCGGCATCAGGAACGGCTTCTCGACGTCACGCTCGGGCTGCGGGATCGACTCGTCGACGGCGGCCATGAGGTCCAGAACGGTCTGGCCCCACTCCTTGTCGCCCTCGAGCGCCTTGAGCGCCGAGACCTTGACGACCGGAAGGTCGTCGCCCGGGAACTCGTACTCGGAGAGGAGCTCACGAACCTCGAGCTCGACGAGCTCCAGGATCTCCTCGTCGTCCACCATGTCGGCCTTGTTCAGGGCGACGACGATGTACGGAACGCCGACCTGGCGGGCCAGGAGCACGTGCTCCTTGGTCTGCGGCATCGGGCCGTCGGTCGCGGCGACAACGAGGATGGCGCCGTCCATCTGCGCCGCACCCGTGATCATGTTCTTGATGTAGTCGGCGTGCCCGGGGCAGTCGACGTGCGCGTAGTGACGCGACTCCGTCTGGTACTCGACGTGCGCGATCGAGATGGTGATACCGCGCTGGCGCTCTTCGGGAGCCTTGTCGATCTGGTCGAAGGCCGAGGCCTCGTTCAGGTCCGGGTACGCGTCGTGCAGCACCTTGGTAATGGCGGCCGTAAGGGTCGTCTTACCGTGGTCGATGTGACCGATGGTGCCGATGTTGACGTGCGGCTTAGTCCGCTCGAACTTTGCCTTCGCCACTGGGTCCTCCTGCGGAGTGGTTCTGTACGCCTTGCTTCATCGGCGCCAGGTGATCTTTGCTGGGATGCCGGGGCCGGGGGCATTCGACACATTGCTTGCGCGCCGTGTCAAATGCCCCACCAGGCTCCGGTGATAAGCCTAAAGCGTCAACTCGGGGAGTTACTCGCCCTTGGCCTTCGCGATGATCTCCTCGGCGACGTTCCGCGGAACCTCGGCGTAGGAGTCGAACTGCATCGAGTAGCTTGCGCGACCCGAGGTCTTGCTGCGGAGGTCTCCGACGTAGCCGAACATCTCCGAGAGGGGCACGAGGCCCTTCACGACGCGAGCGCCGCTGCGCTCCTCCATGGCCTGGATCTGGCCACGGCGGGAGTTGAGGTCGCCGATGACATCGCCCATGTAGTCCTCGGGCGTGGTGACCTCGACGGCCATCATCGGCTCGAGGAGCACGGGGGACGCCTTGCGGGCACCCTCCTTGAACGCCTGCGAACCGGCGATCTTGAAGGCGAGCTCCGAGGAGTCGACCTCGTGGTAACCACCGTCGAGAAGGGTGACGCGGACGCCGACCATCTCGTAACCGGCCAGGATGCCGAACTGCATGGCTTCCTGAGCACCCGCGTCCACCGAGGGGATGTACTCACGGGGGATGCGGCCACCGGTGACCTTGTTGACGAACTCGTAGGACGCGTCGCCACCCTCGATGGGCTCGATGGCGATCTGCACCTTCGCGAACTGGCCGGTACCACCAGTCTGCTTCTTGTGCGTGTAGTCGATGCGCTCGACGGCCTTGCGGATCGTCTCGCGGTACGCGACCTGCGGCTTGCCGACGTTCGCCTCGACGCGGAACTCGCGCTTCATGCGGTCGACGAGCACCTCGAGGTGAAGCTCACCCATACCACCGATGATGGTCTGGCCGGTCTCCTCGTCGGAGTGCACCTGGAAGGACGGGTCCTCCTCGGAGAGGCGCTGGATGGCGACACCCAGCTTCTCCTGGTCACCCTTGGACTTGGGCTCGATGGCGACCTGAATGACCGGCGCCGGGAAGTCCATGGACTCCAGGATGACCGGGTTCTTGTCGTCACACAGCGTCTCACCGGTGGTGGTCTGCTTCAGGCCCATGACGGCGATGATGTCACCGGCGCCCACCGACGCGATCTCCTCACGCTTGTTCGCGTGCATGCGGTAGATCTTGCCGATGCGCTCCTTCTTGCCCTTGACCGAGTTCAGCACCGCGGTGCCGGCCTCGAGGCGACCGGAGTAGATCCGGACGAAGGTGAGCTTGCCCAGGTGCGGGTCGCTCGCGATCTTGAACGCCAGGCCGGAGAACGGCTCGTCGTCCGAAGGCTTGCGCGAGATGACCTTCTCCGGGTCCTTGACGTCGTGGCCTTCGATGGCCTCGACGTCCAGGGGGGAAGGCAGGTAGCGGACGACCGCGTCGAGCAGGGGCTGGACGCCCTTGTTCTTGAACGCGGTGCCACAGAACACCGGGGTGACCGTGATGGAGTCCGCGGTGCCCTTCGACGCAAGGGTGATCCGACGGATCGCCTCGTGCAGCTGGTCCTGGGTGGGCTCCTCGCCCTCCAGGTACAGCTCCATCATGGCGTCGTCGTTCTCCGAGACGGCCTCAAGGAGCTTGCCGCGCCATTCCTCGGCGGCCTCCTTCAGGTTGTCCGGGATCTCGACGATGTTGTACATCTCGCCCTTGACGGCCTCTTCGGGGTACACGAAGGCCTTCATGGTCACGAGGTCGACGACACCCGTGAAGTCGGCCTCGGCGCCGATGGGGAGCTGCATGACGATCGGGACAGCGCCGAGGCGCTGGACGATCATGTCGACGCAACGGAAGAAGTCGGCACCGGTGCGGTCGAGCTTGTTGACGAAGCAGATACGCGGCACGCCGTAGCGGTCCGCCTGACGCCACACGGTCTCGGACTGCGGTTCGACGCCGGCCACACCGTCGAACACGGTGACGGCACCGTCGAGGACGCGGAGCGAACGCTCCACCTCGACGGTGAAGTCGACGTGACCCGGGGTGTCGATGATGTTGATGGTGTGGTCAACATCGTTGAGCGGCCAGTGACAGGTCGTCGCGGCGGACGTGATCGTGATGCCGCGCTCCTGCTCCTGCTCCATCCAGTCCATCGTGGCAGCGCCGTCGTGGACTTCACCGATCTTGTAGCTCACACCGGTGTAGAAGAGGATCCGCTCAGTGGTGGTCGTCTTGCCCGCGTCGATGTGGGCCATGATCCCAATGTTGCGGACCTTGGCCAGGTCAAGCGAAGTGGTGGCCATAAGGCTCAATCTTCTCTCGGTCTCGATGGGGTAAGCGACTACCAGCGGTAGTGCGCGAAGGCCTTGTTGGACTCGGCCATCTTGTGGGTGTCCTCGCGCTTCTTGACGGCAGCGCCAAGACCGTTGGAGGCGTCGAGCAGCTCGTTCATGAGGCGCTCGGTCATGGTCTTCTCGCGACGGGCGCGGGAGTAACCCACGATCCAGCGCAGCGAGAGGGTGGCGGCACGACCGGGCTTGACCTCGATCGGCACCTGGTAGGTGGCGCCACCGACACGGCGGGACTTGACCTCGAGCGAGGGCTTGACGTTCTCAAGCGCGCGCTTCAGCGTGATGACCGGGTCAGCGCCGGTCTTCTCGCGGAGGCCTTCCATGGCGCCGTACACGATCCGCTCGGCGGTGGAACGCTTGCCGTCGAGCAGGATCTTGTTGATCAGCGAGGTGACAAGAGGAGAGCTGTAGACCGGGTCGATGATGACCGGGCGCTTCGGGGCGGGGCCCTTACGAGGCATTCTTACTTCTCCTTCTTGGCGCCGTAGCGGCTGCGGGCCTGCTTGCGGTTCTTGACACCCTGGGTGTCGAGCGAGCCGCGGATGATCTTGTAACGAACACCCGGCAGGTCCTTCACACGGCCACCACGCACGAGCACGATCGAGTGCTCCTGCAGGTTGTGTCCCTCACCCGGAATGTAGGCCGTGACCTCGATGCCGGAGGTCAGACGCACACGCGCGACCTTACGGAGAGCCGAGTTCGGCTTCTTCGGGGTGGTCGTGAAGACACGCGTGCAGACGCCACGACGCTGGGGCGAACCCTCGAGCGCGGGCGTCTTGTTCTTCTCGACCTTGTCCTGCCGGCCCTTCCGGACCAGCTGCTGAATCGTAGGCACTACTTCTCCGGTTTCTGTGTGCCGTCGGTGAAACTAACCTGGAACATCGCCGACCCACGCGGTCGGGTGTGTCGGATACTGCGGGCCACTCCCCTGGAGCAGTGGAAGCACAGATCGCGGTGGCCAAAGACGGACTCGCCGTGCGGCTGAAGACACGCACACGAGCCCAGGCACACCCCAGGCACAAGGTCTGAGCGTACCTACCTCACGGACCTGGGTCAAAACAAATGCTGTCCGCCCCGGCCCGCCGAGCCGGCCATCCTGCTCGTACCGACCCGTCCGGAGCCCCACAGGGGCCCTCACGGGCCTCTGAGCGCCTTCCGCGTACCACGACCACCGTACGCCCGCCGTGCGGGAGTGACGTATCGCACGCCGGAGGGCGGTCACCCCGTGTGCACGGGGTGACCGCCCTCCGGATGTATCAGGCGACTCGCTTACTGGTTGTACGGACCGTAGTCGTAGTCCTCCAGCGGAACGGCCTGGCCGGAGCCCGTGCCGAACGGCGAGTAGTCGATGTCGTCGTAGCCGACGGCCGAGTACATCGCGGCCTTGGCCTCCTCGGTCGGCTCGACCCGGATGTTGCGGTAGCGGGACAGACCCGTACCGGCCGGGATGAGCTTACCGATGATGACGTTCTCCTTGAGGCCGATCAGGGAGTCGGACTTGGCGTTGATCGCCGCGTCCGTCAGGACCCTGGTCGTCTCCTGGAAGGAAGCCGCGGACAGCCACGACTCCGTCGCCAGCGAGGCCTTGGTGATACCCATCAGCTGCGGACGACCGGAGGCGGGGTGACCGCTCTCCTGGACCACACGACGGTTCTCGGTCTCGAACTTCGAACGCTCGACGAGCTCGCCCGGCAGCAGTTCCGCGTCGCCGGACTCGATGATCGTCACGCGGCGGAGCATCTGCCGGATGATGATCTCGATGTGCTTGTCGTGGATCGACACGCCCTGCGAGTTGTAGACCTTCTGGACTTCGCCGACCAGGTGGACCTGGACCGCGCGCTGACCGAGGATCCGCAGCACGTCGTGCGGGTTGGTGGCACCCACGGTGAGCTTCTGGCCCACCTCGACGTGGTCGCCCTCGCCCACCAGCAGACGGGCACGCTTGGAGATCGGGAAGGGGATCTCCTCGCTGCCGTCGTCCGGCGTGACCACGAGCTTCTTGGTCTTCTCGGTCTCCTCGATCCGGACCCGGCCCGCGGACTCCGAGATCGGGGCGACACCCTTCGGCGTACGGGCTTCGAAGAGCTCGACGACTCGGGGCAGACCCTGGGTGATGTCGTCACCGGCCACACCACCGGTGTGGAAGGTACGCATCGTCAGCTGGGTACCGGGCTCACCGATGGACTGGGCGGCGATGATGCCGACCGCCTCACCGATGTCGACCAGCTTGCCGGTGGCGAGCGAGCGTCCGTAGCAGAAGGCACAGGTGCCGACCGCGGACTCACAGGTCAGGACCGAGCGGGTCTTGACCTCCTCGACGCCGGCGCCCACCAGGGCGTCGATCAGGACGTCACCGAGGTCGACGTTGGCAGGCGCGATGACCTTGCCGTCGACGACAACGTCCTCGGCGAGCATGCGGGCGTACACCGAGGTCTCGACGTCGTCCGTCTTGCGGAGCACGCCGTCGGCACCCTTGACCGCGATCTTCAGCTTGAGGCCACGGTCGGTGCCGCAGTCCTCCTCGCGAATGATCACGTCCTGCGAGACGTCCACCAGACGACGGGTCAGGTAACCCGAGTCGGCGGTACGCAGGGCGGTGTCCGCCAGACCCTTACGGGCACCGTGCGTGGAGATGAAGTACTCCAGAACGGTGAGGCCCTCACGGAAGGACGCCTTGATGGGACGAGGGATCGTCTCGTTCTTGGCGTTGGACACCAGACCACGCATACCGGCGATCTGACGCATCTGCATCATGTTTCCTCGGGCACCCGAGTCAACCATCATGAAGATGGGGTTCGTCTTGGGGAAGTTCGCGTTCATCGCCTCGGCAACCTCGTTGGTCGCCTTGGTCCAGATCGCGATGAGCTCCTGCGTGCGCTCGTCCTTGGTGATCAGACCGCGCTCGTACTGCTTCTGGACCTTCTCGTCCTGCTCCTCGTAGCCCCTGACGATGGCCTTCTTGGCCTCGGGCACGACGATGTCCGCAACGGAGACGGTGACGCCGGAACGGGTCGCCCAGTGGAAGCCCGCCGCCTTCAGGTTGTCGAGCGTCGCCGCCACGATGACCTTGGGGTAGCGCTCGGCGAGGTCGTTGACGATCTCGGAGAGCTGCTTCTTGCCGACCGAGTAGTCGACGAACGGGTAGTCCTCGGGCAGCAGCTCGTTGAAGAGCGCGCGGCCCAGGCTCGTCCGCAGCCGGAAGGTGTCACCCGGCTGGTACTCGGGCTCGCCCTCCTCGGCGACCGGCGGCACCCAGCCACGCGGCGGCATGGTGCCCACCGGGAAGCGGATGTCGACGGACGACTGGAGCGCCAGCTCGCCGGCGTCGAACGCCATGATCGCCTCGGCCGTGGAGCCGAACGCGCGGCCCTCGCCCTTGGTGTCACGGAGTTCGCCGTCGGTCGTCAGGAAGAACAGACCCAGCACCATGTCCTGCGTAGGCATGGTGACGGGACGACCGTCGGCCGGCTTCAGGATGTTGTTCGAGGACAGCATCAGGATGCGGGCCTCGGCCTGCGCCTCCGCGGAGAGCGGCAGGTGCACGGCCATCTGGTCACCGTCGAAGTCCGCGTTGAACGCGGTGCAGACGAGCGGGTGGATCTGGATGGCCTTGCCCTCGACCAGCTGCGGCTCGAAGGCCTGGATGCCGAGGCGGTGCAGGGTCGGTGCACGGTTCAGCAGCACCGGGTGCTCGGCGATGACCTCTTCGAGGACGTCGTACACCACGGTGCGGCCGCGCTCGACCATGCGCTTGGCCGACTTGATGTTCTGCGCGTGGTTCAGGTCCACCAGGCGCTTCATCACGAACGGCTTGAAGAGCTCCAGCGCCATGGCCTTGGGCAGACCGCACTGGTGCAGCTTGAGCTGCGGGCCGACGACGATCACGGAACGCGCGGAGTAGTCCACACGCTTACCGAGGAGGTTCTGACGGAATCGGCCCTGCTTGCCCTTCAGCATGTCGCTGAGGGACTTGAGCGGGCGGTTACCGGGACCGGTGACCGGGCGACCGCGGCGGCCGTTGTCGAACAGCGCGTCGACGGCCTCCTGCAGCATCCGCTTCTCGTTGTTCACGATGATCTCGGGGGCGCCGAGGTCAAGGAGACGCTTGAGGCGGTTGTTGCGGTTGATCACACGGCGGTACAGGTCGTTCAGGTCGGAGGTCGCGAAGCGGCCACCGTCCAGCTGCACCATCGGACGCAGGTCCGGCGGGATGACCGGCACGCAGTCGAGCACCATGCCCTTGGGCTTGTTGCTGGTCTGCAGGAACGCGGAGACGACCTTGAGGCGCTTGAGCGCGCGGGTCTTCTTCTGGCCCTTGCCGGTGCGGATGATCTCGCGGAGGCGCTCGGCCTCCTCGTCGAGGTCGAACGACTCCAGGCGCTTCTGCAGGGCGGCAGCGCCCATGCAGCCGTCGAAGTACGTGCCGAAGCGGTCACGCAGCTCGCGGTAGAGCAGCTCGTCGCCCTCGAGGTCCTGGACCTTGAGGTTCTTGAAGCGGCTCCACACCTCGTCGAGGCGGTCGATCTCGCGCTGCGCACGGTCACGCAGCTGCTTCATCTCACGCTCGGCACCTTCGCGCACCTTGCGGCGCACGTCGGCCTTGGCGCCCTCGGCCTCGAGCTCGCCGAGGTCGGTCTCGAGCTTCTTGGCACGGTTCTCGAGGTCCGAGTCGCGACGGTTCTCGACCTGCTGACGCTCGACGGAGACGTGCGCCTCCAGCGACGGGAGGTCGCGGGTGCGGCGCTCCTCGTCGACGAACGTGATCATGTACGCGGCGAAGTAGATGACCTTCTCGAGGTCCTTCGGCGCGAGGTCCAGCAGGTAGCCCAGACGCGACGGGACGCCCTTGAAGTACCAGATGTGGGTGACGGGAGCGGCAAGCTCGATGTGGCCCATGCGCTCACGACGCACCTTGGCGCGCGTGACCTCGACGCCACAGCGCTCACAGATGATGCCCTTGAAGCGGACACGCTTGTACTTGCCGCAGTAGCACTCCCAGTCCCGGGTCGGACCGAAGATCTTCTCGCAGAAGAGTCCGTCCTTTTCGGGCTTGAGCGTGCGGTAGTTGATGGTCTCCGGCTTCTTCACTTCGCCGTGGGACCAGGTCCGGATGTCGTCCGCGGTGGCAAGGCCGATCCGCAGCTCGTCGAAGAAGTTGACGTCGAGCACTTGTCGTCAATCCCTCTTTCGGGGGTTCGAGCCCCCTCGCTTCACGCGAGAAATCGGGGCACTTCAGCAATGGTCTGAACGGGTCCGGGGAGAGCCGGCCGGATCACTGGGATCCGGCCGGCCAACCCGTCAGACCTCTTCGACGCTGCTCGGCTCGCGCCGGGACAGGTCGATACCGAGCTCCTCCGCCGCGCGGAAGACGTCCTCGTCCGTGTCGCGCATCTCGATGGACATGCCGTCCGAGGACAGCACCTCCACGTTGAGGCAGAGCGACTGCATTTCCTTGATGAGCACCTTGAAGGACTCGGGAATGCCGGGCTCGGGGATGTTCTCGCCCTTGACGATGGCCTCGTAGACCTTCACGCGGCCGGTCACGTCGTCGGACTTGATCGTCAGCAGCTCCTGGAGGGCGTAAGCGGCGCCATAAGCTTCAAGGGCCCACACCTCCATTTCACCGAAGCGCTGTCCACCGAACTGAGCCTTACCACCCAGCGGCTGCTGGGTGATCATGGAGTACGGACCCGTCGAACGAGCGTGCAGCTTGTCGTCGACGAGGTGGTGGAGCTTGAGGATGTACATGTAGCCGACCGAGACCGGCTCGGGGAACGGCTCACCGGAGCGTCCGTCGAACAGGTTGGCCTTGCCCGAGGGCTGGACCAGCCGGTCGCCGTCGCGGTTCGGGATCGTGGCCTGGAAGAGGCCGGTGATCTCGTCCTCGCGCGCACCGTCGAAGACCGGGGTCGCGACGTTGGTGCCGGGGGCGACCTGGTCGGCGCCGATGAACTGCAGGCGCTTGGCCCACTCGTCACCGAGGCCGGAGACGTCCCAGCCGCGGCTGGCGAGCCAGCCGAGGTGGATCTCCAGGACCTGTCCCGGGTTCATTCGGGACGGGACACCCAGCGGGTTGAGGATGATGTCGACCGGGGTGCCGTCCTCCAGGAACGGCATGTCCTCGATCGGGAGGATCTTCGAGATGACGCCCTTGTTGCCGTGACGGCCGGCGAGCTTGTCACCATCGGTGATCTTGCGCTTCTGCGCGACGTAGACGCGGACCAGCTGGTTCACGCCCGGCGGCAGCTCGTCGCCCTCTTCGCGGTCGAAGACGCGGACGCCGATGATCTTGCCGATCTCGCCGTGCGGCACCTTCAGCGAGGTGTCGCGCACCTCGCGCGCCTTCTCACCGAAGATCGCGCGGAGCAGGCGCTCCTCGGGGGTCAGCTCGGTCTCGCCCTTGGGCGTGACCTTGCCGACGAGGATGTCGCCGGCCGTGACCTCGGCACCGATCCGGATGATGCCGCGCTCGTCGAGGTCCGCGAGGACCTCTTCGGAGACGTTCGGGATGTCCCGGGTGATCTCCTCCGGACCGAGCTTGGTGTCACGGGCGTCGACCTCGTGCTCCTCGATGTGGATCGAGGAGAGGACGTCGTCCTGCACGAGGCGCTGCGACAGGATGATCGCGTCCTCGTAGTTGTGACCTTCCCACGGCATGAACGCCACGAGCAGGTTCTTGCCGAGGGCCATCTCACCGTTCTCGGTGGCCGGTCCGTCGGCGAGCACCTGGTCGGCGACGATCCGGTCGCCTTCGGAGACGACGACCTTCTGGTTGACCGAGGTGCCCTGGTTGGAGCGCATGAACTTCGCGATGCGGTACGTGGTGTACGTGCCGTCGTCGTTGGTCACGGTGATGTAGTCCGCGGAGACCTCCTGGACCACACCGTCCTTCTCGGCCTTCAGCACGTCACCGGCGTCGGTGGCGCAGCGGTACTCCATGCCGGTGCCCACGAGCGGGGCCTCCGACTTGATGAGCGGAACCGCCTGGCGCATCATGTTCGCGCCCATGAGGGCACGGTTGGCGTCGTCGTGCTCCAGGAACGGGATCATCGCGGTGGCGACGGACACCATCTGGCGCGGCGAGACGTCCATGTAGTCGACTTCGGTGCCGGGCACGTAGTCGACCTCTCCGCCACGACGGCGGACCAGGACGCGGGGCTCGGTGAAGCGCAGCTCGTCGGAGAGCGTCGCGTTCGCCTGGGCGATGACGTAACGGTCTTCCTCGTCGGCCGTGACGTAGTCGACCTCGTCGGTGACCTGACCGTCGACGACCTTGCGGTACGGCGTCTCGATGAAGCCGAACGCGTTGACGCGGCCGTACGAGGCGAGCGAACCGATCAGACCGATGTTCGGGCCTTCAGGGGTCTCGATCGGGCACATGCGTCCGTAGTGGGACGGGTGCACGTCACGGACCTCGAAGCCGGCCCGCTCACGGGACAGACCACCCGGGCCAAGAGCCGACAGGCGGCGCTTGTGGGTGAGACCCGACAGCGGGTTGTTCTGGTCCATGAACTGCGACAGCTGGCTGGTGCCGAAGAACTCCTTGATGGAGGCGACGACCGGCCGGATGTTGATCAGGGTCTGCGGCGTGATGGCCTCGACGTCCTGAGTCGTCATGCGCTCACGCACGACGCGCTCCATCCGGGCCAGGCCCGTACGGACCTGGTTCTGGATGAGCTCGCCGACGTTACGCAGACGACGGTTGCCGAAGTGGTCGATGTCGTCGGTCTCGACGACGATCTCCCGGCCGGACTCACCGGTCGTCTCGGTCTCACCGGCGTGCAGCTTGACCAGGTACTTGATGGTCGCGATGACGTCGTCGGTGGTGAGCACCCCGGCGTCCAGCGGCTCATCGGCGCCGAGCTTCTTGTTCACCTTGTAGCGGCCGACCTTCGCGAGGTCGTAGCGCTTCGGGTTGAAGTAGAGGTTCTCGAGCAGCGTCTGAGCGGCCTCGCGGGTCGGCGGCTCGCCCGGGCGGAGCTTGCGGTAGATGTCGAGCAGCGCGTCGTCCTGGCCCTGGGTGTGGTCCTTCTCCAGGGTGGCGCGCATGGACTCGTACTCGCCGAACTCCTCGAGGATCTGCTCGGTGCTCCAGCCGAGAGCCTTCAGGAGGACGGTGACGGACTGCTTGCGCTTGCGGTCGATGCGGACACCGACCATGTCGCGCTTGTCGATCTCCATCTCCAGCCAGGCACCCCGGGAAGGGATGATCTTGGCGGAGAAGATGTCCTTGTCGGACGTCTTGTCGATCGACGAGTCGAAGTAGACACCCGGCGAGCGGACCAGCTGCGACACCACGACACGCTCGGTGCCGTTGATGACGAAGGTGCCCTTGTTGGTCATGAGCGGGAAATCGCCCATGAAGACCGTCTGGGACTTGATCTCGCCGGTCTCGTTGTTGGTGAACTCGGCCGTGACGAAGAGAGGGGCCGCGAACGTGAAGTCGCGCTCCTTGCACTCGTCGATCGAGTTCTTGGGGGGCTCGAAGCGGTGGTCGCGGAACGTAAGCGACATCGACCCGGAGAAGTCCTCGATCGGTGAGATCTCCTCGAAGATCTCCTCCAGGCCGGACTTGGTGGGGACGTCTTGTCCACTGTCCAGAGCAGCCTCGACGCGAGCCTTCCAGGCGGCGTTGCCGAGGAGCCAGTCAAAGCTCTCGGTCTGCAGCGCGAGGAGGTTCGGAACCTCGAGGGGCTCCTTGATCTTTGCAAAAGAGATGCGCAGCGGGGCGGTGCTGGCACCGTTGTTCGTATTCGCGGTCGAGGCGTTGCGCGAGGCGGCCAAGAGGGGGTCCTTCCGAGGGCTCGGACTCACTACGCGCGTACCGGTCCCAAACTGGACGGGTGGACAGGTATCCCTGGTCAGGGATGAAAGGTCCACGGTGCACAGGATGGGTATGCCCCTGGTGACGGGCAGGAGGCAGCTAACAGGCAGCGCAAAGGGTCAGTGTAGCCAAGCGGCACACTGATGTCCAGTCGGGGTTCTCAGAGACCCACGTTGCTCTCAACAGCTGTTCTCAACACCTATGTCTAGCCCTGCGCGAGGTGCGCTCTTCTTTACTGCCCTCTTCGCCATCGATCCATGCCTCGGATTCGGATCGATATGACGACGCGCCTTGAGAATTGCGCGCCTCGTGCGGTTCGTCAAGGCCCCCCAGCCGGTACGGGCCCCGAGACCCGCGTCCCGCCGCCACCCCGCACCGCCCGTGCCCCCACGAGAGGCGCACGGCGAAGATCACCCTACTCGTCAGCGCGGGAAGAGCAAGGCACCCGCCGCGGGTACGCCGAAAGGCGACCACCCGTACGGGTGATCGCCTTTCGCGAAGTGACGTCCGCGCCTCGCGGCACGGGTCCAGAGGAGTCAGAAGACTCGCTGGGTCACTTGACCTCGACGGAGGCGCCGGCGGCCTTGAGGGACTCGGCAGCCTTCTCGGCGGCCTCCTTGGCGACCTTCTCGACGACGGGCTTCGGGGCGCCGTCGACGAGGTCCTTGGCCTCCTTCAGGCCGAGGGAGGTCAGCTCACGCACGACCTTGATGACCTGGATCTTCTTGTCACCGGCGGCGGTGAGGATGACGTCGAACTCGTCCTTCTCCTCGGGAGCCTCGGCAGCCGGGCCACCCTGGGCCGGACCGGCGACGGCGACGGCCGCGGCGGCGGTGACGTCGAACTTCTCCTCGAAGGCCTTCACGAACTCGGAGAGCTCGATGAGGGTGAGCTCCTCGAACTGGGCGAGCAGGTCTTCCTGGCTGAGCTTCGCCATGATGGCGTCCTTCCACTATTCGGCAGGTGCCGGATGTATATGTCGGCGGGCGTACGTGGAGCCCGCTGGACCGCTGGGCGAAATTACTCGGCGGCCTCGGCGGGAGCCGGAGTACCGGCACCGCCCTGCTCTTCTTCCCGCTTGGCACGAAGAGCTTCCGCGGTGCGGACGAACTTCGACGGCAGAGCCTGGAAGAGCTGCGCAGCCTGAGTCTGCTTGCCCTTCATGGCGCCGGCCAGCTTGGAGAGCAGAACCTCGCGGGACTCGAGGTCCGCGAGCTTCTTGATCTCATCGGCGGACAGCGCCTTACCGTCAAGGACACCGCCCTTGATGATGAGGTTGGGGTTGTCCTTGGCGAAGTCACGAAGACCCTTCGCCGACTCCACCGGGTCACCGGTGACGAAGGCAACCGCCGTCGGACCTGCGAACAGGTCGTCCAGCGTGTCGATCCCGGCCTCGTTGGCCGCGATCTTGGTCAGCGTGTTCTTCACCACGGCGTACTGGGCGTTCTCACCGAGCGAACGGCGCAGCTGCTTGAGCTGTGCCACGGTGAGGCCCCGGTACTCGGTCAGCACGGCGGCGTTCGAGCTGCGGAACTGGTCCGCGAGCTCGGCTACCGCTGCAGCCTTGTCGGGCCTTGCCATGAGCGTGGCCTCCTTCCGGGTGATGAGGACCGCTCAAAAGGGCCCGGAAAAGACGAAACGCCCCGGCGCAGGCGCCAGGGCGAAGCTCGACCGAACAAGATCCGGGAGCTTTTCCGCAGTCACCTGCGCAGGTCGTCCGTATTCAACGGATCCTTCGGTTGCCGTCCCCCTTGCGGGTTTCAGCAACGACCAGCGGTCTTTGGCTTCTGCAGAAGAGTACGCGACAGGGGTCGCGCCGGGCAAATCCGTCCCGGTTCGGGTGGTCCGAAAGGTTTGGAGCCCGTCCCTCGCGGTATTAGGAGGCGCCCCCGGTCGCGCCCTGCTGCTGCTGGAGCAGCTCCTTGAACCCGATGGTCTCGCCGGCGGGCGGCCGCTGGACCGAGACCTTGGTGCCGTAGTCGCTGTAGAACACCGTCGTGTTGAGCTCGCCGGTCTTCATCTGCCCGCGCTCGCTCTTCTTCACCAGCAGATCGTTCGCGTCGACCCAGAGGTCGACCGTCTCCGTGGTGATCCCGGCGTCGTTGAGCTGCTTCTTGAGCGCGGCCAGCTGACCGGCGTCCAGGTTCGACGTCTTGGCGGTCAGCTCGGCGACGTCGACCGTGCCGGAGTAGTGCGTGGTGGCGACACCGCGGACCTGCTCCTTGCCGACCTCCTTCACGTCGCCGGACGCCAGCAGCGACTTCACTCCCTGGTCGGGAGTGGTGTTCTGCATCTGGTCCTTCATCGCCGCCCCGGAGGCGCCCCCGAGCTCGGCGAGGTCGTCGTACGAGTAGCTGATCCAGCGCTTGCCACCGGTCTGCTGGGCCAGGGCCGCACCCATGTCCGCCGCGTAGCCGTCCTTGAAGTAGCGGGCCTGCATCGTGCCGGTGCCGCCGGCCTTCTTCATGGTGTCGGCCATGGCACCGCCGGTGTACGTGATCTCCATGGTGCCGCTGACGCCGTCGCTCCAGTCCAGCGCGCCGGACTGCTTCATGGACATCGCACTGCCCATGACCATGGTGCCCTCGACCTTCGCCGAGCTCGCCGCGCCGGTCTTCTTCTGCACGTCGAGCAGCGCGGCGATCGCGTCGGTCTTCACCACGCCGCTGCCGCCGGCCCGCTCCTTGCCCTCGGTCGTGCCGCCGTCGTCCGATCCGCCGCAGGCCCCGACCGATGTCAGCGCCGCTGCCACAGCCACGGCCAGGCCGACGCGCCGTACGGTACTGGTCCTCATGTCCGTCTCCACCCCTCGGTCGGCTCCCGGTGCAACCCGCACGCTGGTGCACGGCACCGGCAGCCACTGGTACACGTACATACGAGGACGGGCCCCGCACCTCGAAAGGTTGCGGGGCCCGTCAATGTCACACGTGACGCGGCGGTCGTACGAGCGCGATGGCTCAGACGGCAGCCGGGTCCTCCTCGACGAGGAGGTTACGGGTGCGGTTGGAGTCCAGCGGGATGCCGGGGCCCATCGTGGTGGCCAGCGTGGCCTTCTTGATGTAGCGGCCCTTGGCGGCGGACGGCTTCAGACGGAGGATCTCCTCCAGCGCCGCTGCGTAGTTCTCCACCAGCTTGGTCTCGTCGAACGAGGTCTTGCCGATGATGAAGTGCAGGTTCGAGTGCTTGTCGACGCGGAACTCGATCTTGCCGCCCTTGATGTCGTTGACAGCCTTCACGACGTCGGGGGTGACGGTGCCGGTCTTCGGGTTCGGCATCAGACCACGCGGACCGAGCACGCGGCCGAGGCGGCCGACCTTGCCCATGAGGTCCGGGGTCGCGACGACGGCGTCGAAGTCCAGACGGCCCTTCGCCACCTCGTCGATGAGCTCGTCGGCGCCGACGATGTCGGCGCCCGCGGCTTCCGCGGCCGCAGCACGGTCACCGGTCGCGAAGACCAGGACCCGGGCGGTCTTGCCGGTGCCGTGCGGGAGGTTCACGGTGCCACGGACCATCTGGTCGGCCTTGCGAGGGTCAACACCCAGGGCAAACGCGACCTCGACGGTGCTGTCGAACTTCGTGGAGGCGGTGTCCTTGGCGATACGGACGGCCTCGAGCGGGGCGTAGTTGCGCGCCCGGTCGATCTTGGCGTCCGCAGCGCGGAGGTTCTTGCTGCGCTTCACTTCTACTCCTGTGGTTTCAGAGTGTGGAGTCGTGGTGCGGACCAGCGCTTGGTCCTACCACTGAGGGGGTGGGGCTGAATCAGCCTTCGACCGTGATGCCCATGGAACGGGCGGTGCCGGCGATGATCTTCGACGCGGCGTCGAGGTCATTGGCGTTCAGGTCGGGGAGCTTCGTCGTGGCGATCTCGCGGACCTGGGCGGCCGTCAGCTTGGCAACCTTGGTCTTGTGCGGCTCGCCGGAGCCCTTGTCCACACCCGCGGCCTTGAGGATCAGCTTGGCGGCCGGCGGAGTCTTGGTGATGAAGGTGAAGGAACGGTCCTCGTAGACCGTGATCTCCACCGGCACGACCATGCCACGCTGCGACTCGGTCGCGGCGTTGTAGGCCTTGCAGAACTCCATGATGTTGACGCCGTGCTGGCCCAGTGCGGGGCCGACCGGCGGGGCCGGGTTGGCCGCACCGGCGTTGATCTGGAGCTTGATAAGCCCCGTGACCTTCTTCTTCTTGGGAGGCATGTGCTCTCTCCGGGTCCTAGTGAGAGTTTTCGCCGTCATCCGGTCATCCGGATGCAGGCATACCGCACAACGATAACGGGTATAGCTGCGCGACCAAAAACCGAGCAGGTCAGACCTGCTGTGACAGCCGGTCTGACCTGCTCGGTAGGCATGTGTCCAGAAGCTGGCGGAAAACCGCTAGTTCTTCTGGATCTGGTCGAAGCTGAGCTCGACCGGGGTCTCGCGGCCGAAGATCTCTACGAGACCCTTGACCTTCTTCGAGTCGGCGTTGATCTCGTTGATCGTCGCCTGCAGCGTCGCGAACGGGCCGTCGGTGACGGTGACGGAGTCGCCGACCTCGAAGTCCAGCACCTGGACCTCGACCTTGCGGGACGGAACCGGCTTGCCCTCGGCCTCGGCCGCCTCGCGAGCGGCCTTCTCCTCGGCCTCCGGGGCGAGCATCTTGACGATCTCGTCCAGGGTCAGCGGGTACGGGTCGTAGGCGTTGCCAACGAAGCCGGTGACGCCAGGCGTGTTGCGGACGACGCCCCAGGACTCGTTCGTCAGGTCCATGCGCACCAGGACGTAACCCGGGAGCTTGTTCTGACGGACGTTCTTGCGCTCGCCGTTCTTGATCTGGACGATTTCCTCCTCAGGCACCTCGGCCTGATAGACGAACTCCTCCACGTTCAGCGAGACGGCGCGCTGCTCCAGGTTGGCCTTCACACGCTTCTCGTAACCGGCGTACGTGTGAATGACGTACCACTCGCCCGGGAGGCCGCGGAGCTCCTCGCGCAGGGCGGTGACGGCGTCGACGGGCTCGGCCTGCTCGGCCTCTTCCTCGTCGGTCTCGTCGGTGGCTTCCTCGGTCGCCTCGGCGTCGGGGTTCTCGTCCTCGTCGTCACCGGCTTCGGCCTCTTCGGCCTCGTCGGCGGACTCCTCGGTGTGCACGGCGGCCTGCTCGGCGGGCTCGCCCGCGGCGGCGTCGGCAGCTTCAGCCTGGTCCGGCTCCACAGCGTCCGCCGCCTCGACGATGTCGAGCTCGTCCTCGGCGGACTCGAAGGCGCCCGCCGTCGGCTCGACGGCGTCGTTCAGGTTCGGGTCAGACACGGTGGCTGCTTCTTCCTGGATACAAATGGGTGGAACATGCGAAAGGGGCGCCCATGAGGCGCCCTCCGCGGGATCAGCCGAAGACGTACTTGATGACCCGCTGGAATCCGAAGTCAATCACGGTAACGAGGCCAATCATGACGACTACGAACACAATCACCACTGAGGTGTATGTCGTCAGCTGGTTGCGCGTCGGCCAGACGACCTTGCGCAGCTCCGCCACGATCTGGCGGTAGAAGAGCGCGAGACGGCCCAGAGGGCCCTTCTTGCCGCGCTTTCCGCCCTTCCGGGTCTTCTTCTTCGACTCGGGGACTTCATCCTCGGCATCAGGCATGTCGATGGAGCCCACGGCGTCCGTCACGCTTCTCACCTGATTCCGGGTCATGGCCGTGCCGCGCCCGGTGGAGCCGCACGGCGGTGCATTGAAGTACGTACATGCGCACACATCCTGGCGAAGGAGTGTGTAGCAGGGCCGGAGGGACTTGAACCCCCAACCGCTGGTTTTGGAGACCAGTGCTCTACCAATTGAGCTACGACCCTTTGTGGTTTCCACCAACCTACCGCATGTCCCCGAATGCCTCGGGTGCAGGAACGGTGCGGCTGGTGAAGGCCAACGACAGGTGAGTGTACGTGCTCAGCGGCCCGGCGTCGAACAGATAGGTCCCGACCGTTCCTGTCCGATGCTGTACGGCTGTCTGTCCGCATGCTGTCCGAGTGCTGTCCGGTCCCTGAAACCCCTGTGCCGACGGGGAATACGGTCTGGGAACATGGGGGCATGAGCGCTGCTACTTCTCCCTCCGAGCGCCGGGTCTCCGCCCGCATCGGTGCCATCTCCGAGTCCGCCACCCTCGCCGTCGACGCCAAGGCCAAGGCCCTCAAGGCCGCCGGCCGTCCGGTGATCGGCTTCGGTGCCGGCGAGCCCGACTTCCCGACCCCCGGCTACATCGTCGACGCCGCGGTCGAGGCCTGCCGCAACCCGAAGTACCACCGCTACACCCCCGCGGGCGGGCTCCCCGAGCTCAAGGCCGCCATTGCAGAGAAGACGCTGCGCGACTCCGGCTACGAGGTCGACGCCTCCCAGATCCTGGTGACCAACGGCGGCAAGCAGGCCATCTACGAGGCGTTCGCCGCGATCCTCGACCCGGGCGACGAGGTCATCGTCCCCGCTCCGTACTGGACCACCTACCCGGAGTCGATCCGCCTCGCCGGCGGCGTCCCGGTGGATGTCGTCGCCGACGAGACCACGGGTTACCGGGTCTCCGTGGAGCAGCTGGAGGCGGCACGCACGGAGCGTACGAAGGTCGTCCTGTTCGTCTCCCCCTCGAACCCGACCGGTGCGGTCTACAGCGAGGCGGAGGCCGAGGCGATCGGCAAGTGGGCCGTCGAGCACGGCCTGTGGGTGCTGACCGACGAGATCTACGAGCACCTGGTCTACGGCGACGCGACGTTCACCTCGCTGCCGGCGATCGTGCCCGAGCTGCGCGACAAGTGCATCGTCGTCAACGGCGTCGCCAAGACGTACGCGATGACCGGCTGGCGCGTGGGGTGGATCGTCGGCCCCAAGGACGTGGTGAAGGCGGCGACGAACCTGCAGTCGCACGCCACCTCGAACGTCTCCAACGTCGCCCAGATCGCCGCGCTGGCCGCCGTCTCCGGGAACCTGGACGCGGTCGCCGAGATGCGCACCGCCTTCGACCGGCGCCGGCAGACCATCGTGCGGATGCTCAACGAGATCGACGGCGTCCTGTGCCCGGAGCCCGAGGGCGCGTTCTACGCGTACCCGTCGGTGAAGGAGCTGCTCGGCAAGGAGATCCGCGGCAAGCGCCCGGCCACCTCCGTCGAGCTGGCGGCACTGATCCTGGACGAGGCCGAGGTGGCGGTCGTACCGGGCGAGGCCTTCGGTACCCCGGGCTACCTGCGCCTTTCCTACGCGCTGGGTGACGACGACCTCGTCGAAGGCGTCTCGCGGCTCCAGAAGCTGCTGGGCGAGGCGAAGGCCTGAGGCGTATTTCGAAAGTAGCGCCGTCCGCCCGAAGGGCGGCCCCGCGGCGTCTGGTGCGTGCGTGCCAGGCGTCGCGGGGCAGGCGGGACTTTCGAAATACGCCCTACCTCCCGCACAGCCATGGCGACCCCCGGCTCCGGCCGGGGGTCGCTTTCTTGTCGCTCCTGTGTTCGAGTGACAACTCGATGGGGAAACCGGCTACCGCCGCACCCCGTCCGTGCGGCAGGATCTTGGAATGGAGCGTGATGTACGGCTGTTGCCCAAGGCCCACCTGCACTTGCATTTCACCGGGTCGATGCGGCCCACGACGCTGCTCGAACTCGCCGACAAGTACGGCGTGCGGTTGCCCGAGGCCCTGACCGGCGGCGAGCCCCCGAGGCTGCGGGCGACGGACGAGCGCGGCTGGTTCCGCTTCCAGCGGCTCTACGACATCGCCAGGTCCTGCCTGCGGACTCCCGAGGACATCCAGCGGCTGGTGCGCGAGGCCGCCCAGGAGGACGTGACGGACGGCTCCGGCTGGCTGGAGATCCAGGTCGATCCCACCTCGTACGCGCCCCTGCTCGGCGGGCTCATCCCGGCGATCGAGATCATCCTGGACGCCGTGGACAGCGCGTCGCGCGAGACGGGCCTGCCGATCCGGGTGGTGATCGCGGCGAACCGGATGAAGCATCCGCTGGACGCCAGGACGCTGGCCCGGCTCGCGGTGCGGTACGCGGACCGGGGTGTCGTCGGCTTCGGGCTCTCCAACGACGAGCGTCGCGGCATGGCACGTGACTTCGACCGGGCCTTCGCCATCGCCCGGGAGGGTGGCCTGCTGGCGGCCCCGCACGGCGGTGAACTGTCGGGCCCCTCCAGCGTCCGTGACTGCCTGGACGACCTCGACGCGTCGCGCGTGGGGCACGGGGTGCGGGCAGCCGAGGACCCGCGACTGCTGCGCAGGCTGGCGGAGAGCGGGGTGACCTGCGAGGTGTGCCCTGCCTCGAACGTGGCGCTCGGCGTCTACGAGAAGCCCTCCGACGTCCCCCTGCGCACTCTGTTCGACGCAGGCGTTCCGATGGCGCTCGGCGCGGACGACCCGCTGCTCTTCGGATCCCGGCTGGCCGCGCAGTACGACCTGGTGCGGCGCCATCACGCCTTCACCGACGAGGAGCTGGCGGAGCTGGCACGCCAGTCGGTACGGGGTTCGGCGGCACCCGAAGCGGTGCGGGCGGAGCTCCTGGCGGGCGTCGACGACTGGCTGGCCAAGCCGGCGGGCTGACCCGCCCGGGGGCTACTCCCCGAGCCCGCGCAGCAGGGTCCGGGCCAGGGACGCGGCGAAGTCGTCGAGGGACTGGGGAGGCGTGCCCGCCGCGGTCGCGTCGTAGGCGAACGCCCGCTGGGCGCAGGCCCCCAGCAGCAGGGAGGCGGCTGCGTACGTGTCGGCGTCGGCCCGTACCCGGCCCGCGGACTGCTCGGCGCGCAGATACGCGTCCACACCGCGGATGGGTACGTGGGGGCCGGTGCCCAGCTCCCGCATCGCCGCGTCGTGGCGTTCCTTGAGCCTCGGCTCGGCGTACAGGGACGCGGCGATCGGGAAGCTCTGTTCGTAGAAGAGGGCGGCCTCACGGGCGATCTCGGTGAGATTGCGCTCCACTGTCCGCTCCCCCTCCCCCGGATCGGCGATCAGGCGCTTCAGGACGCCGTCGACCTTGGGCAGCCGTTCCTTGAGCACCGTCACGAAGAGCTCTTCCTTGCTGGCGAAGTGCTTGTAGAGCGCGGCCTCCGAGCAGCCGGCGGCCCTGGCGATCTCCTTGGTCGTGGCCCGTGCCAGGCCGATGGTGAGCATCAGCCGATGGGCTGCGTCGAGGATCCGGGCGCGGGTCGGCTTCTGCTCCATGTGCACTCCGACGGGGCTTGACGAGTGGGTGAGTATCCACTCACTCTAGGGGTGAGTGAATACTTACCCACCCTAGGAGGGTGTGCCATGAAACTCACGGTGTTCGGCGCGACCGGTGGCATCGGGCAGGAGATCGTCCGCCAGGCGGTGGCGGCGGGGCACGAGGTGACGGCGGTGGTCCGTGACCCCGCGGGGCTGCCGGTGCCGCTCTCCGCCCTGACGGTCCGCACCACGGCCCGTATCGACGATCCGGAGGCGTTGCGGGAGGCGGTCGCGGGCCGCGACGCGGTGCTCTCCGGTCTGGGCTCACGCGGCCGGAGGGCCGACGGGATCGCCGAGCGGCTGACCCGCAGCGTCCTGGCGGCCATGGAGGCGGAGGGGACACGGCGGCTGCTCGTGGTGAGCGCGGCCCCGGTCGCCCCGAAACCCGCGGACGACCCCCTGCTCGACCGGATGATGCTCTCGGCGATCGGCGCGATCCTGAAGGAGGTCTACGCGGACCTCACCGCCATGGAGGCCGCGCTGACGGCCTCGGCCACGGACTGGACGTCGGTCCGTCCCCCGAAGCTCACGAACGGGCCGCTGACCGGCGTCTACCGGACGGTCATCGGCAGCAACCCGCGCAGCGGCCGGTCCATCTCCCGGGCCGACGTGGCGCACGCGATGCTGGCGCTGACCGGCGACCCGGCGGCGGTGAAGCAGGGGGTGGGCGTGGCGTACTGAGGGGACGCGGCCCCTACAGGCTCACGCCGACGGTCACCGGTTCGTTGACGAGCGTGACGCCGAAGACCGCGCGTACCCCGGCGACGACCTCGCGTGCCAGGGCCAGCAGGTCCTCGGTGCTCGCCGCCCCCCGGTTGGTGAGGGCGAGCGTGTGCTTGGTGGAGATGCGGGCCGGGCCGGAGCCGTATCCCTTGGTGAAACCGGCCCGGTCGATGAGCCAGGCCGCCGAGGTCTTGGTGCGTCCCTCGCCTGCGGGGAAGGCGGGGGGCGTGACGTCCGGTCCGAGGTGTTCCGCCACCCGGGCGAGGAATGCCTCGTACTGCGCGGGGTCCAGGATCGGGTTGGTGAAGAAGGAGCCGGCCGACCAGGTGTCGTGGTCCTCGGCGTCGAGCACCATGCCCTTGCCGGCCCGGAGCCGGAGCACGGTTTCACGGGCGGCCGCGGCGGGAACGCGTTCCCCCTCTTCGACACCCATGGCGCGCGCGGTCTCGGGGTACTTGAGCGGCGCGGACAGGCCGCCCGCCTCTTCCAGCCCGAAGCGGACACGCAGCACCACGAAGCGGTCGGGTTCGGCCTTGAAACGGCTGTGCCGGTACGCGAAGGCGCACTCGGAGTTCGGGATGGTGACCGTCTCCCGGGTGTGCCGGTCGTAGGCGACGACCTCCGTGATGGTGGACGACACCTCCTGTCCGTACGCCCCGACGTTCTGGATCGGCGTGGCCCCCGCCGAGCCGGGGATGCCGGCCAGGCATTCGAGGCCCGCCAGTCCGGCTTCCACGCTGCGGGCGACGGCGTCGGTCCAGACCTCGCCCGCGGCCAGTTCGAGCGTCGCCCCGTCCAGTACGAAACCCTTGGTCGCGATGCGCAGGGCGGTGCCTTCGAAGCCCTTGTCGCCGATGACCAGGTTGCTGCCGCCGCCGATGACCAGGAGCGGGGTGCCGCTGTCGTCGGCCTCCCGCACGGCCTCGACCACTTCGGCGTCGGTCGTCGCGGTCAGGAGGCGGGTGGCGGGTCCGCCGAGCCGGAAGGTGGTCAGGGGGGCGAGGGGCGCGTCGTGGAGTTCCTGCACGGGGACAAGAGTACGGTCCGCGGCCCCGCCGTCAGGGCGGGGCCGCGGACCGTACGCGTGTGACATCCGCTCAGGCGGCCACGGGGACCCGCGCCTCCTGCTGTCCGGGGGCGGCCTCCGGGGCCGGAGCGTGGCGGCGGCCCGGGATCAGCAGGGCCACGAGGGCGGCGAGCGCCACCACCCCCGCGCCGATCCAGACGGCCGGCACGGTCCCGTCCGTGAAGAACTGCGGGGAGCCGAGCCCGCCCTGCGAGGAGAAGACGGTGGCGAGCACGGCGACCCCGAGGGCTCCGCCCACCTCGCGCAGCGCGTTGTTGGCACCGGAGGCGATGCCCTGCTCGGCGGGGCCGACGCTGGACATCACGAGCGTGGCGGCGGGGGCGAAGTACATGGCCATGCCGATGCCGCTGACGATCAGGCCGGGCAGTTGCGCCGTGTAGGAGACGTCGGGGCCGAGGACCATGGCGAACAGGCCGAGGCCGACAGCCTGGAGGGCGAGCCCCGCCACGACGACCGGCCGGCCGCCGAACCGGTCGGCGAGTATGCCGGCGACCGGGGCCACCAGCATCGGCATACCGGTCCAGGGCAGCATCCGCAGACCGGCCTCGGTGGGCGAGTAGCCCAGGGCGCCCTGGAGGAACTGGCTGAGCAGGAAGATCGACCCGAACATCCCGAGGAACATGAGCATGCTGGCGATGTTGATCCCGAAGAACGCCCGGTCCCGGAAGAGCCTCATGGGCAGGATCGGCGTCCTGGCGCGGAAGCCGTGGTGGATGAAGCCGCCGATGAGCGCGGTGCCGGCGGTGAGCGAGGTCAGGACGGTCGGGCTGGTCCAGCCCTCGGCGTTGGCGTTGACCAGGCCGTAGACGATTCCGAAGAGACCGCCGCTGACCAGAAGGGTGCCGGGGATGTCGAGCCGGGCATCCGGGGCGCAGGACTCGGACAGACGCATCCGGGCGAGCGGCAGCAGCACCAGCCCGATGGGGACGTTCAGCCAGAAGATCCACTGCCACGAGATGTGCTCGGTGAGGCTGCCTCCGATCAGCGGCCCGCCGGCCACCGCCAGTCCGGTCACGGCACTGAAGATTCCCAGCGCCCTCCCGCGGCGGGCAGGCTCCACGGCGGCCGTGAGCAGGGTGAGCGTCAACGGCATCATGATCGCGGCGCCGACGCCCTGGACCGCGCGGAAGGCGATCAGTTCACTGATCCCGGGCGAGAGGGCGGCCGCGGCGGACGCTCCGGTGAAGACGGCGAGTCCGGCGAGGAAGAGCCGACGGCGGCCGAACCGGTCACCGAGGGCGGCGCCGAACAACAGGAGGACGGCGAAGGTGAGCGTGTAGGCGTTCACCGTCCATTCGAGCTCTTCGAGTTCGCCGCCGAGGCTTTCGCGAATGGACGGCAGCGCGGTGGTGACGACGAGGTTGTCGAGGGCCGCCATGAAGCCGGCGACGCTGGTGATGACGAGGGCCCAGGCCGCTCCCGTGCGGCCTGTCGTGTGCTGGTTCACTGCTCCCCCTGAGGGTTAGTTATCAATGACTAACTTTTTTGGGCAGAAAACCGGGCCGAGCCCGGGTGGTGCTGTTCAGGCGGGCGGTCTGGCCGACTCGTACAGCCCGCCCCAGAGCCGGTGGTCCGCCGGGTAGCCGAGTGCCGTCAGGGTGTTGGCGAGCATGCCGTACGCGAGGAACGTGGTCGCCTCGACGGGATCCGCCCCGAACGTGAGGGTGATGTCGTCGAACAATTGCAACCAGCCGGCCCGCAGCGTCTCACCGAACTCGTGATCCCCGGCCGCCTCCGCCGCCGCGACGGCCGCGTACATCTGCATCTGCATCAGCAGGCGGTCGGGGTCATGGAGGACCAGGCGCTGATAGGCCGCGGCCATGGCGTGCAGCGCGTCATCGCCCTCGAGCCCCTCGGCAGCGTCCGCGAAGACCTTGCGGGTGTCGGTGAGGCACCGCTCGGCGGCAGCCAGGAACATGGCCTGCTTGTTGGAGAAGAGGCGGAAGAGGTACGGCTGCGAGACGCCCACCCGTCTGGCGATCGCCTCGGTGGACGTGGCGTTGTACCCGCCGCGGGCGAACTCGGTGATCGCCGCACGGATGACGCTCTCGCGCCGCTCGTCTGCACTCATCCTTGCCATGCAAAGAAGTTAGTACTCAATCACTAACTTGGTCAACCGGTGCGCGCACCGCGTCGAACTCACACATGAGGGGCACGGTCCATGCGGACCGCGCCCCTCACACGACTTCCTACGACGTCAGCCGAGCTGCACCACGGCGCGGGACATGCCCAGCACCTTCTTGCCGTCACTCATCGCCGTCAGGTCCACGCGCACCCGCTGGTCGTCCAGCAGTGCGCCCACCTTGCCGCTGACCTCGATCAGCGCACCCGTGTCGTCGTTGGGTACGACGACCGGCCTGGTGAACCGCACCCCGTACTCGACGACGGCCCCCGGATCGCCGGCCCAGTCCGTGACCACACGGATCGCCTCGGCCATGGTGAACATGCCGTGGGCGATCACATCGTCCAGCCCGACCTCGCGCGCGAACTTCTCGTTCCAGTGGATCGGGTTGAAATCGCCCGAGGCACCCGCGTACTGCACCAGCATCGCGCGGCTGACCGGGAAGGACTGCGACGGCAGCTCCGTACCGACCTCGACCGAGTCGTAACTCACCTTCGCCGTCATCACGCCTCCTCGGCGGCGCGCGCCACCAGCTTCGTCCACGCCGTCACGACATGCTCACCGGACTCGTCGTGGACCTCGCCGCGGATGTCCACGATGTCGTTCCCCGCCAGGGACTTGACGGCCTCGATCGTCGAGGTGACCGTCAGCCGGTCCCCCGCCCGCACCGGACGCACGTAGGCGAACTTCTGGTCACCGTGCACCACCCGGCTGTAGTCCAGACCCAGCTGCGGGTCCCGGACGACCTGCCCGGCGGCCTTGAAGGTGATCGAGAACACGAACGTCGGCGGTGCGATCACATCGCTGTGACCGAGCGCCTTGGCCGCCTCGGGGTCGACGTACGCGGGATTGGCGTCGCCCACCGCCTCGGCGAACTCTCGGATCTTCTCCCGGCCGACCTCGTACGCCGGGGTGGGCGGATAGGTCCGCCCCACGAAGGACTGGTCGAGCGCCATGAGCTCGCAACCTCCTGATGAAAGACGAAGGGGCCGGAGTGCAGCCCAGTACAAACGACACGAGGCCGCCCCCAATGGGGACGGCCTCGTGTACGAGCCTGATTCAGCGCGTTTCGCGGTGCGCAGTGTGCGAGTTGCAGCGCGGGCAATGCTTCTTCATCTCAAGACGGTCCGGGTTGTTACGCCGGTTCTTCTTGGTGATGTAGTTCCGCTCCTTGCACTCCACGCAGGCCAGCGTGATCTTCGGGCGGACGTCGGTGGCAGCCACGTGAGTGCTCCTTGGACGGACGGTGGACGGATGAACGCAAAAAAAAGAGTAGCCGATCGGAGGACCGACCCCACAATCGGCTACTGTTAGTAGCGGTGACCGGACTTGAACCGGTGACACAGCGATTATGAGCCGCTTGCTCTACCGACTGAGCTACACCGCTTTGATGACTGAGTCCCCCCGCCGAAGCGGGGTTTCCCGATCACCAGAGCCCCAATGCGGAATCGAACCGCAGACCTTCTCCTTACCATGGAGACGCTCTACCGACTGAGCTATTGGGGCGAGCGATGAAGACATTACACGGTTGGTCGCCGATCGCCCAAATCCGTTTCGAAGCCCCCTTCCAAGCCCTTGATCGGCATCGCCCCGGGCCCTTGCCCGGCACCGCTCCAGGCCCTTGATCAGCTACTCCTCCCCCTCCGGCCCCTCGCGCGCGCTCCGGCCTCCCACGCACCACAGGGCCGCGCCGGTACGACTATTTCGCTCCTCCTCGAACCCGGCCGGGCGCACCCCTAGGCTCGTCTCACTCTGCGTGACCTTGCCCCCCTCCCAGGAGCCGCGATGCCCGACAGTCAGCCGCGGCAGCCGGACGACCACGCGGCCGACGCCACCGGCAGCCGGGAGAGCTCCGGGCTGACGCTCTGCGGCGCCCGCCTCACCGACGGCCGCATCGTGGACGTACGTCTCGGCGGCAGCCACATCGAGGCCGTCGGCACCGCCGGCAGCCTCGTCGCGCCCGGTGCCCGCGTGGACCTGCGCGGCCACCTGCTGCTCCCCGCTCCCGCCGAACCGCACGCCCACAGCGACACCGCGCTCACCGCCGACGGCCCCGGACCCGGAGCCCCCGGCCCCGCTTCGCAGCACCCCGACGACGTCCAGCGGCGCGCCACCGAGGCCGCGTTGCTGCAACTCGGGCACGGCGCGACCGCCCTGCGCTCGCACGTGCGGATCGGCGACATACAGGGCCTGGGCGCCCTCGAAGCCGTCCTGCAGGCCCGCCGCTCGCTGCGCGGCCTCGCCGATCTGACCGCGGTCGCCGTCCCTCGGCTGCTCACCGGCGTCGCGGGCGCCGGCAACCTGGCGATGCTGCGCGACGCGCTGAAGATGGGGGCCGGCGCGGTGGGCGGCTGCCCCGACCTGGATCCCGACCCGGCGGGGTACGCGGAGGCCGTCCTGGAGGTCGCCGCCGAGCAGGGCTGCCCCGTCGACCTGCACACGGACAGTGACGATCCGGCCCGGCTGGCCCGGTTCGCGGCGATGGCGGGCGGTATGCGGCAAAGGGTCTCCATCGGGCCCTGCGCGGGCCTCTCGCGGCTTCCCGAGGAGGCTGCCGCCCGCGCCGCCGACCAGCTCGCGGCAGCCGGTGTGACGGTCGTCTGTCTGCCCCAGGGCGGCTGCGGCGGGGCGGAGCGCCGGGGCACCGCCCCCGTACGGCTGCTGCATGCGGCCGGTGTGCGGGTCGCGGCGGGCAGCGGGGCCCTGCGCGACCTCGCCAACCCGGTGGGGCGCGGAGACCCGCTGGAGGCCGCCTTCCTGCTGGCCTCACAGAGCGGGCTGCGGCCCGAGCGCGCCTACGAGGCAGTCTCCACGGAGGCCAGGAGCGCCATGGGCCTGCCCGAGGTGCGGGTCGAGGCGGGCTTTCCCGCGGAGCTGCTCGCCGTACGCGGGGAGCAGCTGGCCGGGGTCCTCTCGCTGGCGTACAGCCGCGTCGTGGTGCATCGCGGCCGGGTGGTCGCCCGGACCAGTGCGGTGCGCGAGTACTGCGACTCCGAGACGGACGGCTCGTTCGGGCTGCCACGCCAGGGCAGACCGGATTCCGGTGCGGGCGGCGGGCCTTGAGCGCGGCGGCGCCGCGCGGCGTACCGTCGACTGCATGCGCATTGTCATCGCAGGTGGACATGGTCAGATCGCGCTGCGGCTGGAGCGGCTGCTCGCTGCGCGCGGCGACGAGGCGGCGGGCGTCATCCGCAACCCGCAGCAGAGCGAGGACCTCCGTGCCGCGGGAGCCGAACCCGTGGTCCTGGACCTCGAGTCGGCGACGGTGGAGGAGGCGGTCGAAGTGCTGCGCGGCGCCGACGCGGCGGTCTTCGCGGCCGGGGCGGGCCCGAACAGCGGCACGGACCGCAAGGACACGGTGGACCGGGGCGCCGCAGTGCTGTTCGCGGACGCGGCGCAGCGGGCGGGGGTGCGGCGTTACATCGTGGTCTCGTCCATGGGCGCCGATCCGGACCACCCCGGCGACGAGGTGTTCGACGTCTACCTGCGGGCCAAGGGGGCGGCGGACGCGTACGTGCGCTCGCAGGCGGCCCTCGACTGGACGATCCTGCGCCCCGGGATGCTGACCAACGACGCGGGCACCGGGCAGGTCCTGCTCGCCGCGTCGACCGGCCGCGGCCCGGTGCCCCGCGACGATGTGGCGGCGACGCTCCTGGAGCTGCTGGACACCCCGGCGACGGCGGGGCTGACGCTGGAGCTGATCTCGGGCAACATCCCGGTGTCGGTCGCGGTGAAGGACATCGCGGGGAACTGACCCGGGGCCGCCGGGTGGCGGCCGGGTCAGCCGC
>NZ_JBEXXX010000003.1:0-158972 GCF_040630635.1 Streptomyces sp. NPDC005761 | reverse complement strand
GCCGCTCGCGGACATCGCGGGGAACCGACCCGGGGCCGCCGGGTGGCGGCCGGGTCAGCCGCCGCTCGCGGACATCGCGGGGAACCGACCCGGGGCCGCCGGGTGGCGGCCCGGTCAGCCGCCGCTCGCGGACATCGCGGGGAACCGACCCGGGGCCCGCCGGGTGGCGGCCGGGTCAGCCGTCGCTCGTGGGACGGACGGTGATGCCGTGCCGCTCCAGCAGGGCCGCGGTGACCCCGTCGCCCTCCCTCAGCTCACCGGCGAACGTTCCGTCATGAACCGTGCCGCGCCCGCAGGAGGGGCTGCGCGCCATGAGCAGCGCCTCGGTGCAGCCCGCCCCCCGCGCGGCCTCCAGCGCCCGCCGGGCGCCGTCCACGAACGCCTCGGTCACATCGTGTCCGGTGTCGTCCACGACGCGGGCAAGGCCGTCCAGCACGTCGTGCCCGTCGCCCCCCACGATCTCGGCGGGGCGGCGGGGCGTGGGCAGTCCCGCGGCGACCTCGGGGCAGAAGGCCACGGGCCGTCGCCCGTCCAGGGCGGTGACCATTTCCGCCGAGGCCTTGCCACGCCCGTCGAACCGGCAGGGCACACCGCGCAGACACGCGCTGACCAGTACGGATTCCATGTTCACGCCCCTCGTCACGGCTCGGAGTCGCACAACAGAGAAAGCCCCCGTCCGAGGGACGGGGGCCTTGCTATGTGGCGGCGCCAGGGTTCGAACCTGGGTAGGCTGAGCCGGCAGATTTACAGTCTGCTCCCTTTGGCCACTCGGGCACACCGCCAAGGGATGTCGCCGTGGGACCCCGCCTTGCGGCGGCGCTCTGTGGCAACGACGTAAACGATACCTGATGCCCAGGGGTGCTACGCCACTGGATTGACCAGCGGCCGGGACGGGCTCGGGTGGCTAGGCTTTGTCGACGGCGTGGTGCCCGCGGGGTGCCGCGACCGCCCCTGTAAGCGATTCGTTTCCGTACCCCGATACAAGGAGCCACACGTCATGGCCGACTCCAGTTTCGACATCGTCTCGAAGGTCGAGCGGCAGGAGGTCGACAACGCCCTCAACCAGGCCGCGAAGGAGATCTCCCAGCGCTACGACTTCAAGGGCACCGGGGCGTCGATCTCGTGGTCCGGCGAGAAGATCCTGATGGAGGCGAACGGCGAGGAGCGGGTCAAGGCGATCCTCGACATCTTCCAGTCCAAGCTGATCAAGCGCGGCATCTCGCTGAAGTCGCTGGACGCGGGCGAGCCGCAGCTGTCCGGCAAGGAGTACAAGCTGTTCTGCACGATCGAGGAAGGCATCTCCCAGGAGAACGCCAAGAAGGTCGCGAAGATCATTCGTGACGAGGGCCCCAAGGGCGTCAAGGCCCAGGTCCAGGGCGACGAGCTGCGGGTCAGCTCGAAGAGCCGGGACGACCTGCAGGCCGTGCAGGCGCTGCTGAAGGGCCAGGACTTCGACTTCGACGTCCAGTTCGCGAACTACCGGTAGGACGCGGTGGTCCGGGCACGGGGTGGGATGTACCGCTCCGGGCCCGGACTGCATGTCCAAATCCCGCCGGTCACGGCGGTTGGGGCGACGCAGACTGGTCCGTGGCAGCCGGCGATCCGGTGGGCCGACGGACGAGGAGAGGGAAGAGTCATGACCATGTACGCGACGGTCGACAGCCCGCTGGGTGAGCTGCTGCTGGTCGGCGAGGGCGCCGCGGGGACCGCGGACGTCGCGCTCCTCTCGCTCTCCCTGCCGGGCCAGAAGGGCGCGGCGGTCGTCATGGACGGCTGGCGGCACGAGCCCTCGGTGTTCGAGGGGGTCGCGGCACAGCTGCGGGAGTACTTCGAGGGACGGCGGACCCGCTTCGACCTCCGGTACGCCGACGGCCGGGGCACGGATTTCCAGCGCCGGGTGTGGGCCGCGCTGGACGGTGTTCCGTACGGGGAGACGGTGTCGTACGGGCAGATCGCCGAGCGGGTCGGCTCCCCGGGGGCGGGGGTCAGGGCCGTGGGGACGGCGATCGGCCGCAATCCTCTGCTGGTCGTGCGTCCGTGTCACCGGGTGATCGGTGCGGACGGGGCGCTGCGGGGCTACGCGGGCGGCCTGGAGCGCAAGGAGCAGCTCCTGGGGCTTGAGGGCGCCCTGGCGGCAGGCTGATGACGGGGCTCTTCCCGCGGCCGCGGGCCGTGGTCGCGCCGGGCGCCGTACACGTACCGGAGTGGCTGTCGGCCGAGCAGCAGCGGGAGTTGGTGGCGGCGTGCCGTGAGTGGGCGCGCGGGCCCGTTCCGCTGCGGCACACGGCGCTGCCGGGCGGCGGGGTGATGTCCGTGCGGACCGTGTGCCTGGGGTGGCACTGGCAGCCGTACCGGTACACCCGCACGGCGGACGACGTGAACGGTGCGCCGGTCGCGCCGTTCCCGGAGTGGCTCGCGGAGCTGGGGCGGGCGGCGGTCACGGAGGCGTACGGGACGGAGAGTCCGGTACGGGCGTACGCGCCCGAAGCCGCGCTGATCAACTTCTATGACGACGCCGCACGGATGGGCATGCACCAGGACAAGGAGGAACGGTCCGGTGCGCCCGTCGTGTCGCTCAGCATCGGCGACACCTGTGTCTTCCGCTTCGGCAATACGGAGAACCGGGGGCGGCCCTACACGGACGTGGAGCTGGCCTCCGGGGATCTGTTCGTCTTCGGCGGGCCGTCACGTCACGCGTTCCACGGAGTGCCGAGGATCCGTCCGGGAACCGCCGTTCCCGGGACGGGGATGACTGGTGGCCGGCTCAATCTGACGCTGCGCGAGACGGGGCTCGGCGGCCCGGGCGACGGCTGAGGTCAGCGTCGTTCGCGGGAGTTGCCGAACAGCAGCCGGTAGCCGATCAGCAGGACGAGGGAACCGCCGATGGCGGAGACCCAGGTCGCCGGGTCGAAGAAGTCCTCGTTGTCGATCGTGCGGTCCAGGAAGCGCGTCGCTATCCAGCCGCCGAGGAAGGCGCCCACGATCCCGATGAGGGTGGTCCCCACGAGGCCGCCGGGGTCGCGGCCCGGGAGCAGGATCTTGGCGATGACGCCCGCGACAAGTCCAAGAATGATCCAGCCAATGATGGTCATGCGCGCCAACCTACCCGTCACTCGGTCCTGGAATCCAAGACGTTCGTGCCGGTCGGGCGGTTGCGGGGCCAGGCTGTGAACTGCCTGGCCCCGCCCGTCGCAGGGATGGGCTACCAGCCGGCGAACTCGTCGTCGGTGCTCACGATCTCCTTGCCGAAGGGCATGAGCGAGACCGGGATCAGCTTGAAGTTCGCGATGCCCAGGGGGATGCCGATGATCGTGATGCACAGGGCGATGCCCGTGGTGATGTGACCGATCGCCAGCCACCAGCCGGCGAGGACCAGCCAGAGCACGTTGCCGACGCAGGAGGGCGCGCCCGCGTCCCTGCGGTCGACGACGCGGTGGCCGAAGGGCCACAGGGCGTAGAGGCCGATACGGAAGGCCGCCAGGCCGAACGGGATGCCGATGATCGTGATGCACAGCAGGAGTCCCGCGAGCAGGTAGCCGAGGAACATCCAGAAGCCGCACAGGATCAGCCAAATGACATTCAGGATTGTCTTCATGGGCGATGACCTGCCATCTGCTCTAGTCGGGCGATGCGCTCCGCCATCGGCGGGTGGGTCGAGAACATCTTGGACATGCCCTGCCCGGGGCGGAACGGGTTCGCGATCATCATGTGGCTCGCGGTCTCGATCCGGGGCTCGGGGGGCAGCGGAAGCTGTTTGGTGCCGGCGTCCAGCTTCCGCAGGGCACTGGCCAGGGCCAGTGGGTCGCCGGTCAGCTGGGCGCCCGAGGCGTCCGCCTCGTACTCCCGGGAGCGGCTGACGGCCAATTGGATCACGGACGCGGCGAGCGGGCCCAGGATCATGATCAGCAGCATGCCGAGGAGGCCGGGGCCCTCGTCGTCGTTGGAGCGTCCGATCGGGATGAGCCAGGCGAAGTTGACCAGGAACATGACGACGGAGGCGAGTGCTCCGGCGACGGACGAGATCAGGATGTCCCGGTTGTAGACATGGCTGAGCTCGTGTCCGAGGACGCCGCGCAGTTCCCGTTCGTCCAGGATCTGGAGGATGCCGTCGGTGCAGCAGACCGCGGCGTTGCGCGGGTTTCGGCCGGTCGCGAAGGCGTTGGGTGCCTGGGTCGGGGAGATGTAGAGGCGTGGCATCGGCTGGCGGGCCGCGGTGGAGAGTTCACGGACCATGCGGTAGAGCTGGGGCGCCTCGAACTCGCTCACCGGGCGGGCACGCATGGCCCGCAGCGCCAGCTTGTCGCTGTTCCAGTACGCGTAGGCGTTGGTGGCGAGGGCTACGAGGAGCGCGACGATCAGGCCCGTACGTCCGAAGAAGCTGCCGATGACGATGATGAGTGCGGACAGGCCCCCGAGGAGTACGGCGGTTCTCAGCCCGTTGTGCCGGCGGTGCACGGTACGCCCTCCAAATGGTGCAGCAGGGGAACCCTTGCTTGGTGGTGCTCCACTCCCCAGTGGAGCCTCCCGTACTGGTCAACGCCAGGCGAGGAGAGCTAGTTCCCTTGTGCTCACGGCCGCGGGGCCCGGCCGCTCCGGGTGTTCGTGCCGGAGCGGGCCGTAGGCCGTACGGGTGGAGGTGTGCGGCCGGGTCAGCGCTGGACGGGCAGTTTCGCGAGCGCGAGAGCCTCGGGGTCGGGCTCGACCTCGCTGGTGCAGTGGGCGCAGCGGGAGGCGACGGCGGGGATCGAGGTGTAGCAGCGCGGGCAGTCACGCAGGGCGGCCTTGATGTCGACCTGCTCCTGCTCCTTCTTGGTGGTGAAGCGGTCCTGGACCTTGGCCATGGGCACGACGACACAGAAGTAGAGGACCGCGGCGGTGATCAGGAAGGCGATGGCGGCGCTGACGAAGAGGCCGTAGGGGAACTTCACCCCGTCGACGTTGAAGGTGGCCTTGCTGAAGTCGCCGGTGCCGCGGGTGATGACGCCGATCAGCGGCACGATGAACGCGTTGCTGAACCCGGTGACGACCGCGGTGAACGCAGCTCCGACGGCGAGGCCGATCGCCATGGAGATCACGTTTCCGCGAAGGATGAAGTCCTTGAACCCGTTCAGCACTGCCTCTGGCTCCTCTGTTGCGATGTGCAGGTTGTATGCGCCGCGCGCGGGCATGACCCTGCCCTGTGCGGGCTGCCCGGGGCAAACCGATCTTGCGGTCGTCGGCGGAGGGCGTCAGAACAGATTGACGTCGGCGAACCTGAGGACGGTCTGCGGGGCGCCCGACAGGGCGATGCCGGCGACCGCGGTGAGGATGATCGCGGCGGTGAGCGGCGCCGGGGTGCGGTGGCGGGCGACGGGCTGCTCCGTACCGTCCTCGGCGGGGCTGCGGAACAGGGCCGCGGTCCACTGAAGGTAGTAGTAGAGCGCGATCACGACGTTCACCGCCATGACGACGGCGAGCCAGCCGAGTCCGGCGTCGACGGCCGAGGAGAAGACCGTGACCTTGGCGAAGAGGCCGATGATGCCCGGCGGCAGTCCGGCCAGGCAGAGCAGGAAGAAGCCCATGGCGAGTGCCGCGAGCGGGCGGGTGGCGTACAGGCCGCGGTAGTCGGCGATGCGGTTGCCCGGGCGGGTTCGGGCGACCAGCGCGGCGACGGCGAAGGCGCCGAGGTTCACGACGGCGTACATCAGCGCGTACGCGACGGTGGAGCCGATCTGGCGGTCTCCGGCGTACGCGGCGGCGGCGATCGGTACCAGGAGGTAGCCGGCCTGGGCCACGGACGACCAGGCCAGCAGACGTACGGCGCTGCGGGCGCGGGTGGCGCCCTGGCGCAGTGCGGCGACGTTGCCGACGGTCATGGTCAGCGCGGCGAGGACGGCGAGGGCGGCGCCCCAGACGTCGGCGTACGACGGGAAGGCGACGACGGTGACGAGGATGAGGCCTGAGAAGCCGACCGCCTTGCCGACCACCGAGAGGTAGGCGGCGATCGGCAGGGGGGCGCCCACGTAGGTGTCGGGGACCCAGAAGTGGAAGGGCGCGGCGGCCGTCTTGAAGGCGAAGCCGACGAGGGTGAGGGCGACGCCTGCCTGGGCGAGGGTGGAGAGCTGACCGGGGACGTCGTCGAGGCGGGCGGCGATCTCCGTGAGGTGGAGGGTGCCGGTAGCCGCGTACACGAAGCTGACGCCGAGGAGCATCACGGCGGTCGCGACGACGGAGGAGAGGAAGAACTTCAGTGCGGCCTCGGAGGAGCGCCGGTCGCCGCGCTTGATGCCTACGAGGGCGAAGGCGGGCAGCGAGGCGACTTCGAGGGCGACGACGAGGGTGGCCAGGTCGCGGGCGGCGGGCAGGAGGGCGGCGCCCGCGGCGGAGGACAGGAGCAGGAACCAGAACTCACCGGCGGGCAGCTTGCGGGTGTCGCCGATGGAGAGCAGTGCGGTGAGCAGGGCGCCGCCGAGGACGAGGCCCTGGATGACCAGGGTGAAGTGGTCGGCGGTGTAGCTGCAGGCGCGGGTGCCGGTGGTGAGGCAGAAGGTGGAGCGGTCACCGTCGTGCAGCGGGATGAGAAGGGCGAGGGCGGCCACGAGTCCGGCGACGGCCCCGTAGCCGAGGAGGGGCTTGCGGGCCGCGGGGACGAAGAGGTCGGCGACCAGGACGACGAGGGCGACGGCCGCGACGGTGACCGGGGGCGCGATCGCGAGCCAGTCGACGGACTGGACGAGTCCGGTGCCGCTCTCGGCCGCTTCATGCACGAGGCTTGTTGCGCCGGCGGCGCTTTCGGCTGCCACGATCACGACTTGCCTCCTGCGAGGAGCTTCTGCACGGCCGGGTCGGTGAGGCCGAGGAGGACGGCGGGCCACAGGCCGGCGAGGACGGTGAGGGCCGCGAGGGGGGTCCAGGCGGCGAACTCGTAACTCTGGACGTCGGCGATCGGGTGCGGTTCCTCGTGTTTGGCACCCATGCAGACGCGGCGGACCACGACGAGGAGGTACGCGGCGGTGAGCAGGGTGCCGAACGCTGCGATGGACATGAAGGTCAGGAAGGCGGCGCGGTTCAGGCCCTCGGCGGGGTCGAAGGCGCCGAACAGCGCGAGCATCTCGCCCCAGAAGCCGGCGAGTCCGGGAAGGCCGAGGGAGGCGACCGCGGCGAACGCGAGGAGGCCGCCGAGGCGGGGCGCCCGGCCGTAGAGCGCGGCGCCGGTGGCTCCCGCGAGGGTGTCGAGGTCGGCGGTGCCGTACCGGTCCTTGACCGCGCCGACCAGGAAGAACAGCAGGCCGGTGATGAGGCCGTGGGCGATGTTGGCGAAGAGCGCGCCGTTGACGCCGGTGGGGGTCATGCTCGCGATGCCGAGGAGGACGAAGCCCATGTGGCCCACCGAGGAGTACGCGATGAGCCGCTTCAGGTCGCCCTTGGCGCCGGGCCGGGCGAGGGCCAGGCAGGCGAGCGATCCGTAGATGATGCCGACGACGGCGAACGCCGCGAGGTAGGGCGCGAACGTGCGCATGCCGTCGGGGGCGATCGGGAGCAGGATCCGGACGAATCCGTACGTGCCCATCTTCAGCATGACGCCGGCGAGGAGGACGGAGCCGACGGTCGGGGCGGCGGTGTGCGCGTCGGGGAGCCAGCTGTGGAGGGGCCACATCGGAGTCTTCACCGCGAGACCGATGCCGATCGCCAGAACGGCAATGACCTGCACGGACGAGGTGAGGCCGCGGCCGTTGTCAGTGGCGAGTGCCACCATGTCGAAGGTGCCGCTCTTCAGCCCGATGAGGAGTAGGCCCAGCAGCATGACGACCGAACCGAGCAGTGTGTAGAGGATGAACTTCCAGGCGGCCGCCTGCTTCTGCGCACCGCCCCAGCGGGCGACGAGGAAGTACATCGGGATGAGCACCATCTCGAACGCCAGGAAGAACAGCAGCAGATCGAGGACGGCGAACGTCGCGAGGGTGCCGGACTCGAGGACGAGGATCAGCGCGACGAAGGCCTTCGGGGAGGGGCCCGCGGCCCGCGGCGTCAGCCGCTCATGTTGCAGCTTGAAGTAGCTGTAGAGCGCGCAGAGGAAGGTCAGGAGCGCGGTCAGTACGAGAAGGGGGAGCGAGATGCCGTCGATGCCGAGATGGATGCGGACGTCGAGCGCCGGGATCCAGCTGATGTCGGTGGTGGCCTGCATCTTCGACGGGTGGTCGTGGTCGAAGCCGGCGGCCAGCACGATCGCCGCGACGAGGATCACGCCGGTGACGGTGACGCCGTGGCGGAGCACGGCCTGGTCGGGGTTGCTGCCCTTCAGCCCGGGCGGTGCCGGGAGCAGAGCGGCCACGGCTCCGACGAGCGGGGCGACGACGACGAACGCCAGAAGGAACTGCATCACGGATGCGCTGATATCGATCACGGCTCACGACCCGGCATTGACGTTGGCGAAGACGACGGCGGCGACCGCCAGGACCAGCGAACCGGCGAGCAGCGCACTGAGGTAGGTCTGCACGTTGCCGGTCTGCGCCCGGCGGACTGCGGTGCCCAGCCAGCGTGCGCCGGTGGCGGAGCCGCGTACGTAGGTCTCGACGACCTCCCGGTCCAGGAAGCGGACGAGACTCGCCGCGGCCTGGACGGGGCGGACGAACAGGGCCGCGTACAGGGCGTCCAGGTGGAAGCCGGTGGCGGCGTGGCGGTGGAGCGGGCCGAGCAGCAGGCGGCCGGGGTCGGCCGGGTCCGGGGCGTCACCGACGTCGCCGTAGGCGGCGATGCGGCTCTCCATGGCTTCGATCTCGACGAGGGCCGGTTCCGCGTCGGGGTGGGCGACGACCGCACCCATGGGGGTGCGGGCGGCGAGTGCCGTGGTGTGGCGCCAGGCCCCGTAGGTGACGAGTCCGCCGACGAGGCCGACCCCGGTGGACAGGACGGCGGTGGTCAGTGACGGGGTGAGGCTGTGGCCGTCGAACCAGTCGGTGATCACGCCGACGGTCAGGCCGAAGGCCATGGTGGGGATGGCCAGTACCCACAGGACCGAGGTCATGGCGACAGGCTGCCTGCCGTGGTCGGGGGCCTCGGCGCCGCGGCCGCGGAAGGTGAGGAGCCAGAGGCGGGTGGCGTACGCGGCGGTGAGCACGGCGGCCAGGAGGCCGGCGACGAGGACGGTCCAGCCGGCGGCGGCCGGGGCGACGTGCCGGTCACCGAGGGCGGTGTGCTCGGCGGCGACGAGGACGGCTTCCTTGGAGAAGAAGCCGGCGAACGGCGGGATGGCGGCCAGCGCGAGGAGGGCGACCGTCATCGTCCAGTAGGCGTCGGGGATGCGCTTGGCCAGGCCTCCCATGCGGGACATGGCGGCCAGTGAGTTGGTACCGGCGGCGTGGATGACGACGCCCGCGGCGAGGAAGAGGACCGCTTTGAAGGCGCCGTGCGAGATGAGGTGGAAGACGGCGGCCCCGCGGTCACCGACGGCCAGGGCGCCGGACATGTAGCCGAGCTGACCGATGGTCGAGTAGGCGAGGACGCGCTTGATGTCGTCCTGCGCGAGGGCGGCGAGTCCGGAGCCGATCATCGTGACGGCGGCCATCACGGCGAGGACGACGAGTGCGGCGCCCGATTCGGCGAAGACGGGAAGGAGCCGGGCCACGAAGTAGATACCGGCGGCCACCATCGTCGCCGCGTGGATCAGCGCGGAGACGGGGGTGGGGCCGGCCATGGCATCGGGCAGCCAGGTGTGCAGCGGGAACTGCGCGGACTTGCCCGCGACACCGGCGAGGAGGAGCAGGGCGATCAGGGTGGGGTGATCGAGGCCGCCGTGGGCGACGGCACCCAGGATGCCGGTGATGCGGAAGGTGCCGGTGTCGGCGGCGAGGGCGAACAGGCCGATGAGGAAGGGGACGTCGCCGAGTTTGGTGACCAGGAAGGCCTTGAGGGAGGCGGCGCGGGCCTCGGGCGTCTCCCAGTAGTGGCCGACCAGGAAGTACGAGCAGATACCCATGATCTCCCAGCCGACCAGGAGCACCATCAGGTCGCCGGAGTAGACGACGAGCAGCATCGCGGAGGTGAAGAGGGAGACCAGGGCCGCGTACGAGGGGTAGCGGGGATCGTCGCGCAGATAGGCGGTCGAGTAGATCTGCACGCAGCTCGCGACGAGGGCGACGAGGACGGCGACGAGGACGGCGAAGCCGTCGAGGTGCAACGCGAGATCGATCGGCACCGAGCCGGTGGGGGTGAGCTGGGTCGCGGCGTCGATGGCCCGCCCGCCGCCCTGGCGTGCTGCGACGACGGCCGCGATGACGAGGGTGGCGAGGGCGGGCAGCACGGCGAGCGGCCGGACGAAGCCCGGTGCGCTGCGGCCGAGGAGGAGGCCGGCCCCCGCACCCAGGAACGGGAGAAGGGGGACGAGGACGGCGAGGGTCGTGGTGGTCACGCGGTGGCCTCAGCCTTCTTTGCCTTCCCTGCCGAAGCAGTGGCCTGGTCTTCGGGGGCGTCGGCGTCACTCTCGTCGTCCGGGAGTTCTTCGGCGTCGTCGGTCTCGGCGGTGTCGCGGAGGCGGTCGATGTCGGAGCTGCCGCGGTTGCGGTGGACGGCGAGGACGATCGCCAGGCCGATGCCGATCTCCGCCGCCGCGATGGCGATGGTGAACAGGGTGAGGGCCTGGCCGGCATGCAGGGCGTCGCGGAGCCAGACGTCGAAGGCGACCAGGTTGAGGTTGACGGCGTTGAGCATCAGCTCGACGGACATGAGGACGAGGATCGCGTTGCGGCGTGCGAGTACGCCGTACAGCCCGGTGCAGAAGAGGAGGGCGGCGAGCACGGCGGGATAGGCGAGGTGCATCAGCTCCGGTCCTCCCGGCTCGTGCCTGCTCGGTCGGCCGCGCGGCTCTTGCCCGCTCGGCTCTCATCCGTGCGGGTCTTGGTTCCTGGGCTCCTGCTCTCGCTGCTCGTGGTCTCGCGGCCCTTGCGGGACAGGACGATCGCGCCGACGAGGGCGGCGAGCAACAGGACGGAGAGGGCTTCGAAGGGCAGCACCCAGTGCCGGAAGAGGAAGGAGCCGGTGGCCTCGGTGGAGCCCTGGGCCGGGCCGTCCAGGTCGATCCAGGTGGTCCGGAAGGCGTCGACGACGACCCAGACGAGGGTGCCGGCCGCGGCGACGGCCACCGCGAGGGCGGCCCAGCGGTTCTCCGAATCGGCGTCCGGGGAGCGGCCGATGGGGGCCCTGGTGAGCATCAGACCGAACAGGAGGAGCACGACGACGGAACCGACGTAGATCAGTACCTGTACCCAGGCGATGAACTCCGCGGTGAGCAGGAGGTACTCGACGGCGAGACCGCCGAGCGCCACGATCAGCCAGAGGGCGGCGTGCACCAGCTGCCTGGTCGTGACGGTGACGAGGGCCGCGCCGAGGGTGGCGATGCCGACGAGGACGAAGGCGATCTCGACCCCGGTCGGGGAGAGGAAGCCGGGGTGGCTCGCGGCAGCGGTGAGAGCGGGGGCGGCTTCGGTGACGATCATCGCTCCTGTCCCTCCTCAGTGGCTCCGCGCTCTGCCGCTTCCTGTTCGCGCTGGGTGCGGAGCTTCTCCGCCGTCTTGCGGGCGGCGGCGATCTCCTTCGGCTCCTCGGCGGCCGGGTCGAGGGCCGGCGGCTCCGGAACCGTCCACATCCAGTCGCGCAGTTTGTCGCGCTCATGGGTGAGTTCGAGGATGTCCGTCTCCGCGTACTCGAACTCCGGCGACCAGAACAGCGCGTCGAACGGGCACACCTCGATGCAGATGCCGCAGTACATGCAGAGCGAGAAGTCGATCGCGAACCGGTCCAGCACGTTGCGGCTGCGCTCGCGCCCGCCCGGGGCCGCGGCGGGCATCGTCTCCTTGTGGGAGTCGATGTAGATGCACCAGTCGGGGCACTCACGTGCGCAGAGCATGCAGACCGTGCAGTTCTCCTCGAACAGCGCGATGACGCCCCGGGAGCGGGGCGGGAGTTCGGGCTGGGTGTCCGGGTACTGGGCGGTGACGGTCTTCTTCGTCATCGTCCGCAGGGTGACGGCGAGGCCCTTGGCCAGACCTGAGCCGGGGATCGGAGGCACTAGTTGATCGCCACCTTCACGATGCCGGTGAGCGCGATCTGCGCCAGGGCGAGCGGGATGAGGATGGTCCAGGCGAGCTTCTGGAGCTGGTCCTCGCGCAGCCGCGGATAGCTCACCCGCAGCCAGATGACGACGAAGGCGAGGATGCCGGTCTTCAGGAGTGTCCAGACCCAGCCGAGTCCGTCGGCGCCCAGCGGGCCGTGCCAGCCGCCGAGGAAGAGGACGGTCGTCAGTCCGCACAGGACGACGATGCCCGCGTACTCGGCGAGCAGGAAGAGCGCGAAGCGGAGGCCGGTGTACTCGGTGTAGGCACCGAAGATGATCTCCGAGTCGGCGACCGGCATGTCGAAGGGCGGGCGCTGCAGTTCGGCGAGCCCGGCCACGAAGAAGACCAGTGCTCCGACGATCTGCCAGGGCAGCCACCACCACTCGAAGGCATCGAGGATGCCGGGGAGCGAGACGGTACCTGCCGCCATCGCCACGGACGCGGCGGCGAGCAGCATCGGCAGCTCGTACGCGAGCAGTTGCGCGGCCGTACGGAGGCCGCCGAGCAGGGAGAACTTGTTGGCGGACGCCCAGCCCGCCATGAGCGAGCCGAGCACGCCGATGCCCATCACGGCGAGCACGAAGAAGATGCCCGCGTCGACGACCTGGCCGACCGCGCCCTCACCGGGCCCGATCGGGATCGCGACGATGACGAGGAGATACGGCAGCAGCGCGACGGCGGGCGCGAGCTGGAAGACCCGGCGGTCGGCCTCGGCCGGGACGATGTCCTCCTTCTGCGCGAACTTCACGCCGTCCGCGACGAGCTGGGCCCAGCCGTGGAAGCCACCGGCGTACATGGGGCCGAGGCGGCCCTGCATGTGGGCCATCACCTTGTGTTCGGCCTGCCCCACGATGAGGGGGACGACCATGAACACCGCGAAGACAATGACGAGGCGGAGGGCGACGTCCAGTACGTCGTTCACTCGGGGTCGCCTCCGGCCGGGGTGTTGGGGGGTTCTTGGCCCTCAGGGTCCTTGAGGGGCTGCTCGGTGGGGGGTTCGCGGTCGGGGGTGCCGGTGTGCGATTCCGCGGGGGTGCCGTCGCCCGATTCCTCGGGGGTGCGGCCGCGCGGGGCGTCGGGGGTGCCGCTGCGCGGGGCTTCTCCCCTGCCCGCCCCTTCCCGAACCGGGGGCTCCGCCCCCGGGCCCCCGCTCCTCAATCGCCGGAGGGGCTGGGAATCACCGGACTCGCCGGACCCGCGGGGATCAACGGACTCACCGGACTCGCCGGACTCGCCGGAGGGCTCATCGAACGCCGGTCGGGCGTCGTGCCACGGCGCGTCCGCGGGCGCGGGCGCAGTCGTGGCCGATGCCTCCGGGGTCGCGGGCGCGGGCGCAGTCGTGGCCGATGCCTCCGGGGTCGCGTCCGGGCCCGTCCCCGGGGCGTTCTGGCTCGCCGAGCCCTGCGATGCGCTGCGGGTACGGCGCGCGGGCGCCGGGGCCGGGGTGGGGGGCGTGGCGTCGCGCGGGGGCGCCGGGTCCGTAGCCGGGGTGGTGGGCGTGGCGTCGCTTGCGGTGCGGGTGCGGCGGGCCGGGCGGTCGGCCGCGGGGCGGGCCGCACGTGCCGGGCGCGCGGGCGCCGGTGGGAGCTGGCCCTTCAGGGGGCCCCATTCGTTCGGGTCGGGGACGCCGGGCGGCAGCATCGTGCGGCGCTTCGGGCCGCCGTGCTCCGACTCGCCCGGCTCCTTGGCTCCCGGCCAGGCCTTCGCCACGCGGGCCGCCAGGACGAAGTCCTTGCGCAGGGGGTGGCCCTCGAAGCCCTCGGGCAGCAGCAGCGGGACCAGGTGCGGGTGGCCGTCGAAGCCGATCCCGAACATCTCGTGGGTCTCGCGCTCGTGCCAGGCGGCGCCTGCGTACACGTCGATCGCGGTGGGCAGGACGGCCGCCTCGTGCGGAACCGTCGTACGGACCAGCAGCCGGCGGACGCTGCCGCCCGCGGCCGGCAGCGCGGCGACATGGGCGCAGACCCGGAAGCCGGTGCCTGGTTCGTCCACCGCGCTCAGCCAGTCGAAGTAGGTGCAGCCGAGCCGGTCGCGCGCCGTTTCGAGGGCGGCGATCCAGGACGTGGGCGGCACGTCCACGGTCAGCAGCTCGTAGGCCTGCTCAGCCGTGGCGCCTTCGCCGAAGATCTCGGTGACGGCGTCCGGCAGCCGGTCGTAGGTCTCGGTGCTCTCGGAGGCGGTCACTTCGCCTCCTCCCCCGGCGAGTCCTGCGAATCCGGCAAGTCCTGCGAACCAGGCGACTCCTGCGAACCCGGCGTCGGGGGTGCGGCGACGAGGCCGCTGCGGAGCGCGGCCGTGGAGGGGCGGCTGTCGCCGCCCGTCGCGTAGCGCTCGCCCAGCGACTCGCGCGCGATCTTCTCCTGGAGCTTGAGAATGCCCTGGAGCAGGGCCTCCGGCCGCGGCGGGCAGCCGGGCACGTAGACGTCGACCGGGATGATCTGGTCGACGCCCTTCGTCACGGAGTAGGAGTCCCAGTACGGGCCGCCGCAGTTGGAGCAGGCGCCGAAGGAGATGACGTACTTGGGCTCGGGCATCTGCTCGTACAGCCGCTTCACCGCGGGCGCCATCTTGTCCGTCACCGTGCCGGAGACGATCATGAGGTCGGCCTGCCGGGGGCCCGGGGCGAAGGGGATCACGCCGAGCCGGATGAAGTCGTGGCGCGCCATGGAGGCTGCGATGAACTCGATGGCGCAGCAGGCGAGTCCGAAGTTGAAGACCCAGAGGCTGTAGCGACGGCCCCAGTTGAGGACCACCTTCATCGGCTCGGGCGCCAGCCGGGACAGCACGCCCAGCCGCTTCGGTTCCGGGAGGAACGTGGGTACGGGGCCGGATTCGGCGCCCGACTCGGAGGACGGCGGGCTCGTCACGTCCATTCGAGGACGCCCTTCTTCCATGCGTAGAGCAGTCCCACGGCCAGGAAACCGAGGAAGATGAACATTTCCACCAGCGTCGTCGCGCCGTATCCGGGCGCGGCGAAGACGGTTGCCCAGGGGAACAGGAAGATCGAGTCGACGGCGAAGATCACGTACAGGAAGGCGTAGACGTAGTAGCGGACCTGGGTGTGTGCCCAGCCCTCCCCCACGGGGTCCACGCCGCATTCGTACGTGAGGAGCTTCTCCGGTGTCGGCACCACCGGGCGCAGCAGCCGGCCGGCTCCGAAGGCGACGGCGACGAACAGCACACCGATCACCGCGAGCAGTCCGACCACCGAGTAGCTGTGGAAGTAGTCCGACGCGAGCACGGTCGATCGCGGCAGTTCCGTCGCGTAGGCCAGGTCCGTCACGTCTCGCAGGACCGTCACGTCGGGCAGCTCCGTCACATCCGGCAGGCCCGCCACGTCCGTCACGTCCGCCCCCTCGCTCCCTCAGAACCTGTCCGACGATCTGTACGCACGGGAGTCTAGGCCCTGTAAAGGGACGGTAAGCAGTTGCGTCGGGCAACTGGTAGGGATATCCCTACTTCGCCCCCACCCACGAGCCCCATGGCGTCCGGGGGCCGGGCCCGGCAGGCTGGTCGCATGACCATGAGCCCCCAGGTACCCGACCACGACGGGCCGCCTCCTGTCCGCTTCGCCTTCGACCCGTGGACGTGGAAGGAGATCGCGCATCTCCTGGCCAATCTCCCGATGGCGATCGCCGGTTTCGTCTACACCGTGCTCATGGTCTCCATCGGCGTGGGGCTTGCGGTCACGGTGGTCGGCCTGCCGCTGCTGGCGATGGGGCTCCAGGGCGCCCGGCTGCTGGGGCGGGCCGAGCGGGGCCGGGCCCGGGGGCTGCTCGGGCTGCGGATCGAGGAGCCGAGCCCGATGGCCCGGGTCCGCCGGGACAAGGGGTTCTTCGCCTGGCTGTGGTCGAGCCTGAAGGACCCGGTCGGCTGGCGCTCGGTGCTGTACTCGTTCATACGGCTGCCGTGGGGCGTGGTCACGTTCGTCGTGACGCTGGTGAGCCTCTTCGTCCTGTGGCCGGTGCTCCCCTATACCGCGCGGCTGCTGACGAACGCCGACCGCGGAATGGTGCGCGGTCTGCTCTCCCCCTCCGACGAGCTGGAACGCCGGATCGCGGAGCTGGAGTCGGACCGCGGTGTCGTCGTGGACACGGCCGCCGCCGACCTCCGCCGCATCGAACGGGACCTGCACGACGGCGCCCAGGCCCGCCTCGTCGCCCTCGCCATGGGTCTCGGTCTGGCCAAGGAGAAGCTCACCGACGACCCGGAGGCCGCGGCCAGGATGGTCGACGAGGCCCATGGAGAGGTGAAGGTCGCCCTCCAGGAGCTCCGCGACCTGGCCCGCGGCATCCACCCCGCCGTCCTCACCGACCGCGGACTCGACGCCGCGCTCTCCGCGATCGCCTCCCGCTGCACCGTCCCCGTCACGGTGGGGGTGGAGCTGCCGGGGAGGCCGGCGCAGGCCATCGAGGGCATCGCCTACTTCACCGTGTCCGAACTGCTGCAGAACGTCAGCAAGCACGCCCGCGCCACCCGCGCCTCCGTCGACGTATGGCGGTCCGCGGACCGGCTCATGCTCCAGGTCACCGACAACGGGCGCGGCGGTGCCTCGATGGACGGCGGTACGGGGATGTCGGGCCTCGCCGAGCGGCTGGGCGCCGTGGACGGGCTGTTCGTGCTCGACTCCCCGGCCGGCGGTCCGACGACCGTCACCGCCGAGCTGCCCTGGCGCGACCGGGAGAGCGAGAAGAGCGCGGTCGGCCCCCGTACGGCCTGACTCCTGCCGGGTGACGGTCCGGGGTGGGGAAAACCCCCGGCCGAAGAGGGAGACCGCCCTCATGGTGCGGGGGCGTGCGGCCCCGCACTCTTGAAGCAGACGTACGGCACGCGGTTGCGGCCCCGCAGCCGCAGATGAAGCAGCAGAAGCAGACGCAGAGAAACGGACGGAACCCCATGGCCACGGCATACGGACCGGACACACGGGACCCCCAGCGGCCGGGTAACGGTCCGGGGGGCCACCTCGCGACGGGGCGCGTCCTGCCGGCCGCGCTGCGAGCCCCCTTCGAGGCCAGGACCTGGCGCGAGTTCGCCTACCTCATGCTGAGCTTTCCGATCAGCACCGTGCTGTTCTGCTTCGCCGTCACCATGACCTCGCTGAGCGCCGGGCTGCTCGTCACCTTCCTGGGGGTCCCCCTTCTGGCCGCCGGACTGGCCGCGTGCCGCGGCTTCGGCATGCTGGAGCGGGCCAGGGCGCGGGGGCTGCTGAAGCTCGACGTGGCCGACCCCGCGCCGGTACGGGGCCGGACCGGCGGTGTGATGTCCTGGGTGGGGGCGGTCCTGAGGAGCGGGGTGTCCTGGCGGCACCTGCTCTACTCGCTGCTGCACTTCCCGTGGGCGGTCTTCGCCTTCTGCGTCTCGCTGTCCCTGTGGGCGTGGGGCTGGGCTGCCCTGACGTACCCCTTGTACGCCTGGGCCTTCCCCGCATACGCGGGGATCGACGGGATTCAGCTGTACGGCGACGGCACGCACAGCGTCTACCTCGACTCGCCCGTCGAACTCGCTCTGACCAGTGCCGCCGGGCTGGCCGTCGTCCTGGGAACGGCGTGGGTCATCCGTGGTCTGGCCGCGGTGGACCGGCTGATGGTGACCGGGCTGCTGGGCCCGTCGCGGCTGGCGACGCGTGTCACGGAGCTGGAGTCGGACCGCGGTGTCGTCGTGGACACGGCCGCCGCCGACCTCCGCCGCATCGAACGGGACCTGCACGACGGCGCCCAGGCCCGCCTCGTCGCCCTCGCCATGGATCTGGGACTGGCCAAGGAGAAGCTGACCGACGACCCGGAGGCCGCGGCCAGGATGGTCGACGAGGCCCACGGAGAGGTGAAGGTCGCCCTCCAGGAGCTCCGCGACCTGGCCCGCGGCATCCACCCCGCCGTCCTCACCGACCGCGGACTCGACGCCGCACTCTCCGCCATCGCCTCCCGCTGCACCGTCCCCGTCACCGTCGAGGTCGACCTGACGTCCCGCCCCGCTCAGGCCATCGAGGGCATCGCCTACTTCACCGTGTCCGAACTGCTGCAGAACGTCAGCAAGCACGCCCGCGCCACCCGCGCCTCCGTCGACGTATGGCGGTCCGCGGACCGGCTCATGCTCCAGGTCACCGACAACGGGCGCGGCGGGGCCGACCTGACGTCGGGCAGCGGTCTGGCCGGTCTGACGGAGCGGCTGGACGCGGTGGACGGAGTCCTCGTCGTCGAGTCCCCTGCGGGCGGGCCGACGAAGGTCACCGCCGAGCTGCCCTGGCGCGGCTGATCTCACCCGCATCCCGTATTCCGTACCGTTCGCCGGGCGCCCGCACCAAGGGCCGCCCGGCGATCCGGTGTCCCGGCCTGCCGGGCCGGCCCGGCACGAGGCAACCCTGCAAAGGTTCGCGACGTCACTGCCGATACTGGGATGCTGGACGGCGTACGGGCGGGACAGCGAACAAGCGGACAGTGGGGGATTCAGCGTCGTGGTGGAGGACAGGGTGCGCGTAGTCATCGCCGAGGATTCGGTACTGCTCCGGGAAGGACTCACCCGGCTGCTGACCGATCTCGGGCATGACGTCGTCGCGGGCGTCGGTGACGCGGAGGCGCTGATCAAGACGGTGGGCGACCTCGCGGGGCAGGACGCACTGCCCGACGTGGTGGTCGCCGATGTGCGGATGCCGCCGACGCACACCGACGAGGGTGTGCGGGCGGCGGTGCGGCTGCGCAAGGAGTATCCGGGGATCGGCGTGCTGGTGCTTTCGCAGTACGTCGAGGAGCAGTACGCCACCGAACTGCTGGCAGGGTCCAGCCGTGGAGTGGGGTATCTGCTGAAGGACCGGGTCGCCGAGGTCCGCGAATTCGTCGACGCGGTGGTCCGGGTGGCTCAGGGCGGTACGGCGCTGGACCCCGAGGTCGTGGCGCAGCTGCTGGGCCGGAGCCGTAAGCAGGACGTGCTGGCCGGCCTGACGCCGCGCGAGCGCGAGGTGCTCGGCCTGATGGCCGAGGGGCGGACGAACTCGGCGGTGGCCAAGCAGCTCGTCGTGAGCGACGGCGCGGTGGAGAAGCACGTCAGCAACATCTTCCTGAAGCTGGGACTGTCCCCCAGCGTCGGGGACCACCGGCGGGTGCTGGCCGTGCTGACCTATCTGAATTCCTGATGCCGCACCACGTAATCTGACATCCTGTCAGATATCTTTAGAGGCACTCCTTGCACCGCCCCGACCAGGCAACCGGCGACTCGCTCCACGCTGACTCAACCAAAGGTCCGACAAGGAACCGAGTGGCTGATGAATCATGACGGAACAGCGCCGAGAAGCGTCTCAAAACGCCGTCCACCATGTGATCGGCCAGAGGAAGGCGACCCTTACAGACGTAGGGTGGGGCTGGGGACCGCCGGCGGGCCGGATGGTTCCGAGCCGCCGCGCCGAGGGAGGTCCAGTAAGTGACCAGCCAGGTCAGTAGCCCAGCCGAACAGGCCGATGAGGCCAGTGAGGCACTCGTAGGGGGACAGCGTGCCCCCCAGTCCGCAACAGCAGGCCCCGGCGAGAAAGAGATCCGCCGCCTGGACCGGGTGATCATCCGCTTCGCGGGTGACTCCGGAGACGGTATGCAGCTCACGGGTGACCGTTTCACCTCGGAGACCGCGTCCTTCGGGAACGACCTCTCCACGCTGCCGAACTTCCCCGCCGAGATCCGCGCCCCCGCAGGAACCCTGCCGGGCGTGTCCTCGTTCCAGCTCCACTTCGCCGACCACGACATCCTGACCCCCGGCGACGCCCCGAACGTCCTGGTGGCGATGAACCCGGCCGCGCTCAAGGCCAATATCGCCGATGTGCCGCGCGGCGCCGAGATCATCGTCAACACCGATGAGTTCACCAAGCGGCCGATGGCGAAGGTGGGTTACGCGACCAGCCCGCTGGAGGACGGCTCGCTGGAGGCGTACCACGTCCATCCGGTACCGCTGACCACGCTCACCATCGAGGCGCTGAAGGAGTTCGGGCTCTCCCGCAAGGAGGCCGAGCGCTCCAAGAACATGTTCGCGCTGGGCCTGTTGTCGTGGATGTACCACCGGCCCACCGAGAACACGGAGAAGTTCCTGCGGACCAAGTTCGCCAAGAATCCGCAGATCGCCGAGGCGAACGTGGCGGCGTTCCGGGCCGGCTGGAACTTCGGGGAGACCACGGAGGACTTCGCGGTCAGCTACGAGGTGGCCCCCGCCTCGCAGGCCTTCCCCGCCGGCACGTACCGCAACATCTCGGGGAACCTGGCCCTGTCCTACGGCCTGATCGCCGCGGGCCGGCAGGCGGATCTGCCGCTGTACCTGGGCTCGTACCCGATCACCCCGGCCTCGGACATCCTGCACGAACTGTCCCGGCACAAGAACTTCGGCGTGCGCACCTTCCAGGCCGAGGACGAGATCGCCGGGATCGGCGCCGCGCTCGGCGCGGCCTTCGGCGGCAGCCTCGCGGTCACGACCACGTCGGGGCCTGGCGTGGCGCTCAAGTCCGAGACGATCGGGCTCGCCGTATCCCTCGAACTTCCGCTGCTCATCGTCGACATCCAGCGCGGCGGGCCCTCCACCGGGCTGCCGACCAAGACCGAGCAGGCCGACCTGCTCCAGGCGATGTACGGGCGCAACGGCGAGGCCCCGGTGCCGATCGTGGCCCCGAAGACCCCGGCGGACTGCTTCGACGCGGCGCTCGACGCCGCCCGGATCGCCCTGGCCTACCGCACCCCGGTCTTCCTGCTCTCCGACGGCTACCTGGCCAACGGCTCCGAGCCGTGGCGCATCCCGGAGGTCGACGAACTCCCCGACCTGCGCGTCCAGTTCACCCAGGGCCCGAACCACGAGCTGGCCGACGGCACCGAGGTCTTCTGGCCCTACAAGCGCGACCCTCGGACGCTGGCCCGCCCCTGGGCCGTCCCGGGTACACCCGGTCTCGAACACCGCATCGGCGGCATCGAGAAGCAGGACGGCACCGGCAACATCTCGTACGACCCCGCCAACCACGACTTCATGGTCCGCACCCGCCAGGCCAAGGTGGACGGCATCGAGGTCCCGGACCTGGAGGTCGACGACCCGGCAGGGGCGAAGACGCTGGTGCTCGGCTGGGGATCGACGTACGGCCCCATCACCGCCGCCGTCCGGCGGCTGCGCGCCGCAGGGCACCCCATCGCGCAGGCCCATCTGCGCCACCTCAACCCGTTCCCGCGGAATCTCGGCGAGGTGCTGAAGCGTTACGACAAGGTGGTCGTCCCCGAGATGAACCTCGGGCAGCTGGCCACGCTCATCCGGGCCAAGTACCTGGTGGACGCGCACAGTTACAACCAGGTCAACGGCATGCCGTTCAAGGCCGAGCAGCTTGCGACGGCCCTCCAGGAGGCCATCGATGCCTGAGACCAACGAACTGCTCCAGCTGGTGCCGAAGACCGAGGCCAAGCAGTCCATGAAGGACTTCAAGTCCGACCAGGAAGTGCGCTGGTGCCCCGGTTGCGGTGACTACGCGGTCCTTGCCGCGGTGCAGGGCTTCATGCCCGAGCTGGGACTGGCGAAGGAGAACATCGTCTTCGTCTCCGGCATCGGCTGCTCCTCCCGCTTCCCGTACTACATGAACACCTACGGGATGCACTCGATCCACGGCCGCGCCCCGGCGATCGCCACCGGACTCGCCTCGTCCCGGCGGGACCTGAGCGTCTGGGTGGTCACGGGGGACGGCGACGCGCTGTCCATCGGCGGCAACCACCTCATCCATGCGCTGCGCCGCAACGTGAACCTGAAGATCCTGCTGTTCAACAACCGGATCTACGGGCTCACCAAGGGGCAGTACTCCCCCACATCCGAGGTCGGCAAGATCACCAAGTCGACGCCGATGGGTTCGCTCGACGCGCCCTTCAACCCGGTGTCACTGGCGATCGGTGCGGAGGCCTCGTTCGTCGCCCGCACCGTCGACTCCGACCGCAAACACCTCACGAGCGTGCTGCGCGCGGCGGCCGACCACCCCGGTACGGCGCTGGTGGAGATCTACCAGAACTGCAACATCTTCAACGACGGCGCGTTCGAGGTCCTGAAGGACAAGGACCAGGCCCAGGAGGCGGTCATCCGGCTGGAGCACGGGCAGCCGGTCCTCTTCGGCACGGACGACTCCAAGGGTGTCGTACGGGACTCGCTGACGGGTGATCTGAAGGTGGTCGCCGTCACCGAGGAGAACCGTTCGCAGATCCTCGTCCACGACGCGCACGCCGCATCGCCGACCACCGCCTTCGCGCTCAGCAGGCTGGCCGATCCGGACACCCTGCACCACACCCCGATCGGGGTCCTGCGCGATGTCGAACGGCCGGTCTACGACACCCTCATGGCCGACCAGCTGGACACGGCCGTCGAGCAGCACGGCAAGGGTGACCTCGGCGCACTCCTCGCGGGCAACGACCACTGGACGGTCGCCGGTTAGAACCCGCTCGGCCCGAAGCGCCGGCCCTTCCCGTCACGGGGAGGCCGGCGCTTCGCCGTGGGCGCCCCCGGACGAGCCCGATCAGGCGGTACGGCCCTCCTTGCGCGCGTCGTACGCGGTGCGCGAGGCGTCCACCGCGTCCAGGCTCCGCTCCGACCAGCGGGCCAGGGCCCACACCTGCTCGGCGGCTTCGCGGCCCAGGCCGGTGAGGGTGTAGTCCACCCGCGGCGGGATCACCGGCTTGGCGTCCCGGTCGACGAAGCCGTCCCGCTCCAGGGTCCGGAGCGTCTGCGCGAGCATCTTCTCGCTGACTCCGCCGACCTCGCGGCGCAGTTCGCTGAAGCGGTACGGGCGCTCCAGCAGGGCGGCGAGCACCAGGACGCCCCAGCGGCTGGTGACGTGTTCGAGGACCAGCCGGGAGGGGCACATCGGCTCCCGCACGTCGGGCCGCCCGGCCGGCCGCCCCTGGGAAAGCACCTCAGGCCGTCGCTCCACGTTACTTACGCTCATACCAGTACCTTACTTCAAAGTGGGTACTTTCGTTTGGTTAGTGCCGCCCTTAAGGTGAGCGTCAGAACGCATGAACAGGAACATGAGCACCTGAAGAGGAGAAACACCCCATGAGCATCGTCGTCACCGGAGCCACCGGAGAGCTCGGCCGCCTCGTCGTCGAGCAGCTGCTGACCACCGTCCCCGCCGACGGGATCGCCGCCGTCGTCCGCGACAAGGAGAAGGCCGCCGACCTCGCCACCCGCGGCGTCGAGCTCCGGATCGCCGACTACAACCACCCCGAGACGCTGACCGAGGCTTTCCGGGCCGGCGACCGGGTGCTGCTCATCTCCGGCAGCGAGGTCGGCAGCCGCGTCGCGCAGCACGCCGCGGTCATCGACGCGGCGAAGGCGGCGGGCGTGGCCCAGCTCGCGTACACCGGCGTCCTGGGCGGCCCCGCAGCGGACTTCCGGCTGGCCCACGAGCACAAGGTGACCGAGCAGCTGATCCTCGACTCCGGCCTGCCGTACACCTTCCTGCGCAACGGCTGGTACACCGAGAACTACACCGCGAACCTGGCCCCCGTCCTGGCGCACGGAGCCGTCGTGGCCAACGCGGGCGAGGGCCGGGTGGCCTCGGCCACCCGCGCCGACTACGCCGCCGCGGCCGCCGCCGTCCTGACCGGCGAGGGCCACATCGGCAAGGCCTACGAGCTGAGCGGGGACGTCGCCTGGTCGCTCGCGGAGTACGCCGCCGAGATCACCGAGGCCTCCGGCAAGGAGATCGTCTACAAGGACGTCCCGGCCGCCGCCCACCAGGACATCCTGGTCGGCGCCGGTGTCCCCGAGTCCTTCGCGGCGATCCTCACCGACGTGGACGAGGGCATCCGGCGCGGGCTGCTGGCCGGCACCAGCGGCGACCTGGCCCGACTGATCGGCCGGCCGACGACTCCGCTCGCCGAGACCGTCGCCGCGGCGGTCGCAGCCCGGTAGCGGCTCGGGCGCGACACGCCCTCGCAGGCACTCGTGCACAGAGCACGCCACGGGGCCCGGAGCCCGGTGTCATGACCGTCTGGCGATACGGCAATGACACCGGGCCGCGTCGGCGCTACCTTCGTCAGGTTGACGAAGCCGTCGACGGACACCTGCCAGGAGGGGCCCGTGAAGGGAAAGAACGAACAGCGGGCCGGGCTCCTGTCCGGCGTGACGGCGTACGGGCTGTGGGGGATCGTCCCGCTCTTCTGGCCCCTGCTGAAGCCGTCCGGCGCGGTCGAGATCCTCGCCCACCGCATGGTCTGGTCCCTCGGCGTCGTCGGCATCGCCCTGCTCGCCCTGCGTCGCTGGGCCTGGATCGGCGAACTGGTCAGGCAGCCGAAGAAGCTGGGCCTGATCACCGTCGCCGCGGCCGTGATCACCGTCAACTGGGGCCTGTACATCTGGTCCGTCAACCACGGGCACGTCGTCGAGGCCTCCCTCGGCTACTTCATCAATCCGCTGGTGACCATCGCCATGGGTGTCCTGCTCCTCGGCGAACGACTGCGCCCCGCGCAGTGGGTCGCGGTCGGCACGGGCCTCGCGGCGGTGCTCGTGCTGGCGATCGGTTACGGGCAGCCGCCGTGGATCTCGCTGGTCCTGGCCTTCTCCTTCGCGACGTACGGCCTGGTGAAGAAGAAGGTCGGCATGGGCGGCCTGGAGTCGCTCACGGCCGAGACGGCGGTGCTGTTCGTGCCCGCGCTGGGCTACCTGGTGTGGCTGGGCGCACAGGGAGACTCGACCTTCACCTCCGAGGGCCCCGGCCACGCGGCGCTGCTCGCGGCGACCGGCCTGGTGACCGCCGTCCCGCTGGTCCTGTTCGGGGCGGCCGCGATCCGCGTACCGCTCTCCACGCTCGGCCTGCTGCAGTACCTTGCGCCGGTCTTCCAGTTCCTCCTCGGAATCGTGTACTTCCACGAGGCGATGCCCCCGGAGCGGTGGGCCGGCTTCGCGCTGGTCTGGCTGGCCCTCGCCCTGCTGACCTGGGATGCGCTGCGGGCGTCACGGCGCACGCGGATGCGGGTGCAGGCCGCGCGACTGGCCGCGGCCAGGCAGGGGGACCCGGTGACGGCGGAGGCCGTACCGGTGGTGACGGAGACCGCCACCACCACCCACACCGTTACCTAGTTGCTTTTTTAACTCGGTTGCGTTTCCCTGGGGTCAACGGACACGCACCCGAGGAGCACGCATGCCCACTTCCCCGACCACCGTGCTGATCGTCGGCTCCGGGCCGACCGGCCTGACCCTGGCCATCGATCTCGCCCGGCGGGCCGTCGACGTGACGATCATCGACAAGACGCCGCAGTTCCCGCGCAGCTCACGGGCCAAGGGCCCCAACCCCCGCTCCCTGGAGGTCCTGGAGGACCTCGGCGTCGTCGAGGAGGTGCTGGCCGCCGGGTCCGCACCACTGCCGATGCGCAAGTACCGGGGCGGGGTGGCGATCGCCGACGCCGCCCCCTTCGCCGACGCACGCCCGACACCGGACTCCCCCTACGACCGGCCGTGGATGATCGCCCAATGGCGCCTCGAGGAGGCGTTGCGGAACCGGCTCGCCGCCTACGGGGTTCGGGTCGGACTCGGCCGCGAACTCGTGGGACTGGCACAGGACGACACGTCCGTGACCGCCACGCTCGCCGACGGCGAGGAGATCGAGGCACGGTACGTCGTCGGCTGCGACGGCGGCCACAGCGCGGTGCGCAAGCTGCTGGGCGTCCCGTTCGAGGGCAAGACGGACGAGACGCAGATGATGGTCTGCGGAGACGTCGAGGTGCAGGGACCGGACCGCGGGTTCTGGCACCAGTGGTTCGACGAGGACGGGGCCGTGATGCTCTGCCCGATCCCCGGCACCCGGTCGGGCTGGTGGTTCCAGGCCGGCCCCGAGACCGACGCCTCCGGCACCCCCGTACCCCCGTCACTGGAAAGCTTCCAGCGGCTGTTCGCCACACACACGGGACTGCCGGGCGACCTGCTGTCGGAGGCCACGCTGCTCTCGACCTACCGCGTCAACGAGCGCATGGCCGACCGCTACCGGGTGGGCCGGGTGTTCCTGGCGGGTGACGCCGCGCACGTGCACTCGATCGCGGGCGGGCTGGGCATGAACACCGGCATCCAGGACGCGTACAACCTCGGCTGGAAGCTCGCCCGGGTCGCCTCCGGCCAGGCCGATCCGGCTCTGCTCGCCACGTACGAGGAGGAGCGGCTGCCCGTCGCGGCGGATGTCCTGGACCTCAGCGCGGAGCGGCTGCGGGCCACGCTGGAAGCGATCAAGGAGCCGGGCGGCGGGCTGGACACGGCGATCACCCCGCGCACCAACGGCCTGGGCGACGGCTACCGGTGGAGCTCGCTCGCCCGTCTCGGCGCCACATCCCGGTTGCGGGCGGGCGACCGCGCCCCCGACGCGCCCTGCCGCGACGTGGCCACCGGCGCTCCCCGCCGGCTGTTCGAGGCCTTCGCGGGCCCGCACTTCACCCTGCTCGGTTTCGGTGCGGGCACGGCACCCGCGCTGCGGGAGGCATCGGCGGCGCACGAGGGCGAACTGCTCGCGTACGGGGTGGACATGGGCGGCACGCCGGGCCTGGCCGACGACGGCGGCCACGCCCGCTCGGCGTACGGCATCGGGCCCGGCGAGGAAGCCCTGGTCCTGATCCGCCCGGACAACCACGTCGGACTGATCACCTCTGCCGGAGACCTCCGGGAGGTCGGGCACTACCTCCGCGCTGCGGCATTGGAGCGAGCTTGACATCATCACGGCGGGTCATCGCACGCTGACGCACGGTTTATAATTTCCTCACACTTATGACCCGACCTCTGCGCACCTACGGGACGTCACGCACGCTCCTGCGCACCGCGACCACCACCGCCGCCCTGTCCGCCCTGACGCTCCTCGCCTGCGGTATCGCTCCCACCGCAGGCGCGGACGACACGGTGCAGACCGTCCACCCGTCGGGCCTCGGCCCGGCGGGTCCCTGGTTCCGGCTCCAGGAAACGACCCCCGACCGGGACCCCGGCATCCACGAGGTCTCCCCGAAGCCCGACCCGGTCCATCTCAACGGCAGCCTCCACCTGGCCATCGGCCCGGGCGAACAGGCCCAGGCCGCTCACAACTTCAACGCGACCTGGACGCCCGAGCCCATGCAGCCACTGCTGGACGCGGGCATCTCGTACTGGGCGTACACCTCGACCGAGGGCTCCACCGCCACCAACATCGGCGCCAACCTGCAGCTCCCCGCATCCTGCGGCGGGTTCACCACCCTGTCGTTCGAACCCGGCAGCAACACGGACGTGCGGGGCGAGGCGCTGAAGCCGGACACCTGGCAGAAGTACCGGTTCACCGGTGACTCCGTGATCCGGACCTCGAACGCCGTGACCGGCATCCCGGCGGGCGGAAGCGCCCCGCTGTCGCACTTCATCGCAGAGTGCGAGGGGGCGTACGGGGTGATCGCCAACATCGGCCGGCTCGGCGACGCCGTGAACGGGAAGCTCAACACGTACGTCGACAACATCACCGCCGACGGCACCACCTGGGACTTCGCCGTCACCGGCCGAGCGACGGCCGCGCTCACCGTCCCCGAGAGGATCGAGGCAGGGGACGGCCCCCGCCCGGCGGACGCCTCCTACACGGACCCGGCCGACGGACCGCAGTACCCCGGCATCGGCACGCACCTGACGCTCAAGGGGCCGGCCGGCCTCCGGGCGGACCAGCTGACGGTCATGTCCGAGGGCTCCGAGGTCCCCCTGGCCCAGGGGACGGACGGGACACTCACCGGCGAACTGCGGACCAACCTGCGGGCGGGCGGCACGCTGGAGCCCGGCGGAAAGGCCGGCGCCGCGTTCACCCTCGCAGCCGCCGAGGGCGCACCCACCGGACCGCTCGACGTGACGACCGAACTGACCGTCGTCATCGCCGGTGTCGACGGGCCGCAGCGCACCGGCGTCAGCGCGACGGACCGCACCCGGATCACCGCACGGGACGTGGAGGCCAGTCCGTCGCCCAGCCCCACGCGCCCCCACCACCCCAAGCCCACCCCGTCCGGCGGCCACGGCAACGGCGGCGGCCACTGGGGCGGCGGCCACGGGAACGGAAGCGGTGGCAGCGGAAACGGCGGCAGCAGCGGTGGCCACGGGAACGGCCCGATGCCCGACGGCCCGGTCGACGCCGGTGACGGCTCCACCGCCCTGACCGGTGGCGGATCGTCCGGCTTCTCCGGTATGGGTATCGCGGCCGGCGCGGCCGGGCTGCTGGCAGCGGCGGGCGCCGCTCTCGGCGGGCTCCGCACCGTCCGGCGCCGACGCGGTTGAGCGCGCGCACCCCGCGGGAACGGCCGTCGCGGCGGCCGTTCCCGCGCCTGATCGCGGCGGCCGGGCTGATCCCGGCCGCCGCGGCGGCACTCGTCCTGCTCCTGGGCTCGCCCCTGACGGAGCCCGGCGCCACCCCCGCCGCCCCCCGGCCCGGCGCCGCCCCCTCGACGGCGGCGCCCCTGCCCGGCGCCCGGCCCCTCCGCGTCGACATCCCCGCCCTCCACGTCAGCGCGCCCCTGGTGGACCTGACCCTCGACAGCCGCGGCAAGCTCGGCGTGCCCGACCCGGCGGAACGCAATCTGGCCGGCTGGTACCGGGAAGGGGTGGCCCCGGGCTCCCCCGGCACCGCGATCGTGGTGGCCCACGTCGACACCCCGACCGGCCCGGCCGCCTTCGCCGGACTCGACACGCTGGCCGCCGGCGCGACGGTCGACGTGCGCCGGGCGGACCGGACGGTGGCGGCCTTCCGCATCTACGCGATCGAGGAGTACGAGAAGAGCGACTTCCCCAGCGCCCGCGTCTACGGCCCGACGAAGGACGCCCAACTCCGCCTGCTCACCTGCGGTGGCGACTACGACCCCACGGCGGGCGGCTACCAGTCGAACGTGGTGGCCTTCGCCCGGCTGGTGTCGGTTCGGCCCGCGGAACCGGGCGTTGCGGGCGAGAATGGCTCGCATGACTCTTGAGTGGAAAGTCGTCGTCGACGCCGCGGACCCGCACGCCCAGGCCGGCTTCTGGTCCGCGGCCCTCGGCTACGAGATCGAGGACAACAGCCCCCTGGTCGAACGCCTCCTGGGCCTCGGAGCCGTGCCCGACGCCATCACGACCACCGCCCACGGCCGGAAGGCCTGGCTCGACCTGGCTGCGGTACGGCATCCGGACGACCCCTTCGAGGAGGAGAGCGGGACGGGACTGGGGCGCCGGCTGCTCTTCCAGCGCGTACCGGAGCCCAAGACGGTGAAGAACCGCCTCCACCTGGACCTCCACGCCGGGCCGGACCGCCGTGACGCGGAAGTGGCCCGGCTGGAGGGTCTGGGCGCGAAGGTACTGCGCAAGGTGGCGGAACCGGGCGGGACATGGACGGTGCTCAGCGACCCCGAGGGCAACGAGTTCTGCGTGCAGTAGCGGGCGGCAGGCGAGTACTCCTCCCCCGCCGGCCGGCCGTCGTCGAACTACTCGCGGGCCTGCCGGGCGTTCACCGGGGAAGGCGCGTCGCCGCCGTCCGCGCCCAGGCCCGCGAGAAGGCGAAGCCCGTCCTCGGTGGGGCTGCCGGGAGCAGCCGACAGCACCAGCAGCTCCATGCCCGACCCGTCCGGGAGCGCGAAGTTCTCCTGGTGCAGCTCCAGCAGGCCGACCAGCGGGTGCCGGTACGCCTTGCGGCCATGGGTGCGGGCGCGCACGTCCGCCCGTGCCCAGAGACGGCGGAAGCGCTCGCTGCCCATCGCCAGCTCGCCGATGAGCGAGGCCAGTCGGGGGTCCTCGGGGTACTTGCCGGCGGCCAGGCGCAGGTGTCCGACCACGTCGAGGGTGCAGGTCTCCCAGTCCGCGTAGAGGCCGCGCCCGGTCTCCTCCAGGAAGATGTGCCGCGCGGTGTTCAGGCCCGGCACGGGCCGGCCGTAGAGGAGCCCGGCGAGGCGGTTCCCGGCGAGCACGTCCAGCCGGTGATCCATGATCAGCGCCGGCGCGTCGGGGACCAGGTCGAGCACGCGCAGCACCTCGGGCCGGACCCGCCCGCCCGGCACCTTCGCACGGCGGCGGCGCTGCCGGGCGAGCCGGTGCAGGTGCCCGCGTTCGGTCTCGTCGAGGCCGAGGACGCGGGCGAGCGCGTCGAGGACCTGGGCGGAGGGCTGGGTCGCGCGGCCCTGCTCCAGGCGGACGTAGTAGTCGACGCTGACTCCGGACAGGTGGGCGACCTCTTCACGGCGCAGCCCCTCGACGCGGCGGCGGCTGTCGGCCGGAATGCCGACAGCCGCCGGATCGACCCGGGAACGCCGGGTCCGCAGGAAGCCCGCGAGATCGTCCATTCCTCCAGTATCACCTCGGTGCCGCCCACGAAGGTGGCCCTGCCGATACCAGGAAGTCCGGTCCGACGGTAAGGGCACCCCTGAACGCCGGGAGCCCCGGCGTCTTGAATCGAAGGAGCCAGGTCCCCTTCGAAGGAGTCCCCATGAAGACGCTGATCGTCCACGCCCACCCGGAGCCGAAGTCGCTCAACAGCTCGCTGAAGGACCTCGCGGTGTCCACCCTGGAGGCCGCAGGACACGAGGTACGGGTGAGCGATCTGTACGCGATGGGCTGGAAGGCGGTCGTGGACGCCGCGGACTACGGCCCCGACGCCTCGAACCCGCTGAGGGTCGCCCGGGACTCGGGCCGGGCCTTCGACGCCGGGACGCTCACCCAGGACGTCCGCGCCGAGCAGGAGAAGCTGCTGTGGGCCGACACGATCATCTTCCAGTTCCCGCTGTGGTGGTACTCGATGCCCGCGATCCTCAAGGGCTGGGTGGACCGGGTGTTCACCTTCCACTTCGCGTACGGGGTCGGCGAGCACAGCGACACCAAGTACGGCGAGCGCTTCGGCGAAGGCACGCTCGCCGGCAGGCGGGCCCTGCTGTCGGTGACGGTCGGCGGCCAGGAATCGCACTACGCCGCGCGCGGGATCAACGGCCCCATCGACGACCTGCTGTTCCCGATCCAGCACGGCATCCTCTACTACCCGGGCATCGAGGTGCTGCCGCCGTTCGTGCTCTACGGCACCGACCGGATGACCGGCGACGACTTCCCGGACGCCGCCAAGGCCTGGGAACAGCGCCTGCTCACCCTGGAGTCGACCGAGCCGATCGCGTTCCGGCGACAGAATTTCGGCGACTACGAACTCCCCTCCCTGCACCTGAAGGACGGCCTGGAGCCCGAGGGCCGCGCGGGTTTCGGACTGCACGTGCGCGGCTGACCACGGGCGGAAGGGCTCCGGACACGGCGGGTTCGGCACCGTCCGACCGTCACCGCAGGTCAGGGCCGTACAGCGGAAATCGTGGAACCATAGGCTTGGGCCATGCCTTTCCCACCCGCATATGCCCTCGTCGCCACGGACCTGGACGGCACCCTGCTGCGCCGCGACGACACCGTGAGCGCCCGCTCCCGCACCGCGCTCGCCCTCGCCGCAGCCGCCGGGGCCCGGCATCTCGTGGTCACCGGGCGGCCTGTCCCGGGGGTGCGGGACCTGCTCGCGGGGCTGGGGTACCGGGGGCTCGCGGTCTGCGGCCAGGGCACGCAGCTGTACGACGCCGGGGCGGGGCGCATCGTGCGCACGGTCACGCTGGACCCGGAGTCGGCCCATGCCGCGCTCGGCAAGATAGAGGCGCAGGTGGGGCAGGTGTTCGCGGCGGTGGATCAGGCCGGGGCCGACGGGCAGACGCTGATCGAGCCGGGCTACCTGATGCCGCACCCCGCACTGCCGGCCCAGCGGGCGCTGCACCGGGACGAGTTGTGGGCCGCCCCGGTCATCAAGGTACTGATCCGGCACCGGGAGCTGGACGACGATGTGCTGGCAGCGGCGGCGCACGCGGCCGTCGGGGATCTGGCCACCGTGACGCACTCCGGCCCGGGAACGGTCGAGCTCCAGCCGTACGGCGTCGACAAGGGCGCCGGGATCACGCTGGCCGCCGAGCACCTGGGGCTGGACCCGGCCACCGCGATCGCCTTCGGGGACATGCCCAACGACCTGCCGATGTTACGCAGTTGCGGCTACGGGGTGGCGATGGCCAACGCCCACCCGCTCCTGCGGGCCGCTGCGGACGAGGTGACGCTGTCCCATGAGGACGACGGGGTCGCGGTGGTCCTGGAGCGGGTGTTCGGCAACTGACCCACGCCTCCCTGGCCGGCTGCGACGGTCCGCACGGGATCGTCGCGTGCTGCTCGTCCGGGTCCCGGGCATGAGCCGGCCGAAGAGGTGTCGGTCGCCGCCGACCTCCGGTCAGCCGGCCGGGAGCCGGTCTTGCAGAACGGGCGCCGGCCCGCCGGCCGTTCCCCGGACGGAGGCGTCAGGTGCTTCCGGGTCCTGGCCGGACGTGTCGGCCGGTGTGGTGCCGCTGCCTCCCCGTCAGCCCCGCGCCGCCCCCACCGACCGCAGCACGTGGTCGACCAGGTCCGCCACCGTCTGCGCGTCCTGCATCGGCTTGCGCAGGACATGGCGGTAGTAGACCGGGCCGTAGAGCATCTCCACCGCCAGCCTCAGATCGGCACCCGGCGGAATCTGGCCCCGTTCCTGGGCGCCGCGCAGCCGGCCGACCGCTGCCTCGAAGCGCGGGTCGATCAGTTGCGTGCGGACCGTTTCGGCCAACTCGTCGTCGTGGTGGAGCTCGGAGAGTATTCCGGCGTACGCGGGGCCGAATGGCGGTTCGGCGAGGAACTTCACCGCGCCCGTCACATGCGTGCGCAGGTCCGTGGCGATGTCGCCGGTGTCCGCGAAGGGGGTGGCGGTGACCAGGGCCTCCGTGAACGCCTCCAGCAGTACCGCGCTCTTCGACGGCCACCAGCGGTAGATCGTCTTCTTGCTGACGCCGGCCCGGGCCGCGATGGCCTCGACCGTGACGCGGCCGTATCCCTTCTCCGTACAGAGGTCGAGGGCGGCCTCCAGCGTCGCCCTGCGTGAGCTCTCGCTCCGGCGCAGCGAACTCGGCGATGTGATCATTCGGTGAGCATAGGTCTGTTCGAGCCAATCCTTGTTGACAGCCCGTCGCCAATAGTCGAACAATGCTCAGGCGGGAAACGGAACGTACCGTGTCGGCTCGTTCCTTGCCTTTCGCACCGTTCGTGCCGTTCGTGCCGCGACGAGCCGATCGGGGGACGGCTCGCCGGCCGACGGTACGGGTGCCGGACCCCCGTCAGGCGGTGATGTCCTTCCCCGTGAACCGCGCCCAGGCCGCCGAGCCGAACACCGCCGCGTACAGCGCCTGCAGTTCCAGGTTCTTCAGCACCTCGTCCCAGTAGAAGGGCTCGCGCAGCAGGTCCGAGAAGGACAGCCAGTAGTGCGGGAAGAAGTACGGGGAGACTCCGCTCAGCTGCGGAATGGCGTTCAGGATCTGCACGGTGATCAGCACCCCGACCGTCGCCGCCATGGCCGCGATCCCGCTGCTGGTCAGGGTCGACACGAAGAGCCCCAGCGCCGCGAAGCCGACCAGGGATGCCGCGACGGCCACCGCGACGAGCCCTGCCCGCAGCAGCCCCTCACCGAAACCGATCCGGGTCCCGGAGATCGTCGTGAGCTCGTCCACGGGGAAGAGCAGCGCGCCCACGGCCAGCGCGGAGGCTGCCACGACGAGGGTCGCGACCAGGCAGAAGACCAGGGTGGCGGCGTACTTGGCGAGCAGCAGCCGGGTCCGGCCGGCCGGTGCGACCAGCAGGTAGCGCAGTGTTCCCGCGCCGGCCTCGCCGGCGACGGAGTCGCCCGCCACGACGCCCACCGCCATCGGGAGGAAGACCGGGAGGACCGCGGCGAGGGAGGCGAAGACCAGGAAGAGGCCGTTGTTGGTCACCTGGGACAGGAACGCGGGCCCCGACCCGCCGCCGTCGGGCCCGGCGGGCGAACCGTCGGCCGTCTCGATGCGGACCGCGATCCCGATCAGTACGGGTACGGCGGCCAGCACGCCGAGCAGGGCGAGGGTGCGCCATCGGCGCAGGGTGGTGGTCAGTTCGGAGCGCAGGATGCCGAGCGTCCACAGCGGGTTGTGCCGGTCCGTGGCGGTCCCGGCGGGTGCGAGTTCAGCCTGCGACATCGAATCCCTCTCCGGTGAGTGCGACGAACGCGTCCTCCAGCGAGCCCCGTTCGACGCCGAAGGAGCGGACCCGGACCCCGCCGTGGACCAGTGCGGCGTTCAGGTCAGCGAGTTCGACGGAGCCGGCCGGGGGGTCGGCCCGTACCCGGTCGCCGTCGAGGGTGATGCCGGTGATTCCGTGCTCCTTCAGGATGCGGGCGGCGTCGGCCGGATCCGGTGTGGTGACGGCGAGCCGGCCGAGCGCGCCCGCGGCGAGGTCGGCGACGGGCCCCTGGGTGAGCAGCCGGCCCCGGGCCATGACCGCAGCGTGGGTGCAGACCTGCTCGATCTCGTCGAGGAGGTGCGACGAGAGGAAGACCGTGGTGCCCTCGGCGGCCAGCTCCCGGACCAGGGCGCGGATCTCCCGCATGCCCTGCGGGTCCAGACCGTTGGTCGGCTCGTCCAGGACGAGCAGCCGGCGCGGCCGGAGCAGAGCGGCGGCGAGGCCGAGCCGCTGCTTCATGCCCAGTGAGTAGGCCCGGGCCTTCTTGCCGCCCGCCGCGGCCAGCCCGACCCGCTCCAGGGCGTGGCCGACGCGGGCACCGCGGGTGCGGGGGTCGGCGGTGGGGTCGGCGCAGTCGAAGCGCACGAGGTTGTCCCGGCCGCTCAGGAACCCGTACAGCGCGGGGCCTTCGATCAATGCCCCGACCTGCGGCAGTACGGTGCGGACCGCGCCCGGCATGGGGCTGCCCAGAACGCTCGCGGTGCCGGACGTCGGGTCGATCAGGCCCATCAGCATCCGGATGGTCGTGGTCTTGCCCGAGCCGTTGGGCCCGAGGAAGCCGAAGACACTGCCGCCCGGGACGGTGAGATCGAGCCCGTCGACGGCGAGCTGGCCGCCCCGGTAGCGCTTGGTGAGACCCCGGGTCTCGATCACGGGCACGGTCTCGGCCCCTGTCATGTGTGCTCCCCCCAGATCGCGTCCGCCCCGCCCCACCGTACGGCGGGGCGGGGCGGTGCCGGTGCGCGCAACGGCGTACGAAGTGGTGTCAGCCGGCCGTGTTCGCCGCGTTCACCAGCGCGTCCTTGGTGACCGCGCCGACGTACACCCGGCCGTCGTCCGTCATCAGGGCATTGACCAGGCGGGTCTTGAAGACCGTGCCCGAGCCGAACTTTCCGGTGACCTTGTCGCCGAGGGCGTCCAGGAACTGCTGTGCCCCGGCCGGCATCTCACCCGATCCCTCCGACGGGAGGGTCGCCCCGTCGGGGGTCTTGATCTCGGCGACGGTGGTCCAGCCCTTGCCGATCACGTTCATGCCGTTCATGCCCTCGAGCGCGCTCAGGTCGCCCTTCGCCTTCTCGGCCCCGGCCTTTCCACGGCCCTCCGCCTCGTCCGCCTCGGTGACCTCGGCGCCCTTGGGCGGGGTGAAGTCGAACGAGGACGCGTCGGGCTTCGTGAAGTCGACCGAGGTGAACCCTGCGTCGATCGCCGCCTTGCCGCCGCTGCTGGGCCGCAGGGTGAACTTGAGCGGTACGCCGTTCTCCGCGTCCACCGCGACGGTGACCGAGCCGATCGTGGAGCCGCTCTGTTCGGGCTTGATGACCAGCCGGTACGCGTCGCGCCCGGCGACCTGCGCGGTGCCGTCGACCGTGACGGACGTCGTGCCGTCGGCGGTCTTCAGCGCCTGCTCGGCCAGCGCCTTCGGGGTCGTGGGCACACCGTCGGGAGCGGCCCGATGCTCGCCGCGGCCGGCCTTGTCCTCGGCGTGGTGGACGGCGTTCGACTTGCTGTCGTAGGCCCAGACCTGGTCCCCGTTGCGGATCAGGCTGTACTCGGACGCGTCGTCCAGGACGGACACGCGCTGCTTGTCGGGGCCGTCGGCGGCCACACGGAGGGTGTGCGTGCCGGAGGCCAGCTCCGTGAGCTTCTTCTGCGGGTCGGCGCTCGCCGCGCCCTTCTCTCCCGCGCCGTCCGGGACGAAGGAGCCGGCCAGACCGCCCAACGACGGGATGCCGAGGTCAGTGGTGATCTTCACCGTGCCGGACAGCTGCTCCGTGTCCGAGGCGGCGATCCTCTCGATGAGTTCCTGCGCGGTGATCTTCGGCAGATCGGGGTCGCCCGAGCTGGCGAGCGCCGGGACCAGCCCGATCGTCGCGGCCGCCACCCCCGCCACCGCGACCGGGACGATGTAGCGCACCGCCTTCCGGCGGCCCACGCCCCCTGCGCCCTGCGCTGCCGTGCCGTTGGTGTCTGCGCTGTCGTTCGGTGCCATGTGTGCCCTACCTCCGTGGTCGGCGGCTTCCGTCCGGATGCACTCGTCCACTCCGTGCCGCCATTCTCACCCGTTTTGGTCGGGAGTGGTTGTTCTCCATCTGACCAAATCGGGCGGCTCCAGGCGTCAGCCCGCGGGAGCAACTCCGCGTACCTCTCCGGGATGACAGCGCGGGGGCGTTCCTCCGCCAACCAGTAAGGGTCGCGGCAGGAGGCGTTCAGCCCGCGCGGTGCACCACGGCGTCGCACATCTCTTCCAGCGCTTCCTTGGCGTAGCACAAGGGCAGCGGCATCAGGGTGGCCCGCGCCTCCTGCGCGTACCGGACCGTGTCACGTCGTGCCTGGTCGAGAGCCGGGTGGGCGCGCAGCCGGCGCAGTGCCTCGTCGAGCCTGCCGGGCTCGTTCAGGTCGCCGTCGAGCAGCTCGACGAGCTCCAGGTCGTCCGGCTTGCCGTCGGCAGCGGCCTGCGCCCTCAGGTGGAGGACCGGCAGGGTCGGGATGCCTTCGAGGAGGTCGGTGCCGGGTGTCTTGCCCGACTCGTGGGAGTCGGAGGCGATGTCGAGGACGTCGTCGGCGAGCTGGAAGGCGACGCCGAGGCGCTCGCCGTACTGGGTGAGGATGTCGGTCGTCGACTCGTCCGCCCCGGCCATCATCGCGCCGAAGCGGCAGGCCACGGCGATCAGCGATCCGGTCTTGCCGCGCATCACGTCGAGGTAGTGCTCGACCGGGTCGCGCCCGTCGCGCGGGCCGGCGGTCTCCAGGATCTGGCCGGTGACCAGGCGCTCGAACGCCTCGGCCTGGATGCGGACGGCCTCGGGGCCGAGGTCGGCCAGGATGTGCGACGCGCGCGCGAAGAGAAAGTCGCCGGTCAGCACGGCCACCGAGTTCCCCCAGCGGGAATTGGCGCTGTCCACGCCCCGCCGGACGTCGGCCTCGTCCATCACGTCGTCGTGGTAGAGCGTCGCGAGGTGGGTCAGCTCGACGACCACGGCGGCGGGCACGACGCCCGGGGCGTCGGCGTCACCGAACTGGGCGGCCAGCATCGCCAGCAGGGGACGGAACCGTTTACCGCCGGCGCGCACCAGGTGCTGCGCGGCCTCCGTGATGAAGGGGACCTCGCTCTTGGTGGCATCGAGCAGCCCCGACTCGACAGCAGCCAAACCGGCCTGGACACCGGCTTCAAGCGCCTGGTCCCGCACGCTCAGTCCGAACGGCCCGACGACGGTCACGAGGGGATCTCCTGTCTGCTGACGATCACACGGAATGTCGATGTGTCGCTGTCATCACTCAAGTCAGCGTATCCGGTCCCCTTTGGATCACCGTGGGCGCCTTCCCGCCACCGCCGGTATGTTCGGGATCAGCTCATACGATCAGGAGTTGTCCCTTTGTCCCACACCGCCGCAGACACGGAACCGGACCAGCCCCCTCCCGTCGACGACCACGCCTTCTTCGGCCAGCCGCGGGGTCTGATGACCCTGTCCGGCCTGGAGGTCTGGGAGCGGTTCTCGTTCCTCGGCATGCAGGCGATCCTGGTCCTCTACTTCGCCGACTCGGTCGCGAACGGCGGCATGGGGATGGAGGCGGGTACCGCCGCCTCGGTCTCCGCCGCGTACGGCACCCTCGTCTACCTGGTCTCCGTGGCCGGCGGCTGGCTGGCCGACCGGATCCTCGGCTCGTACCGCGCCGTCCTGTACGGCGGCATCCTCATCGCCTGCGGGCACTACGCCATGGCGGTGCCCACCGACGTCATGACCTGGGTCGGCCTGGGCCTGATCAGCGCCGGAACGGGCCTGCTCAAGCCCAATGTCGCCACCATGGTCGGCAAGCTCTACCGCACCGACGACGAGCGCCGCGACGCCGGCTTCGCCCTCTACTACATGGGCATCAACATCGGCGCGTTCCTCGGCCCGCTGGTCACCGGCTGGCTCGGTGACCATGCGAGCTGGCACTGGGGCTTCTCGGCCGCCGCCTTCGGTATGACCCTCGGCCTGATCCAGTACGTCCTGGGCCGCCGTCACCTGGCCGGGCGAAAGAACGCCGCCGAGTTCGCACTGGCCCCGGGCCCCATGCGCCGGGCCCTCCGGCTCATCGCCGCCGGCGTCGTCGTGGTCGCCGCCGTCGCCACCGCACTGGCCCTGGCGGGCTGGCTGACGATGGACCGCTTCGTCGACCTGCTCACCCTCGTCTCCGTGATCGCACCGGTCGTGTACTTCGCGGTGATGTTCAGGAGCCCCCGGGTCACCGCGGAGGAGCGCGGCAGACTGCGCCCCTACGTGGTGCTGTTCCTGGCCTCGGTCGTGTTCAACTTCATCCTCTTCCAGGCGTACTCGACGATGATCCTGCTCGCGTCGACCAACGCCCGCACGGAGATCTTCGGCTTCCACTTCCCGTCGAGCTGGTACGCCTCGGCGCTCGGCGCCTTCGAGGTGGCTCTGGCCCCAGTGGTCGCCGCCGTCTGGGCGAGGATGGGGCCCCGCCAGCCGCACGCGTCCAACAAGATCGCGATCGGGGTCATCCTCGGCGGGCTCTCGTTCCTGCTGATGGTCCTGCCCACCTCCGGGCACTCCGACGACACCTACCGGATGGCCGCCTGGTGGATCGTCGGCTCCTACCTGCTGCTCGGCCTCGGCGACGTGCTGCTGGAGACCTCCGGCATGTCCGCGACCACGAAGCTCGCCCCGAGGGCGTTCGCCAGCCAGACGATGGCGCTCTGGTTCCTCTCCCTGGCCCTCGCGAACGGCATCCAGGCACAGATCGTGAAGCTGTACGGCGAGGTCTCCAACCCCGTCTACTTCGGTGTCAACGGCGCCGTCGCGGTGGTGGCCGGTCTGGCCGTCATCGCCGCCGCCCCCTGGCTCAGGCGCACCATGCACCCCGTCCACTGAGGAACGAGGTATCCCCCCATGCACGTCCAGACCACGTTCCCCTACGAGACGACCCGCGAAGACCTCTACATCCCGCTGCCCGGAGGCACCCAGCTCTACGCCCGGATCTGGCGGCCGGTCACGGACGAGCCCGTCCCCGCGCTGCTGGAGTACCTGCCCTACCGGCTGAGTGACTGGACCGCGCCGCGCGACTGGCAGCGTCACCCCTGGTACGCGGGCCACGGCTACGCCTCCGTCCGGGTCGACGTGCGCGGCCACGGCAACAGCGAGGGCATGCCGGGCGACGAGTACGACGCCACGGAGCTCGCCGACGGGGTCGCCGTCATCCACTGGCTGGCGCAGCAGGAGTGGTGCTCGGGCCGGGTCGGGATGTTCGGGATCTCGTGGGGCGGCTTCAACTCGCTCCAGATCGCCGCGCTCGCCCCCGAGCCGCTGAAGGCGATCGTCACCGTGTGCTCGGCCGACGACCGCTACGACAACGACGTCCACTACATGGGCGGATCGGTCCTGGCCGTGGACATGCACGCCTGGGCGGCGACCATGCTGGCCTTCGTCTGCCGGCCGCCGGACCCGGCGGACGTCGGCGACGACTGGCGGGAGATGTGGCTGAACCGGCTCGAGGCCGTGGACCCCTTCATCCACACCTGGCTGGCCCATCAGACGCGCGACGACTACTGGAAGCACGGCAGCGTCTGTGAGGACTACTCCGCGATCGAGGCCAGCGTCCTCGCGGTCGGCGGCTGGCACGACCCGTACCGCGACACCGTGCTCCGGCTCGTCGAGCACCTCGACCCGGCGAAGGTCCGCGGCCTCATCGGCCCCTGGTCGCACCAGTACCCGGACCGTGGGCTGCCGCCCGGGCCCGGCATCGGCTTCCTCCAGGAGACCCTGCGCTGGTGGGACCAGCACCTGAAGGACGAGGACACCGGCGTCATGGCGGAGCCCCTGCTGCGGTCCTGGATCAGCGAGTCGCACCGGCCCGCCACGGTCTACGAGACGCTGCCCGGCCGCTGGGTCGGGGACACCGGCTGGCCCTCGGAGAACGTGGCGCCGGTCGCGTACGCCCTCCAGGGCGGACCGCAGATCGTCCACTCACCGCAGCAGACCGGGCTGGACGCCGGACGGTTCTTCCCGTTCGGCAACGACGCCGACCTGCCGCCCGACCAGCGTGACGAGGACGCCAGGTCGGTGTGCTTCGAGTTCCCCGTGGAGGGCGCCCCGATCGAGATCCTGGGCCGTCCCCGGGTGAAGCTGCGGATCCGGATGGACGTCCCGCGCGGCCAGGCCGTCGCCCGGCTCTGCGACGTGGCCCCGGACGGCTCCTCCACCCTCGTCACCCGCGGCGTCCTCAACCTCGCCGCCCGCAACGGCCGGGACCGCACCGAGGACTGGCCGGTCGGCTCGACCGAGGACGTCACCTTCGAGCTGAACGGCATCGGGCACACCTTTCCGCCCGGCCACCGGATCAGGCTCGCCGTCTCCTCCTCGTACTGGCCCTGGATCTGGCCGCAGGCCGGCTCGGCGGGCTTCACCCTGCACGCCGACGGCAGCGTCGTCGAGCTCCCGGTGCGCAGGCACACCGAGGACCCCTCGATCCGCTTCGAGGAGCCCGAGCAGTCCGAACCGCTCGGTGTCGTCTTTCCCGCCACGCTCGACGAACAGCGCCCCGAGCGGCTGATCGTCCGGGACGTCGCCAAGGGCGAGTGGCGGATGGAGGTCGACCCGCGGTACGGCGGCACGCGCGTCTACCCGGACGGCCTGGAGTTCACCGAGGACGCGGTGGAGACGTACACGATCCAGGAGAGCGATCCGCTCTCCGCGCACACCCGCTCCGACTGGACGATCCGGCTGCACCGGCCGGAGATGCCGTGGGACGTGCTGATCGAGACGCGCTCCGAGATCTCCGCCGACGCGGACGACTTCATCACCTCCAACGAGGTGGTCTGCAAGGAGGGCGGCGAAGTCGTCTTCCACCGGACCTGGGAGAAGCGCATCCCGCGCACGGCCGGATAGGCGGCACCACGACGGACCACAGCGTCACTTTCCAGGGCATTGGGGATGGTTCAGGCACTGCCGCGCGGGGATGTCCCCCACGTAACGTGTCCCCCAAGCGACCTGGAAAGCGAGGCAGCAACAGATGCCCGAGCAGAGCAGCCCGCTCGAACTGGCCGAGGGCGATCCCTTCGGTCCGCACCACCTTCCGTACGGTGTCTTCTCCACGCCCGACCGGCCCGGCGAGCGGCGGGTCGGTGTGCGCATCGGCGGCCATGTGCTGGACGCCGGGGCAGCCGCGCACGCACTGGGTTCGCCCTATGCGCAACTGCTGGCCCAGCCCGACCTGATGGCCCTGCTCGCGGCCGGCCGCACCGCCTGGAGCGATGTGCGCCGCGCCCTGACCGCCTGGGTGACGGTGCCGGCCCACCGTGCGGACATCGAGCCGTTGCTGCACCCCGTCGACTCCGTGACGCTCCACCTCCCCTACCGGGTCGCGGACTACGTGGACTTCTACGCGAGCGAACACCACGCCACCAACGTCGGCCGCATCTTCCGCCCGGACGGCGACGCGCTCACGCCCAACTGGAAGCACCTGCCGATCGGTTACCACGGCAGGGCGGGCACGGTCGTGGTCTCCGGTACGGACGTGGTGCGCCCCTCGGGACAGCGCAAGGCCCCCGCCGACCCGGCTCCCGTCTTCGGTCCGTCCGTCAAGCTGGACATCGAGGCCGAGGTCGGATTCGTCGTCGGCGTCGGTTCGGAGCAGGGACGGCCGGTGCCGCTCGCCGACTTCCGCGAGCACGTCTTCGGTCTGTCGCTGCTCAACGACTGGTCGGCGCGGGACATCCAGGCCTGGGAGTACGTCCCGCTGGGCCCCTTCCTCGGCAAGTCCTTCGCCACGTCCGTCGCGGCCTGGGTGACACCGCTGGAGGCCCTGGACGCCGCCCGGACCGCGCCGCCCGCGAGGGACTTCCCGCTGCTGCCCTACCTCGACGACACGGACGAGGAGGAGCCCGGCGGTTTCGACCTGCGGCTCTCCGTCGCGATCAACGGCCAGGTCGTCTCGGAGCCCCCGTTCTCCACCATGTACTGGACGGCGGCCCAGCAGCTGGCGCAGATGACGGTCAACGGCGCCTCGCTGCGCAGCGGTGACCTGTACGGCTCCGGCACGATCAGCGGCGCCGAGCCGGCCCAGCGGGGCTCCCTGCTCGAACTCACCTGGAACGGCCGCGACCCGCTGGAACTCCCCGAGGGCAAGCGGACGTTCCTGGAGGACGGCGACACGGTGACGCTGACGGCGTGGGCTCCGGGCCCGGACGGTACCCGCGTCGGCCTCGGCGAAGTCACGGGACGAATCGTGCCCGCGGCATGACCCAGCCGCCCGGACCCACCCTGCCCGAGGAACTGCTGCTGCTCGCGCTGGACCCCCGGCGCGGCAGGCCGTACTGCCGCAACCGGTTCCTGGAGTACGCGATGGCCGGGGCCGCCCTGGCGGAGCTGGAGCTCCAGGGACGGATCACCGAACAGCGCGGCGAGATCCAGGTGGTCAACCCGTTGGAGCCGGCCGACCCGGTGCTGGCCGCGTTGCTGCGGAGTCTGCCCGCGCCGGGCAAGGGCCGCTCGGGCGTGACGACCCGGGGCTGGGTCCGGGACGCCGGCCGGCCGGCCGCGGACATGTGTCTGGAGTCCCTGGTGCAGCGCGGTGTCCTGATCCAGGAGACCCGCCGCTTCCTCGGCCTGCTGCCCTACCACCGCCACCCGGCGGGCCCGCAGAGCTACGCGGGGCCGGTGCGGGAGCGGTTCGCGGCCGCCGAGCGGGCCGGGCTGCCCGACCACCGCAGCCGCGCACTGGCCGCACTCGTGGCGGCGGCCGGCCTCGATCCGCACGTGCCCGGGGCCGGGTTGTCATCCCGCTCGGCGATGCGGTCGCTGATCCACGAGCGGTGGCCCGCCCACGCGGTGTACCGCAACGTCCGCCAGGACAAGTCGGATGCGTCCGGAAGGCGGGCGGCGGGAGGGGCGCCGATGAACACGGGCAGCGGTTCCTGACACCACGCCGGTGGCGGATCTTTCTGCCGGCTATCACATCACCGCAGGTCAAAGGCGTTGCGCCAGGGCCCCGAAGTGGCGCAACACTGCGGCAACACCATCTGCCCCACGGCGTCGGTATGGTCCACCGCATGCCAGCCGAACGCATCCGTGAGCACACCGTGCCCGTCGCCGCCGCCCGCCGGCGCCGACTGCGCGCGGACGGCGCCCGGCTCCTCGCCGACCTGCTGCGCCACCAGGTGCGCACGGGCGCGTTCCCGGGTGGTGTCCTGCCGTACGAGGACACGATCGGCACCGACTACCGCGTCTCGCGCAACACCGTCCGCCAGGCCCTCGATCTCCTGCGCGGCGAGGGAATCGTCGAACGGCAGCCGGGCGTCGGCACCGTCGTCGTCGGCGAGCGGTACCCGCATGCCCTGGACCGGCTCCAGGGACTGGCCGAGACCCTCCACGAACACGGCAGGGTCACCAACGAGGTCCGTACCGTCGGGCCCGTCCCCGCACCCGCGCCCGTCGCCCGGCGGCTGGGCGTGGCGGAGCACACCGACGTGCTCTACATCGAGCGCCGCCGACTGCTGAACGGACTGCCGCTCTCCCTCGACCTCACCTACGTCCCGATGGACCTCGGGGCCGGGCTGCTCGGCGCCGACCTGGAGAACACCGATGTGTTCAGGCTGCTGGAGTCCCTGGCCGGGCAGCCGCTGGGCTGTGCCGACATCACCCTGGAGGCCGTCAACGCCGACGCGCACTCCGCCGCCGTACTGGAGATCCCGCGCGGCTCCGCCGTCCTGATGCTGGAGCGCCTCACCCATCTCGCCGACGGGCGCCCCGTCGACCTGGAGTTCATCCGCTTCCGCGGTGACCGCATCAGCATGAACGCCCTTCTGCACCGGTCCTGCTGACCAACCTCCCTCTCGAACACCCCCTTCCCTGGAGCCCCGCCATGCCTCTGGCGCCCCAGCGGGCCGACGTGCCCGTGACGATCGACGAGTCGAAGTGCATCGACGGCTGCACGCTCTGCGTCGACATGTGCCCGCTCGACTCGCTCGCGATCCACCCGGACAGCGGCAAGGCGTACATGCACGTCGACGAGTGCTGGTACTGCGGCCCGTGCGCGGCCCGGTGCCCGACCGACGCGGTGACCGTCAACATGCCCTACCTCCTGCGCTGAAAGGCCCGACTCCCATGCGAAGCAAGGCATTCGGCGCCCTGGCGGGCGCCGCGCTGCTCGTCACCCTCACCGCGGGCTGCGGTGGCGGGGCGAGCGCCGACGACAGCGGCACGGTCACGGTGACCGTCGGCTACCAGTCCAGGACGATCAACACGGTCACGGCCGGCACGCTGCTGCGCTCCCTCGGTTACTTCGAGGAGGAGCTGCGCAGCCGCGGCGAGCGGGACGGCGTCACGTACAAGGTGAAGTGGCAGGACTACGCCACCGGCGCCCCCATCACCGCGCAGATGACCGCGGGGAAGATCGACATCGGCTCGATGGGCGACTTCCCGCTGCTGATCAACGCGGCCCGGGGCACCCAGCTGAACCGCCCCACCCGCCTCGTCTCGGTCACCGGCTACAACCTGGCCGGTGGGCTCAACACGGTGGTGACCGCCCGCGACTCGAAACTGGACTCCCTCACCGGCCTGCGCGGCAAGAAGGTCTCCACGAGCGTCGGCTCGGCGGCCGACGGCACGCTCGTCCGCGCTCTCCAGCAGGCCGGACTCGACCCGGAGAAGGACATCCGCAAGCTCAACCAGCAGCCTGCGGTGGGCGCTTCGGCCCTCCAGGCGGGCAGCGCGGACGCCCTCTCGCAGTTCGTCGCCTGGCCCGGCCTGCTGGCGTTCCAGGGCCGCGCGAAGGCGCTGTACGACGGCGCCGAGCTGAACCTGCCGACCTTCCACGGTGTCACGGTCCGCCAGGACTTCGCGAAGAAGCGGCCTCCCGTGGTGGAGGACTTCCTGCGGGCGCAGGGCCGTGCGACGGAGTATCTGCACGCACACCCGGTGGCGGCCTCCGAGTCGGTCGCGAAGGCCACCGGCCTGCCGGCCGAGGTCGTCCACCTCTACAACGGCGCCCAGGGCATCGCCACGTTCGACACCACGCTGAAGCCCGCACTGATCGCGGCGCTGAAGAAGGACGTCCCGGTACTGCGTTCGGCCGAGCTCGTCGGCGACGTCGACGTGGACGCCTTCGTCGACGACAGCTACCTCAGGCGGGTGTACGGATCCGGCTACGCCAAGGCCCTCGCCGCCGGCCCGCCCGCCCGGCGCGGGGGTGAGGTGTGGCTGAAGGCCGAGGACACCACGACGGCGTTCGCCACCCCCGCCGAAGTGCTGCGGTACGTGGCCACGCACCGCGACGCGGTCCGGACGGCGTACGTCCCCGACGCGTCGACCGGCACCCTCTGGTTCGCGGACCGGGCGGTGTGGGTCTCGGACGGTGACGCGCTGCGGCCCTACGTCACCGGGTCCGCCGCCCGCGCCGACGTGAAGGCCCACCCCGGCGCCCGAACGGTCCCGTACGCCACCGCGCTCGCCCTGGCCCGGGGCGCGTCATGAGGGGCCGGTGGTCCCTCGTGCGACGTACGCTCTCGCTGGCCGCGGCGCTCGGTCTGTGGCAGGCGCTGACCGCCTACGACATCAATCTGTGGCTGCGCTTCGAGCAGTTCCCCACGGTCACGGAGGTGGCCCGGGCCTACGCGGACCGGATCACGGGCGACGCGTACTGGCAGGACCTCACCGACAGCCTGACCAGGATCGTCACCGGGTTCGCGCTGGCCGCCGTCCTCGGCGTCACCGTCGGCACGGCCGTCGCCCGCTCGCGGCTCGCCGCCGATCTCCTCGGCCCGGTCCTCGAGGTGCTGCGTCCGGTCCCGGCGATCGCGCTCGTCCCGGTCGCGATCCTGCTCTTCCCCAGCAACGAGCAGGGCATCGTCTTCATCACCTGCACCGCGGCGTTCTTCCCCGTCATGGTCTCCACCCGGCACGCGGTGCGGGCCCTGACGCCGGTGTGGGAGGAGGCCGTCCTGACGATGGGCGGCGGCCGGTGGCGCGTCCTGTGGTCCGTCGTGCTGCCCGGGGCGCTCCCCGGCATCCTCGGCGGGCTGTCCGTCGGCATCGGCGTCTCATGGATCTGCGTCATCTCGGCCGAGATGATCTCCGGCGAGTACGGCGTCGGCTACCGCACCTGGCAGGACTACACGGTCGTCGACTATCCGGGCGTCTTCGTCGGCATGGCCACCATCGGTCTGCTCGGCTGGCTGACCTCGACGGCGGTGGAACTGCTGGGCCGCAGGCTGACCCGTTGGCTGCCCCGTACGGAGAACCGTCCGGTCGCCCCGGCACGCCGCGGGCCCGCCCCGGCGGCGACCGCCGCCCCCTCGGTCCGTACGGCACAGGAACGGGTTCGATCATGACCACCACCCCCCGCGGACTCCACCTCACCCTGCGCGGCGCCACGCTGGGCCGGGCCGGTGCGCCCGTCCTGGACGGGATCGACCTCGACATCGTCCCCGGCGAGATCCTCACCGTCGTCGGCCCGTCCGGCTGCGGGAAGTCGACGCTGCTGCGCACCCTGGCGGGGCTGCTGCCGGCACTCGGCGGCGAGGTGAGCGAGGACGGCGAACCCGTCACCGCGCCCCGCGCCGAACGGGCCCTCGTCTTCCAGGACGACGCGCTGCTGCCCTGGCGCACCCTCCGCGCCAACGTCGAACTGCCCCTGGCCATCCAAGGGGTGGCCCGCGCCGAACGACGGGAGCGGGCCGGGGACTGGCTGGCCCGGGTCGGCCTCGCCGAGCACGCCGCCAAGCTCCCGCACCGGATCTCCGGCGGCCAGCGCCAGCGCGTGCAACTCGCGCGTGCCCTGGCGGCCGGGCCCCGCGCCGTCCTGATGGACGAGCCGTTCGGCGCCCTCGACGCCCAGACCAGGGCCGGAATGCAGCAGCTGCTCGTCGACGTGCTCCGGGGCACCGGCGCCACGGTCGTCTTCGTCACGCACGACGTGGACGAGGCACTGTTCCTCGGTGACCGCGTGGCGCTGCTCTCCACGGGCCGGGTGCTGCCCGTCCCGCGCCCGCGCGAACGCGCCGCCCACGCCGATCCGGCGACGGTCGCGCTGCGCCGCGAGGTCCTGGAATCCCTCACCCCCGCCCCTGAACCCCCTTCCTCCGAAAGGCATCCCCGTGCAGATCCCCGCCCTCGCCGACGCCGAGGAACTCTCCTGCGACGTGCTGGTCGTCGGCGGCGGCACGGCCGGCACGATGGCGGCCCTCACCGCAGCCGAGCACGGCGCCTCGGTCCTCCTCCTCGAGAAGGCGCACGTCCGCCACTCCGGTGCGCTCGCCATGGGCATGGACGGCGTGAACAACGCCGTGATCCCCGGCCGCGCCGAACCCGACGACTACGTCGCCGAGATCACCCGCGCCAACGACGGCATCGTCGACCAGTCCACCGTCCGCCGGACCGCGACGCGCGGCTTCGCGATGGTGCAGCGGCTGGAGTCGTACGGGGTGAAGTTCGAGAAGGACGAGCACGGCGAGTACGCGGTGCGCCAGGTGCACCGCTCCGGCTCGTACGTCCTGCCGATGCCCGAGGGCAAGGACGTGAAGAAGGTCCTCTACCGGCAGCTGCGCCGCCGCGAGATGCGCGAGCGCATCCGGATCGAGAACCGTGTCATGCCCGTGCGCATCCTCACCGGCGACGACGGCCGGGCCATCGGCGCGGCCGGCTTCAACACCCGGACGGGACAGTTCGTCACGGTGCGGGCAGGCGCCGTCATCCTCGCCACCGGGCCGTGCGGGCGGCTCGGACTTCCGGCCTCCGGTTACTTGTACGGGACGTACGAGAACCCCACCAACGCCGGTGACGGCTATGCCATGGCGTACCACGCGGGGGCCGAACTGACCGGCATCGAGTGCTTCCAGATCAACCCGCTGATCAAGGACTACAACGGCCCGGCGTGCGCGTACGTGGCCAATCCCTTCGGCGGCTACCAGGTGAACCGGCACGGCGAACGCTTCGTGGACTCCGACTACTGGTCCGGGCAGATGATGGCCGAGTTCGCGGCCGAGGTGGCCTCCGACCGCGGCCCGGTGTACCTGAAGCTGAGCCATCTGCCGGAGGAGTCCGTCAGCGCGCTGGAGTCGATCCTGCACACCACCGAGCGGCCCACCCGCGGCACGTTCCACGCGGGGCGCGGACACGACTACCGCACCCATGACATCGAGATGCACATCTCGGAGATCGGACTGTGCGGCGGGCACTCGGCCTCCGGCGTCCGGGTGGACGACCATGCCCGCACCACCGTGGACCGGCTCTACGCGGCCGGGGACCTGGCCTGCGTGCCGCACAACTACATGATCGGCGCGTTCGTCTTCGGTGACCTGGCGGGCGAGGACGCGGCCCGGTTCACGGCGTACGAGGGCGAGTTGCCGGCCGAGCAGGTGCTGGCGGCCCACGAGCTGGTCTACCGGCCGCTGCGCAACCCGGACGGGCCGCCGCAGCCGCAGGTCGAGTACAAGCTGCGCCGCTTCGTGAACGACTACGTGGCACCGCCCAAGTCCGGTGCCCGGCTCTCCATCGCCCTGGAGTCGTTCGAGCGGATGCGCACGGACCTCGCGGAGATGGGCGCGAAGACCCCGCACGAACTGATGCGGTGCGCCGAGGTGTCGTTCATCCGGGACTGCGCGGAGATGGCGGCCCGCTCCTCGCTGGCCCGCACGGAGTCCCGCTGGGGCCTCTACCACGAGCGCACGGACCATCCGGAGCGCGACGACGCGGACTGGTTCCACCACCTGGACCTGTACAAGTCGGCCTCCGGGGCGATGGAGTTCACGGCCCGGCCGGTGGCGCCCTACCTGGTCCCGGTGGAGGGTTTCGACCCGGTCGGGGGGCCGGTACGGCGGATCGGGGAGGTGGAGCCGGAGGGGGTGGGTACGGCGGGCCCGCGGGACGCGGCGCCGGTGTCCGGCTCCGCGCGCACGGCGTCGCCTTCGCCCACCGTGGCCGACGCCGTCCCCTCCACCTCGCCGCGCATCCTGGAGCTGCTTGCGCTCAACGAGGGCGAACCCGAGCTGGCGGCCCTCACGCCCTACCTGACCGACTCCGACCCTGCCGTCCGCCGGGCTGCCGTCGCCGCGCTCACCGAGTCGACCCCGCCGGGCGCGGGCCCCGCGCTGGCCACCGCGCTCGCCGATCCGGCCCGGGCCGTCCGCGCGGCCGTCGCCGCGTCCCTGCGGGAGCTGGTCGAGGTGCTGGAGCCCTCGCCGGCCCTCCGCGCGCCTCTGGTCACCGCTCTCTCCTCGGCCGACCCGGTGGTCCGTGCCGCCTCCCTGGACACCCTGCGCGCACTGCGTCTCGGTGACGCGGAGCTGTACGCCCGCACGCTCACCGACCCGGATCTCCCTGTGCGGGTCGAGACCGTCAGGGCCCTGGTGTCCGTGGACGCGGTGGACGGGCTCGTCCGGGCGGCCGCCGACCCTGCCCGGGAGGTGCGCGTCGCGGTGGCGAAGGGCCTCGCCGCCGTCCGCTTCCCCGCGCCGGGGCCGCTCGGGCCGCTGCTGGACGACCGGGACGTGCTGGTGCGGGCGGCGGCGCTGGCAGCCCTCGCTGGGACGGGGTGCCCGCCCGCGTACGCCGAGCGGGCGGTGGCGGCGCTTGCGGACCCGGCCTGGCAGGTGCGCGCGGGCGCGGCGACGGCGCTGTCCTCGGCGGACCCGGAGGGGGCGACCGGCCCGCTGGCCGGTGCGCTGGACGACCCGAACGCCGATGTGCGCAAGGCGGCGGTGCTGGCGCTGCTGCGTCACCCGGGCGACGCCGCGGCGCGGGAGGCCCTGGCGGGGGCGGTGGCGGACCGGGACGCGGATGTGCGGGCGTACGCGGGGCGGGGGGTGGGGGTCAGCGACGCATGAAGCGATCACACGTTCGAGGGAGCCTCATCCGGTTCCCCGCGAGCAGCGTGCTGCTCGCGATCGAGGTCGTGTCCGACGAGACCGTCAGCCGTGACCGGGAGACCAAGCCGTGAAGTACGCGCGGGCGAAGATCCCGCACTACTGGCGGGTGGAGAATCAGGACGGCCGCGCGGTCGTGTACGTCTTCGAGCTGGAGCCGGCGACCGGGGCCTACACCTCCACCGGGATCTTCCACGACCGCATGAAGGTGTCAGCGCCCTTCACCGTCGACCTCGACCTGACCGCGATCGTCTCGCGCCCCCGGGCGCCGGCCTCCGAGTAGACCGCCCGCCGCACCCCGGGCCCCGTCTCACTCGTACTCCGGCGGCTCCTCGTCCCAGCCGAACTCCGGATCGGCCGCCGGATCGGACGTCCGGGCCGGGGCTGGAGCCGAGGCCGGGGCACGGACAGCTGACTGGGCCGGAGCCGCTGCCGGGGCAGCCGGCTGGGCCGGGGCCGAGGCAGCCGCCGGAGCCGCAGGCGGGTCCGAGGCAACCGCCGGGGCCGGTTCCACGTCGCCGAGGGACGCCAGCACCTCCAGCACCCCTTCCCCGTACGTCGCCAGCTTCTTCTCGCCCAGCCCGCTGATTCCACCCAGCTCACCGAGCGACGACGGACGCAGGGTCGCGATCTCGCGCAGCGTGGCGTCGTGGAAGATCACGTACGCCGGGAGGCCCAGCTCCTTGGCCTGGGCGCCGCGCCAGGCGCGCAGCGCCTCGAAGACCGGCAGCGCCTCCGGCGGGAGTTCGGCGGCGGCCGCCGAGGACTTGGCCTTCCGCTCGCCCTTCGAGGAGGAGCGGGACGCCGTGGGCTTCTTCGGCTCCTTGCGGAGCAGCACCTCGCGCTCCCTCCCGAGGACGGCACCGCTCTCCTCCGTCAGCACCACCGTGCCGTACTCGCCCTCGACGGCGAGCAGGCCCTGCGCCAGCAACTGCCGGACCACGCCCCGCCATTCCGCCTCGGCAAGCTCCTCGCCGATACCGAACACCGAGAGCTGGTCGTGGTCGAACTGGATGACCTTCGCGGTCTTGCGGCCGAGCAGGATGTCGATGATCTGTCCCGCGCCGAACTTCTGCCCGCGCTCCCGCTTCAGCCGCACCACCGTGGACAGCAGCTTCTGGGAGACCACCGTGCCGTCCCAGGTCTCGGGAGGGCTCAGGCAGGTGTCGCAGTTTCCGCAGGCGGACTCCGTGGGGTCCTGGCCGAAGTACGTCAGCAGCTGGGCCCTGCGGCATTCCACGGTCTCGCAGAGCGCCAGCATGGCGTCCAGGTGCGCGGCCGCCCGGCGGCGGAACGCCTCGTCGCCCTCACCGCCCTGGATGAGCTTGCGCTGCTGGACGACGTCCTGGAGTCCGTACGCCATCCAGGCCGTGGAAGGGGCTCCGTCACGGCCGGCCCGGCCGGTCTCCTGGTAGTAGCCCTCGACGGATTTGGGCAGGTCGAGGTGGGCGACGAAGCGCACGTCCGGCTTGTCGATGCCCATGCCGAAGGCGATCGTCGCGACGACGACGAGGCCCTCCTCGCGCAGGAAGCGGGACTGGTGGACCGCGCGGGTCCCGGCGTCCAGACCCGCGTGGTACGGGACGGCCTCGATGCCGTTGCGGCAGAGGTACTCGGCGGTCTTCTCCGTGGAATTGCGCGAGAGACAGTAGACGATGCCCGCGTCCCCCGCGTGCTCCTCCTTGAGGAACGTCAGCAGCTGCTTCTTCGGGTCGGACTTCCCCACGATGCGGTACTGGATGTTGGGCCGGTCGAAGCTCGCCACGAAGTGCTTGGCGTCGGGCATGCCCAGGCGCTGGGTGATCTCCCGGTGCGTGGCGTCGGTCGCCGTGGCCGTCAGGGCGATGCGCGGGACGTCGGGCCAGCGCTCGCCCAGCACCGACAGGGCCAGGTAGTCGGGCCGGAAGTCGTGGCCCCACTGGGCGACGCAGTGCGCCTCGTCGATCGCGAAGACGGAGATCTCACCGCGGGAGAGCAGGCCGAGCGTGGAGTCCAGGCGGAGGCGTTCAGGAGCCAGGTAGAGCAGGTCCAGCTCGCCGGCGACGAACTGGGCCTCCATCGAGCGGCGCTCGTCGAAGTCCTGCGTGGAGTTGATGAATCCGGCCCGCACGCCGAGCGCCCGCAGTGCGTCCACCTGGTCCTGCATCAGGGCGATCAGCGGGGAGATGACGATGCCCGTGCCCCGTCTGACCAGGGCGGGGATCTGGTAGCAGAGGGACTTGCCACCGCCGGTCGGCATGAGCACGACGGCGTCGCCGCCCGCCACCACGTGGTCGACGACCGCTTCCTGCTCACCGCGGAACGTCTCGTATCCGAAGACCCGGTGGAGCGTCCGCTGCGCATCGCTCTCGGTCACGTCCGTGGTCATGTCCGTCACGCCTGTCCCGCCCGTCCTGCTCATCGCTCTGTTCCCCCGACGGCTGTCCCGTTCTGTCCCTGCGCTCTCCCCTGCCACGATAGGCGCCGCCTACGACAACGCCGGACGGGCTCGACTTCCAAGCCCGTCCGGCGCTGTCCCAGCAGTGGTGCGTCCCGCTACCTCACGAACACTCCCGCCTGGCTCGCCAGGTCCAGGAAGTACTGCGGGGCCAGGCCCAGCACCAGTGTGACGGCGACGCCGACCGCGATCGTGGTCATCGTCAGCGGCGACGGCACGGCGACCGTGGGGCCGTCCGCCTTCGGCTCGCTGAAGAACATCAGCACGATGACCCGGATGTAGAAGAAGGCGGCGATCGCCGAGGAGATCACACCGACGACGACCAGTCCGCTCGCACCGCCCTCCGCCGCGGCCTTGAACACCGCGAACTTCCCGGAGAAGCCCGAGGTGAGCGGGATACCGGCGAACGCCAGCAGGAACACCGCGAAGACCGCGGCGACCAGCGGGGAGCGCCGGCCGAGCCCGGCCCACTTCGACAGGTGCGTCGCCTCGCCGCCCGCGTCGCGCACCAGGGTGACGACGGCGAAGGCGCCGACCGTCACGAAGGAGTACGTGGCCAGGTAGAAGAGCACCGAGGAGATGCCCTGCGGGGTGGCCGCGATGACACCGGCGAGGATGAATCCGGCGTGCGCGATCGAGGAGTAGGCCAGCAGTCGCTTGATGTCGGTCTGGGTGATGGCGACGACCGCGCCGCCCACCATCGTGACGATCGCGATGCCCCACATGACCGGGCGCAGGTCCCAGTTGAGGCCCGGCAGCACCACGTACAGCAGGCGCAGCAGCGCACCGAACGCGGCGACCTTCGTGGCCGCGGCCATGAAGCCGGTGACCGGGGTCGGGGCGCCCTGGTAGACGTCCGGGGTCCACATGTGGAACGGGACGGCACCGACCTTGAAGAGCAGACCGGTCAGGATCATCGCGCCGCCGATCAGCAGCAGCACGTCGTTGCCCATGGTGTCGGCGAGCGCCGGATCGATCTGCTGGATGGAGCCGTCGACGACGGTGGCGATCTCGGCGTACGAGACGGAGCCCGCGTACCCGTAGAGGAGGGCGATCCCGAAGAGCAGGAACGCCGAGGAGAAGGCGCCGAGCAGGAAGTACTTCACCGCTGCCTCCTGCGACATCAGCCGCTTGCGGCGGGCGACGGCGCACAGGAGGTAGAGCGGGAGCGAGAAGACTTCCAGGGCCACGAAGAGCGTCAGCAGGTCGTTGGCCGCCGGGAAGACCAGCATGCCCGCCACCGCGAAGAGGAGCAGCGGGAAGACCTCGGTGGTGGTGAACCCGGCCTTGACCGCGGCCTTCTCGCTGTCGCTGCCGGGGACCGAGGCGGCCTGCGCGGCGAACGAGTCGACGCGGCTTCCGTGCGACTCGGGGTCGAGCCGCCGCTCGGCGAAGGTGAAGACGGCGACCAGGGACGTCAGCAGGATCGTGCCCTGGAGGAACAGGGCGGGCCCGTCGACGGCGATGGCGCCCATCGCGGCGATGTGTGCCTTGGTCGTGCCGTATCCGGCGGCCGCCAGGCCGATCACCGCGGCGAACGCGGCGACCAGTGCGGCGACGGTCAGGAACACCTGCGTGTAGTAGCGGGCCCGGCGCGGCACGAAGGCCTCGACGAGCACGCCCAGGACGGCGACGCCGATCACGATCAGGACCGGCGTCAGCTGGGTGTACTCGATGACGGGCGCCTTGAACTTCTGGTCCGGGGCGGCCGATGTCACCCCGCCCGCCGTCATCCACAGGCTGTGGACAGCTGTTGCGCTCACTTGGCGGCCTCCACCTCGGGCTGGGGGTCCTTCTTCTGTACGTCCGACATGGTGTGCTGCACCGCCGGATTGACGATCTCCGTCAGCGGCTTCGGATAGACGCCCAGGAAGATCAGCAGAGCGATCAGCGGGACGACCACCACCAGCTCACGGACCTTGAGGTCCGCCATGCCCTGGACCTCGGCCTTGACCGGCCCCGTCATCGTCCGCTGGTAGAGGACGAGGACGTAGATCGCGGCGAGCACGATGCCGGTGGTGGCGATGATGCCGACCGCCGGATACGCGGCGAACGCGCCGACCAGGACGAGGAACTCACTGACGAACGGGGCGAGCCCCGGCAGTGACAGTGTGGCCAGGCCACCGATCAGAAAGGTGCCGGCCAGGACCGGGGCCACCTTCTGCACTCCGCCGTAGTCGGCGATGAGCCGCGATCCGCGCCGGGTGATCAGGAAGCCGGCCACCAGCATCAGCGCGGCGGTCGAGATGCCGTGGTTGACCATGTAGAGCGTCGCGCCCGACTGGCCCTGGCTGGTCATCGCGAAGATGCCCAGGATGATGAAGCCGAAGTGCGAGATGGACGCGTAGGCGATCAGTCGCTTGATGTCGCGCTGACCGACGGCGAGCAGCGCCCCGTAGATGATGCTGATCAGCGCCAGCACCAGGACGACCGGCGTCGCCCACTTGCTGGCCTCCGGGAAGAGCTGGAGGCAGAAGCGCAGCATCGCGAAGGTGCCGACCTTGTCGACGACCGCGGTGATCAGCACGGCGACCGGGGTGGTCGCCTCACCCATGGCGTTGGGCAGCCAGGTGTGCAGCGGCCACAGCGGGGCCTTCACCGCGAAGGCGAAGAAGAACCCGAGGAAGAGCCAGCGCTCCGTGCTCGTCGCCATGGACAGCGAGCCGTCGGCCCGGGCCGCGGCGATCTCGGAGAGCGAGAACGTCCCCGCGACCACGTACAGCCCGATCACGGCGGCCAGCATGATGAGTCCGCCGACGAGGTTGTAGAGGAGGAACTTCACCGCGGCGTAGGAACGTTGGGCTGCCGCGTTCTCGTCGCTCCCGGAGTGGGCCCGGTCCCCGAAGCCGCCGATGAGGAAGTACATCGGAATGAGCATGGCTTCGAACAGGATGTAGAAGAGGAAGACGTCGGTGGCCACGAAGGAGAGGACCACCATCGCTTCCACCATCAGGATCAGGGCGAAGAAGCCCTGAGTGGGGCGCCAGCGCGAGGAGTTCGTCTCCAGGGGGTCGGCGTCGTGCCAGCCGGCCAGGATGACGAAGGGGATCAGCAGGGCGGTGAGCGCCATGAGCGCCAGCCCGATGCCGTCCACGCCCAGCTCGTACCGCACGCCGAAGTCCGCGATCCAGGCGTGCGATTCGGTGAGCTGGTAACGGCTGCCGCCGGGCTCGAAGCGGGCGAGCGCGATGCCCGCCAGGACGAGGGTGCCCAGCGAGAAGGCGAGTGCCAGCCATTTGGCGGCGGTGCGCCGGGCTGCCGGGACGGCGGCGGTGGCGACCGCGCCGATCGCCGGGAGCGCCGCCGTCGCTGTCAGGAGGGGAAAGGACATGTGATCAGACCGCCCTCATCAGCAGGGTCGCGGCGATGAGAACCGCCGTACCGCCGAACATCGAGACCGCGTAGGTGCGGGCGTAGCCGTTCTGCAGTTTGCGCAGCCGGCCCGAGAGCCCGCCCATGGAGGCGGCCGTGCCGTTGACGACGCCGTCGACCAGGGAGTGGTCGACGTAGACCAGGGAGCGGGTGAGGTGCTCGCCGCCGCGGACCAGGACCACGTGGTTGAAGTCGTCCTGGAGGAGGTCGCGGCGGGCCGCCCGGGTGAGCAGCGAGCCGCGCGGGGCGACCGCGGGCACCGGCCTGCGTCCGTACATCGCCCAGGCGATCCCGACACCGATGACGAGCACCACCATGGTGGCGGCCGTGACGGTGGTCGCACTGACCGGGGCGTCCCCGTGCTCGTGGCCGGTGACGGGCTCCAGCCAGTGCAGGAAGCGGTCGCCGATGGAGAAGAACCCACCGGCGAGGACCGAGCCGAACGCCAGGATGATCATGGGGATCGTCATCGACTTCGGGGACTCGTGCGGATGCGGGTCGTGGCCCTCCGCGTCGGGCTGCCAGCGCTTCTCGCCGAAGAAGGTCATCAGCATCACGCGCGTCATGTAGAACGCGGTGATCGCGGCACCCAGCAGCGTGACCGCGCCGAGGATCCAGCCCTCGGTGCCGCCCTTGGCGAACGCCGCCTCGATGATCTTGTCCTTGGAGAAGAAGCCGGACAGGCCGGGGAAGCCGATGATCGCGAGGTAGCCGAGACCGAAGGTGACGAAGGTGACCGGCATGAACTTCCGCAGGCCGCCGTACCTCCGCATGTCGACCTCGTCGTTCATGCCGTGCATGACCGAACCGGCGCCGAGGAAGAGCCCGGCCTTGAAGAAGCCGTGCGTCACGAGGTGCATGATCGCGAAGACGTAGCCGATGGGGCCGAGCCCGGCGGCCAGGATCATGTAGCCGATCTGCGACATCGTCGACCCGGCGAGGGCCTTCTTGATGTCGTCCTTCGCGCAACCGACGATGGCCCCGAAGAGCAGCGTGACCGCTCCGACGACCACGACGACCAGTTGCGCGTCGGGCGCGCCGTTGAAGATCGCGCCGGAGCGGACGATCAGGTAGACGCCCGCGGTGACCATGGTGGCGGCGTGGATCAGGGCCGAGACCGGGGTCGGGCCCTCCATCGCGTCACCGAGCCAGGACTGCAGCGGCACCTGGGCGGACTTGCCGCAGGCGGCGAGGAGCAGCATCAGGCCGATAGCCGTCAGCTTGCCCTCGCTCGTCTCGCCGGTCGCTTCGAGGACAGGGCCGAAGGCGAAGGTGCCGAAGGTGGTGAACATCAGCATGATCGCGATCGACAGGCCCATGTCGCCGACCCGGTTGACCAGGAAGGCCTTCTTGGCGGCTGTCGCCGCGCTGGGCTTGTGCTGCCAGAAGCCGATGAGCAGGTACGACGCCAGACCGACGCCCTCCCACCCGACGTACAGCAAAAGGTAGTTGTCGGCGATGACCAGGATCAGCATCGCCGCGACGAACAGGTTCAGATAGCCGAAGAAGCGGCGCCGGCGCTCGTCGTGCTCCATGTAGCCGATCGAGTAGATGTGGATCAGCGTGCCCACACTCGTGATCAGCAGCACGAAGGTCATCGACAGCTGGTCGAGCTGGAAGGCCACATCGGCCTGGAAGCCCTCGACCGGAATCCAGCTGAACAGCTTCTGGTGCAGCGCGCGGTCGTCGGTGCTCTTCCCCAGCATGTCGGCGAAGAGCACCACGGCGACGACGAAGGAGGCACCGGCGAGCGCAGTGCCCAGCCAGTGGCCCACGCGGTCGAGGCGTCGGCCGCCGCAGAGCAGCACCACCGCTCCGAGCAGGGGCGCCGCTACAAGCAGCGCGATCAGGTTCTCCACGATTCAAGCGCCCCTTACAGCTTCATCAGGCTGGCGTCGTCGACCGAGGCCGAATGGCGGGAACGGAACAGCGACACGATGATCGCGAGCCCGACCACGACCTCCGCGGCGGCGACGACCATCGTGAAGAAGGCGATGATCTGGCCGTCGAGATTGCCGTGCATCCGGGAGAAGGTGACGAACGCGAGGTTGCAGGCGTTGAGCATCAGCTCCACGCACATGAACACCACGATCGCGTTCCGCCTGATCAGCACCCCGGCCGCGCCGATGGTGAACAGCAGAGCGGCGAGATAGAGGTAGTTGACCGGATTCACTTGGCGACCTCCTCTTCTTCTGCGGTGTCCCGGCCGAGCCGCTCACCGGAGCGCTGCTCCAGTGCCTTGAGGCCGGCCAGCGACTCGTCGGACACATCGCGCATCTGGCCACGCTTGCGCAGCGTCTGCATGACGGTGAGTTCGGACGGAGTGCCGTCCGGGAGCAGGCCGGCGACGTCCACGGCGTTGTGCCGGGCGTAGACGCCGGGTGCGGGCAGCGGCGGCAGGTGGTTGCTGCGCACGCGGTCCTCGGACATCTCCCGCTGTGTTCTGGCCCGTTCGGTGCGCTCGCGGTGCGTGAGCACCATCGCGCCGACCGTGGCGGTGATCAGCAGGGCGCCCGTGATCTCGAAGGCGAAGACGTACTTGGTGAAGATGAGGCTGGCGAGCCCCTCCACGTTTCCGCCGTGCTCGGCGTTGGCTGCGCCCAGCCCGTTGAAGCTGTTCAGCGAGGCGTTGCCGATTCCTGCGACCAGGAGGACGCCGAAGCCGAGCCCGCATCCCGCGGCCAGCCAGCGCTGGCCCTTGAGGGTCTCCTTCAGCGAGTCCGCCGCCGTGACACCGACGAGCATGACCACGAAGAGGAACAGCATCATGATCGCGCCGGTGTAGACGACGACCTGGACGATGCCGAGGAAGTAGGCACCGTTGGCGAGGTAGAACACCGCCAGGACGATCATGGTCCCGGCGAGGCTCAGGGCACTGTGCACCGCCCTCCTCATCAGTACGGTGGACAGGGCGCCGATCACGGCGACCGTGCCGAGCACCCAGAACTGGAAGGCCTCGCCGGTCGAGGTCTGGGAGGCCGCTGCGGCCAGGCCGTTCATGCGTCCACCTCCTTCGCGGCGCCGTTGCTCTCGTTGTCCCCGTCGTCCGGCTTCTCGCCCTTGGAGACGGCGATCTGGCGCTCCGTACCGGGGGCGGCCTCGGTCACCAGGCCCCGGTAGTAGTCCTGTTCGTCGGTGCCCGGGAAGATCGCGTGCGGGCTGTCGACCATGCCTTCCTCCAGTCCCGCGAGCAGCTCGTCCTTGGTGTAGATGAGGCTCTCGCGGGTGGTGTTGGCGAGCTCGAACTCGTTGGTCATCGTCAGCGCCCGGGTCGGGCAGGCCTCGATGCACAGTCCGCAGAGGATGCAGCGCGCGTAGTTGATCTGGTAGACGCGGCCGTAGCGCTCCCCCGGGGAGTAGCGCTCCTCGTCGGTGTTGTCCGCGCCTTCTACGTAGATCGCGTCCGCCGGGCAGGCCCAGGCGCACAGCTCGCAGCCGACGCACTTCTCCAGTCCGTCCGGGTGGCGGTTGAGCTGGTGCCGGCCATGGAAGCGCGGCGCCGTCACCTTCGGCGTCTCCGGATACTGCTCGGTCAGCCGCTTCTTGAACATGGCCTTGAAGGTCACGCCGAAGCCGGCCACGGGATTCTGGAACTTGTCCTCCGAGGACTCCGAGGACTGCGAAGACCGGGAGGACTGCGAGGACCCGGAAGCCCCCGAGGCCCCCGAGGACGCGGTCGGCCCCGTCGGTCCGGTGGACTTCGCCGGCCTCTTGGACCCCGGCGACTCAGGCAGTTCAGACACCGCCGGCCTCCTTTCCGTCACTCGGATTTTCGTCACTCTGAGTATCCATGCCACCACTGACAACGAGCTCCCGCTCGCGGTGCGGCCTGCGCCGCGGCACGGGCGGCAGGGTCTGTCCGGGCAGCGGAGGCACCGGGAATCCGCCCGCCATCGGGTCGAACGCCGGCTCCGGTTCCGCGTCGGCCGCGGCCTCCCGGCCCTTCTTGTCGCGGAAGATGTCGACCACGAAGGAGATCAGCAGGACCGCGATCACGGCACCGGCCACGTAGAGCAGGATCTTCGAGAAGTCGTAGCCCTCGTTGCGCAGCGCCCGCACGGTGGCGACCATCATCAGCCAGACGACGGAGACCGGGATCAGGACCTTCCAGCCCAGCTTCATCAGCTGGTCGTAGCGGACGCGGGGCAGCGTGCCGCGCAGCCAGATGAAGAAGAACAGCAGCAGCTGGACCTTGAGGACGAACCAGAGCATCGGCCACCAGCCGTGGTTCGCGCCCTCCCAGAAGGTGCTGATCGGCCACGGGGCCCGCCAGCCGCCCAGGAACAGGGTCACGGAGACCGCGGAGACGGTCACCATGTTGACGTACTCGGCGAGCATGAACATCGCGAACTTGATCGACGAGTACTCGGTGTTGAAGCCGCCGACCAGGTCGCCCTCGGACTCCGGCATGTCGAACGGGGCGCGGTTGGTCTCACCGACCATCGTGACGATGTAGATGATGAAGGAGACCGGCAGCAGGATGATGAACCAGCGGTCCTCCTGCGCCTCCACGATCTTCGAGGTCGACATCGACCCGGAGTAGAGGAAGACCGAGGCGAACGCGGCGCCCATCGCGATCTCGTACGAGATCATCTGCGCGCAGGACCGGAGCCCGCCGAGCAGCGGGTACGTCGACCCGGAGGACCAGCCCGCCAGCACGATGCCGTAGATACCGACCGAGGCGACCGCGAGGATGTAGAGCATCGCGATCGGCAGGTCGGTCAGCTGCATCGCCGTACGGTGCCCGAAGATCGAGACCTCGTTGCCGGACGGTCCGAACGGGATGACCGCGATCGCCATGAACGCGGGGATCGCCGCGATGATCGGAGCGAGGACGTAGACGACCTTGTCCGCCCGCTTGACGATGACGTCTTCTTTCAGCATCAGCTTGATGCCGTCGGCGAGGGACTGGAGCATGCCCCAGGGGCCGTGCCGGTTGGGGCCGATGCGCAGCTGCATCCAGGCGACGACCTTGCGCTCCCAGACGATGGAGAAGAGCACGGTCACCATCAGGAACGCGAAGCAGAAGACCGCCTTGATGACGACGAGCCACCACGGGTCGGTGCCGAACATCGACAGGTCCTCGGCGGCGAGCACGGCGCCGTGCGGGGCCGTGGCCAGTTGAGCGAAGGCACTCACGCCCCCACCTCCGGTGTGACGTCGGAAATGCCGGGTGCGGCGGGGCCGATCCGGACCGGACCGCCGGGCTGGACACCGGTGTCGGCCGGGACCCCTCGCCCGACGGAGTTCAGCGGCACCCAGACCACCCGGTCAGGCATCTCGGTGACCTGGAGCGGCAGTCGGACACTGCCCGCCGGGCCGGACACGTCCAGCAGATCGCCGTCCTTGACGCCGGTCTCGGCCGCGGTGGCCGCGGAGAGCCGGGCGACCGCGGCGTGCCGGGTCCCGGCCAGCGCCGTATCGCCCTCCTGGAGCCGTCCCAGGTCGAGGAGCATCCGGTGACCCGCCAGGATGGCCTCGCCGTCGCCGGGCCGGGGCAGCGGCTGGGCGGAGGCGCGCGGGTCGTCCGCGTGCGTGCCCTGCCATCCGCCGAGCCGGTCCAGCTCGCGGCGTACGGACTTCAGGTCCGGCAGCGCGAGGTGGACGTCCAGGGCATCGGCCAGCATGTGCAGCACCCGGGCGTCGCCCGGGGCGAGGTTGCGGGTCATCTGCTCGGGCTTCAGCGCGGCCTCGAACATCCGCGCCCTGCCCTCCCAGTTGAGGAAGGTGCCGGACTTCTCGGCGACCGCGGCCACCGGGAACACCACGTCGGCACGGTCGGTGACCTCGCTGGGCCGGAGCTCCAGGGAGACCAGGAAGCCGACCTGGTCCAGGGCCTCCAGGGCCCGTGCCGGATCCGGCAGGTCATCGGCCTCCACACCGGCGACGAGCAGCGCGCCCAGTTCGCCGGTGGCCGCGGCCTCGATGATCTGGCCGGTGTCGCGGCCGAATCGGGACGGCAGTTCGGCGACGCCCCAGAGCGCCGCCACCTCGTCCCGGGCCCGCGGGTCGGTGGCCGGGCGGCCGCCGGGCAGCAGCGACGGGAGCGCGCCCGCCTCCACCGCGCCGCGCTCGCCGGCCCGGCGCGGGATCCACACCAGGGTGGCCCCGGTCGCGGTCGCCGCCCGTACCGCGGCGGTCAGCCCGCCCGGCACACCGGCCAGCCGCTCACCCACCACGATCAGGGCGCCCGCACCGCGCAGCGCCTCGGCCGCGACGGCACCGTCGCCGTCCAGGCCGACACCGCCCGCGATGGCGTCCAGCCACTCCGTCTCGGTACCGGGGGCGGCCGGCAGCAGCGTGCCGCCCGCCTTCGTCAGACCGCGGGTCGCATGCGAGGCCACGGCGAAGGTGCGCTGTCCGTGCTTACGGTTCGCCTTGCGCAGCCGCAGGAAGACGCCGGGCGCCTCCTCCTCGGACTCGAACCCGACCAGCAGGACGGTCGGGGCCTTCTCCAGAGCGGTGTACGTGACACCCGAGCCGTCCAGGTCGTGGCCGCGGCCGGCGACGCGGGCGGCCAGGAAGTCGGCCTCCTCGCCGCTGTGCACCCGGGCCCGGAAGTCGATGTCGTTGGTGTCCAGGGCGATCCGGGCGAACTTGCTGTACGCGTACGCGTCCTCGACGGTCAGCCGGCCGCCCGTGAGGACACCGGTCCTGCCGCGCGCGGCGGAGAGACCGGCAGCCGCGGCGGCCAGCGCCTCGGGCCAGCTCGCCGGCTCCAGCACGCCCGCCTCGCTCCGGACCAGCGGGGTGGTGAGCCGGTCGCGCTGCTGGGCGTATCGGAAGCCGAAGCGGCCCTTGTCGCAGAGCCACTCCTCGTTGACCTCCGGGTCGTTGGAGGCGAGGCGCCGCATGACCTTGCCGCGCCGGTGGTCGGTGCGGGTGGCGCAGCCCCCGGCACAGTGCTCGCACACCGAGGGGGTCGACACCAGGTCGAAGGGGCGGGAGCGGAAGCGGTACGCCGCCGAGGTCAGCGCCCCGACCGGGCAGATCTGGATGGTGTTGCCGGAGAAGTACGACTCGAACGGGTCGCCCACACCGGTGCCGACCTGCTGGAGCGCGCCGCGCTCGATCAGCTCGATCATCGGGTCGCCCGCCACCTGGTTGGAGAACCGGGTGCAGCGCGCGCAGAGCACACACCGCTCACGGTCCAGCAGCACCTGGGTGGAGATCGGGACGGGCTTCTCGTACGTCCGCTTCTTGCCGTCGAAGCGGGAGGTCGCGTCGCCGTGCGACATCGCCTGGTTCTGGAGCGGGCACTCGCCGCCCTTGTCGCAGACGGGACAGTCCAGCGGATGGTTGATGAGCAGCAGCTCCATCACACCGCGCTGCGCCTTGTCGGCGACCGGCGAGGTGATCTGCGACTTGACGACCATGCCGTCGGTGCAGGTGATGGTGCAGGACGCCATCGGCTTGCGCTGGCCCTCGACCTCGACGATGCACTGGCGGCAGGCGCCGGCCGGGTCGAGGAGCGGGTGGTCGCAGAAGCGCGGGATCTCGATGCCGAGGAGTTCGGCGGCCCGGATGACCAGGGTGCCCTTGGGCACGCTGATCTCGATGCCGTCGATGGTCAGCGTGACCAGGTCCTCGGGCGGGAGCGCCGCCTCGCCGCCCCCGGAGGGCGCACTCGTGGTGACTGTCATGCGTTCACCCCCTGGGATGCGTTCTTGTCGTCGGCCCAGACGGTCGACCTGGCGGGATCGAAGGGGCAGCCCTTGCCGGTGATGTGCTGCTCGTACTCGTCGCGGAAGTACCTCAGCGAGGAGAAGATCGGCGAGGCGGCGCCGTCGCCCAGCGCGCAGAAGGACTTGCCGTTGATGTTGTCGGCGATGTCGTTCAGCTTGTCGAGGTCGGCCATCTGTCCCTTGCCGGCCTCGATGTCGCGGAGCAACTGGACGAGCCAGTACGTGCCCTCGCGGCACGGCGTGCACTTGCCGCAGGACTCGTGGGCGTAGAACTCGGTCCACCGGGTGACGGCGCGCACGACGCAGGTCGTCTCGTCGAAGCACTGGAGTGCCTTGGTGCCGAGCATGGATCCGGCGGCGCCGACGCCCTCGTAGTCGAGGGGCACGTCGAGGTGCTCCTCGGTGAACATGGGGGTGGAGGACCCGCCGGGGGTCCAGAACTTCAGCCGGTGACCGGGGCGCATACCGCCGCTCATGTCGAGGAGCTGGCGCAGGGTGATGCCGAGCGGGGCCTCGTACTGACCGGGCCCTGCGACATGGCCGCTGAGCGAGTACAGCGTGAAGCCCGGGGACTTCTCGCTTCCCATGGACTTGAACCAGTCCTTGCCCTTGTTCAGGATCGCGGGAACCGAGGCGATGGACTCGACGTTGTTCACCACAGTGGGGCAGGCGTACAGACCGGCGACCGCGGGGAAGGGCGGGCGCAGCCGGGGCTGGCCGCGGCGTCCTTCGAGCGAGTCGAGCAGCGCGGTCTCCTCACCGCAGATGTACGCGCCGGCGCCCGCGTGCACGGTGAGTTCCAGATCGAGTCCGGAGCCCATGATGTTCGTACCGAGATAGCCCGCCTCGTACGCCTCGCGGACGGCTTCGTGCAACCGTCGCAGTACGGGGACGACTTCGCCGCGCAGGTAGATGAAGGCGTGCGAGGAGCGGATCGCGTAGCAGGCGATCACGATGCCTTCGATCAGGCTGTGCGGGTTGGCGAAGAGGAGCGGGATGTCCTTGCAGGTCCCGGGCTCCGACTCGTCGGCGTTGACCACCAGGTAGTGCGGCTTTCCGTCGCCCTGCGGGATGAACTGCCACTTCATCCCGGTGGGGAATCCGGCGCCGCCGCGGCCGCGCAGACCGGAGTCCTTGACGTACGCGATGAGGTCGTCCGGGGACATGGCCAGCGCCTTGCGCAGTCCTTCGTACCCCTCGTGGCGGCGGTAGGTCTCCAGGGTCCAGGAATCCGGCTCGTCCCAGAAGGCGGACAGGACAGGCGCGAGGATCTTCTCGGGACTGGTCCCGTTCTTGTCGATTTCGGCGGCCAACGTCATCACTCCCCCTCCTCGGCGGCGGGACCGGCCGGGTGGTCCGGGTCGGACGCCGAGGTCTGCTGCGGTGCGTCGTGGGAGCTGAGGTGTTCGGCGCCCTTCTGCGGTTCGTCGCGCGGCGCCTCGCCGCGCGGGCCCACCACGCGGGGCTGCGGCGTGGTCTCGCCCTTGGCCAGCTTCAGGCCGATGAGCGAGGCGGGGCCGGCACCGCCGGACGCCGCTACGGCGCCGGGGCGCTCGTCGGGGAAGCCGGCCAGGATCCGGGCGGTCTCCTTGTACGAGCACAGCGGGGCGCCGCGGGTCGGCTCGACGGTGCGGCCGGCGATCAGGTCGTCGACGAGCCGCGTCGCGCTCTCGGGCGTCTGGTTGTCGAAGAACTCCCAGTTGACCATCACGACGGGCGCGAAGTCACAGGCCGCGTTGCACTCGATGTGTTCGAGGGTGACCTTGCCGTCCTCGGTCGTCTCGTCGTTGCCGACGCCGAGGTGCTCCTTGAGCCGGTCGAAGATCGCGTCGCCGCCCATCACCGCGCAGAGCGTGTTGGTGCAGACGCCGACCTGGTAGTCGCCGCTGGGCCTGCGCCGGTACATCGTGTAGAAGGTGGCGACCGCCGTGACCTCGGCGGTGGTGAGGCCGAGCACCTCGGCGCAGAACGCCATGCCCGTACGCGAGACGTACCCCTCCTCCGACTGCACGAGGTGCAGCAGGGGCAGCAGCGCGGAGCGGCTGCCGGGGTAGCGGGCGATCACCTCCTTCGCATCCGCTTCGAGCCTGGCGCGCACCTCGGCCGGGTAGGCGGGGGCGGGGAGCTGCGGCATCCCCAGACTGACTTCGCTACGTGCTTCGGTCACCGGTCGACGCCTCCCATCACGGGGTCGATGGATGCGACGGCGACGATGACGTCGGCGACCTGGCCGCCCTCGCACATCGCCGCCATGGCCTGGAGGTTGGTGAAGGACGGGTCACGGAAGTGGACCCGGTACGGGCGCGTGCCACCGTCGGAGACGACGTGCACGCCGAGCTCGCCCTTGGGCGACTCGACCGCGGTGTACGCCTGGCCGGCCGGGACCCGGAAGCCCTCGGTCACCAGCTTGAAGTGGTGGATCAGGGCCTCCATGGAGGTGCCCATGATCTTCTTGATGTGGTCGAGCGAGTTGCCGAGCCCGTCCGGTCCGAGCGCGAGCTGCGCGGGCCAGGCGATCTTCTTGTCGGCGACCATGACCGGTCCCGGCGCGAGCCGGTCGATGCACTGCTCGACGATCCGCAGCGACTGGCGCATCTCCTCCAGGCGGATGAGGAAGCGGCCGTAGGAGTCGCAGCTGTCGGCGGTGGGGACGTCGAACTCGTAGTTCTCGTACCCGCAGTAGGGATCGGTCTTGCGCAGGTCGTGCGGGAGTCCGGCGGAGCGCAGGACCGGTCCGGTGGCGCCGAGCGCCATGCAACCGGTGAGGTCGAGGTAGCCGACGTCCTGCATGCGGGCCTTGAAGATGGGGTTGCCGGTGGCGAGCTTGTCGTACTCCGGCAGGTTCTTCTTCATGGTCTTCACGAACTCGCGCAGCTGGTCGACCGCGCCCGGGGGCAGGTCCTGGGCGAGTCCGCCGGGGCGGACGAACGCGTGGTTCATCCGCAGGCCGGTGATCAGCTCGAAGAGATCGAGAACGAGTTCACGATCGCGGAAGCCGTAGATCATGATCGTCGTGGCGCCGAGCTCCATGCCGCCGGTGGCGATGCACACCAGGTGCGAGGAGATCCGGTTGAGCTCCATCAGCAGCACGCGCAGGACGGTGGCCCGGTCGGGGATCTGGTCCTCGATGCCGAGGAGCTTCTCGACCCCCAGGCAGTACGCCGTCTCGTTGAAGAACGGCGTCAGGTAGTCCATGCGCGTGACGAAGGTGGTGCCCTGCGTCCAGTTCCGGAATTCGAGGTTCTTCTCGATGCCGGTGTGGAGGTAGCCGATCCCGCAGCGGGCCTCGGTGACGGTCTCGCCGTCGATCTCCAGGATCAGCCGGAGCACGCCGTGCGTGGAGGGGTGCTGGGGGCCCATGTTGACGATGATGCGCTCGTCGTCGGACTTGGCCGCCGACTCGACGACCTCGTCCCAGTCTCCGCCGGTGACTGTATATACAGTCCCCTCGGTCGTGGCCCTGGGCGTTGCGTGGGGAGTGGTCATCAGGAGTACGACCTCCGCTGGTCCGGAGCCGGGATCTGGGCGCCCTTGTACTCGACGGCGATGCCGCCGAGCGGGTAGTCCTTGCGCTGCGGGAAGCCCTGCCAGTCGTCCGGCATCATGATCCGGGTGAGGGCGGGGTGCCCGTCGAAGACGAGCCCGAAGAAGTCGTAGGTCTCGCGCTCGTGCCAGTCGTTGGTCGGGTAGACCGGGACGAGGGACGGGATGTGCCGGTCGTCGTCCGGCGCGGACACCTCCAGCCGGACGAGCCGGCCGTGCGTGATCGAGCGCAGGTGGTAGACGGCGTGCAGCTCACGCCCCTTGTCACCGGGGAAGTGGACGCCGCTCACCCCCGTACAGAGCTCGAAGCGCAGTGCCGGGTCGTCGCGCAGGGTCCTGGCGACGGTGGGCAGGTGCTCGCGCGCGATGTGGAAGGTGAGCTCGCCGCGGTCGACGACCGTCTTCTCGATGGCGTTGCCGGGAAGCAGACCCTGTTCCTCCAGGGCCCCTTCGAGCTCGTCGGCCACCTCGTCGAACCAGCCGCCGTACGGGCGCGCGGTGGCGCCCGGCAGGGCGACGGTACGGATGAGCCCGCCGTAGCCGGAGGTGTCGCCGCCGTTGTCGGCGCCGAACATGCCCTTGCGTACGCCGATGACCTCGCCGTGCTCGTCGCGCGGGGTGGGCACGCCGCCCGCGCCGGGCTCCTTCTCGCTCATCGCAGCAGCCCCTTCATCTCGATCAGGGGCAGTGCCTTGAGTGCCGCGTCCTCCGCCTCGCGGGCGGCCTCCTCGGCGTTGACCCCGAGCTTGGAGCCCTGGATCTTCTGGTGCAGCTTGAGGATCGCGTCCATCAGCATCTCGGGCCGCGGCGGGCAGCCCGGCAAATAGATATCAACCGGGACAATATGATCAACACCTTGAACAATGGCGTAATTGTTGAACATTCCGCCTGATGACGCGCAAACGCCCATGGAGATGACCCACTTGGGGTTCGGCATCTGGTCGTAGACCTGCCGCAGGACGGGCGCCATCTTCTGACTGACCCGCCCTGCCACGATCATCAGGTCCGCCTGCCGCGGCGATCCGCGGAAGACCTCCATGCCGAACCGGGCCAGGTCGTAGCGCCCGGCCCCGGTCGTCATCATCTCGATGGCGCAGCAGGCGAGGCCGAAGGTGGCCGGGAAGACGGAGGACTTCCGTACCCAGCCGGCGGCCTGCTCGACAGTGGTCAGCACGAAGCCGCTGGGCAGCTTCTCTTCGAGTCCCATGTGTGCCCCTCAGCCCCTCAGTCCCATTCCAGGCCGCCGCGACGCCATACATACGCGTAGGCGACGAAGACGGTGAGCACGAAGATCAGCATCTCGACGAGCCCGAAGATCCCTAGGGCGTCGAAGGTGACCGCCCAGGGATAGAGGAAGACGATCTCGATGTCGAAGACGATGAAGAGCATCGCCGTCAGGTAGTACTTGATGGGAAAACGGCCGCCTCCGGCTGGAGTCGGGGTGGGTTCGATACCGCACTCGTACGCTTCGAGCTTCGCCCGGTTGTACCGCTTGGGGCCGATAAGCGTGGCACTGACCACGGAGAAGATCGCAAACCCTGCCCCGAGGGCGCCGAGCACGAGGATGGGCGCGTAGGCATTCACGCTCCTCGCTCCTTCCAGTCGTCCTTGACCGTTGGACCGCATCGGGCGACCTGGCTCGCCACCTCACCAAGATCGTGCACATGTGAGGCAGTTCACAAGCCCGACTGCCCCGCATCCTATGCCTGCCGTCCTGTGATCTGCGACACGGGGTACGACAACGTCTTTGTGATCTCCACCACCTGACGAACGATCATGAAGTCGGATGAGCGGTGATCTTCGTACACGAAGCGGCCGAGTGATCACGAGACGTGACATCTGTGGCCGTTACCGCTGGTCAAAGGGGTGTCGCCCTATCAAGCCACGGCACCCGGCGCCAAATTGGCGATGGACGCGATCGGGTGATAAAGGGATCTGCCCCACTCTGGGATCAGGGCGGGGTCACCCTCACGGGGGGCCGCCCGGAGCGAAGTGGACGCATTCCGGCATACGCCCCCTATCGGGCGAACGGCTCGCCGCCCGCCGCCGGTTCGCCGCCATCCGTTCCGAGCCGGCGGGGCACTCCGCGCGCGGGGCGCTCGTATGCCCGTCACGTGGAGACCATGTGGTGACCTGCGTCACTCGTCGGAGGTCGCCGGAGAAGCGGGCTTGGCCAACGGTGTGAACGGATGGTAAGTGACGGGCAATTCGGGCGTATTGCTGATAACCCGTGATCACAGCGGTGATCAGCCATGCCCGGTTTGCCCGTTACGGCGTCAATAAAGGCCCTCAGAAAGCGGATTCACAGATTCCGGACGTAACTGTGTCGCAACACACGTTTCTTGATGGGACCCCTGAGGCCCTGATAGCGCTAGTACCCATGTCCCACACCGCTCTCATACCCAGCCACCGGAAGCCCCGCCGAAACGCCTCGAAGACGGCGCTGCGGGCCGGAGTTGCCGGTGGCGTCCTCAGCACCATCGCGGTCGCAGGCGCTGCCGGTCCGGCCCAGGCCGAGCCGGTGACCCAGACCATCGAGATGCCCACCATCACGGCCGGGCTCTCCACCACCGTCGCGGCGTCCGCCGAGGCCACGCAGCAGGTCGCCCTGGACCTGGAGACGCAGGCCCACGAGGAGGCAGCGGCCACGACCGCCGCCAAGGACGCCAAGAAGGCCAAGGCCGAGGCGGTCCGCAAGGCCGAGGCCAAGAAGAAGGCCGAAGCCGCCGCGAAGGCCAAGGCGGAGGCCGCCGAGCGCGCCTCCCGCGCCGCCGCACGCACGACCCTGAGCGCGGACACCGGCTCCTCCGGCTCCTCCACGACCTCCGCGACGACGTCGTACTCCTCCACCGCCACGGGCTCCGCGGCCTCCGTCGTCGCGTTCGCGCAGGCACAGGTGGGCGACGCCTACGTGTCCGGCGGCACCGGCCCCAACTCCTGGGACTGCTCCGGCCTCGTCCAGGCCGCGTTCCGCTCGGTGGGCGTCGACCTGCCCCGCGTCTCGCAGAGCCAGTCGACCGCCGGCACCCAGGTCTCCCTGAGCAACCTCCAGCCGGGCGACATCCTGTACTGGGGCGGCGCGGGCAGCGCGTACCACGTCGGGATCTACGTGGGCGGCGGCCAGTTCGTCGGTGCGCAGAACTCCTCCACCGGTGTGGTGCAGAAGTCCCTGGACTACGACCCGCCGTCGGGCGCGGTCCGCGTCCTCTGAGTTCACGGATTCACAAGCGCCTCGGCGCACGTCGAAGGGCCGCGGCTCCCCCGCTCGGGAGCTGCGGCCCTTCGCCGTTCCGGCAGGTTCGCGACCTCACCCCCGGCGGCCACGGGTGAGGTCGCGAACCTGCCGGACTCGGTGGCTCCGGAGCTTGTGAACTGGGGCGAACAGCCCCCGCGCCACCGAACACAGGACGGCCCCGCCATGTCCACCACCGTCTCCGCCCGCCCCGACGTCACCTCCCGCACCCCCTTACGCGGCCGTCTGGCCGTGCTCTCCGTGACGCTGGGCATCTTCGCCGTCGTCACCACCGAGATCCTGCCGATCGGTCTGCTGACGCCCATCGGGGCCGCCTTCGGCGTCGCGGACGGCACGGCGGGCCTGATGATGACGATGCCGGGCCTCCTCGCCGCCGTCGCCGCCCCTGCGGTGACGCTCGCGACGGCCCGCGCCGACCGGCGGCTGATGCTCGGCGCCTTCGTCCTGCTGCTCGCGGTGGCCAACTTCCTCACCGCCGCCGCGACCTCCTACTGGGTCGTACTGGTCGCCCGGGTCCTGGTCGGCATCACCATCGGCGGCTTCTGGTCGATCGGCGCCGGCCTGGCCGGCCGGCTGGTCCCCGCGCGCCGGGCCGCACGGGCGACCGCGGTCATCTTCGCCGCCGTTCCCCTCGGTTCCGTGCTCGGCGTCCCCGCCGGCACCCTCATCGGCGATCTGGCGGGCTGGCGCACCGCGTTCGTCACGATGGGCCTGCTGTCCACGGGCGTGCTGGCCCTGCTGCTCCTGACCCTGCCCGCCCTGCCCCCGGAACGCGTCACCCGCCCCGCCGTGCTCCGCGCCCTGCTGCGGGCCCCGGGCACCCGGTTCGCCCTGCTGATGACGTTCCTTGTCGTACTGGCGCACTTCGGTACGTACACATACGTGACACCCCTCCTGCGAGAGGTCACCCACGCAGGTCCGGGAATGATCACCGGCTTCCTGCTCGCCTACGGTGCGGCGGGCGTCGTCGGCAACTTCCTCGGAGGCGCCCTGGTCACGCGCCGGCCACACCTCGCGTTCGTGGCGGCCGCCGCCACGATCGCCGCAGCGACGGCCCTCCTGCCCGTCCTCGGGCGGTCCGGAGCGGGAGCGCTCGCCCTCCTCGTCCTGTGGGGGCTCGGTTACGGCGCGGTCCCGGTCTGCTCACAGACCTGGTTCGCCCGCGCCGCGCCCCGGGCACCCGAGGCGGCCTCGGTCCTGTTCACCGCGTCGTTCCAGGCGACGATCGCCGCCGGCGCGCTGGCCGGCGGTCACGTCGTCGACCACGCCTCGCTCCGCGCGGTCATGTGGCTCGGAGCCGCGACGGCCGCTCTCGTGGTGGTCCCGGCAGCGGCCCACTTCGTACGGACCAGGGCCGGGCGCGCCTCCGGCCCGCTCTTCGGAGACACCCTCAGGCGCGGGGCGCGACCTTCGTCAGGCCGTTGATGATGCGGTCCATCGCATCGCCGCCCGTCGGGTCGGTGAGGTTGGCGAGCATCTTCAGGGTGAACTTCATCAGCAGCGGATGGGTGAGGCCGCGCTGGGTGGCGACCTTCATGACCTTCGGGTTGCCGATCAGCTTCACGAAGGCGCGGCCCATCGTGTAGTAGCCGCCGTAGGTCTCCTTGAGCACCTTCGGGTAGTTGTTCAGGGCCAGTTCCCGCTGGGCCGGGGTCGCGCGGGCGTGGGCCTGGACGATGACGTCCGCGGCGATCTGGCCCGACTCCATGGCGTACGCGATGCCTTCGCCGTTGAACGGGTTGACCATGCCGCCCGCGTCACCGACGAGCAGCAGGCCCTTGGTGTAGTGCGGCTGGCGGTTGAACGCCATCGGGAGGGCGGCGCCCCGGATCGGCATCGTCATGTTCTCGGGGGTGTAGCCCCAGTCCTCCGGCATGGAGGCGCACCACGCCTTGAGGACCTCACGCCAGTCCAGCTCCTTGAACGCGGCGGACGAGTTGAGGATGCCGAGGCCGACGTTGGAGGTGCCGTCGCCCATGCCGAAGATCCACCCGTAGCCGGGCAGCAGCCGGTCCTCGGCCCCGCGCCGGTCCCAGAGCTCCAGCCAGGACTCCAGGTAGTCGTCGTCGTGCCGGGGAGAGGTGAAGTACGTGCGGACCGCGACACCCATGGGGCGGTCCTCGCGGCGGTGCAGGCCCATCGCCACGGAGAGCCGGGTCGAGTTGCCGTCGGCGGCGACGACGAGGGGGGCGTGGAAGGTGACCGGGGTCTTCTCCTCGCCGAGCTTGGCGTGCACCCCCGTGATCCGGCCCGTGCGCTCGTCCTTGATCGGGGCCCCGACGTTGCAGCGCTCGTACAGCCGCGCACCGGCCTTCTGTGCCTGACGGGCCAGCTGCTCGTCGAAGTCGTCGCGCTTGCGGACCAGCCCGTAGTCCGGGTACGAGGCGAGATCCGGCCAGTCCAGCTGCAGCCGGACGCCGCCGCCGATGATGCGCAGGCCCTTGTTGCGCAGCCAGCCGGCCTCTTCGGAGATGTCGATGCCCATGGAGACGAGCTGCTTGGTGGCGCGCGGCGTGAGGCCGTCGCCGCAGACCTTCTCGCGCGGGAAAGCCGTCTTCTCCAGGAGGAGGACGTCGAGTCCGGCCTTGGCGAGGTAGTACGCGGTGGTGGAGCCGGCTGGCCCTGCCCCGACGACGATCACGTCCGCGCTGTGTTCGGACAGGGGCTCGGTCACGGTCGGATCTCCCGAAGACTCGAAATCGCGTGCCGCGCGGCACATGTCCCGTGCAGTCTATGGGGGCCTGCTGATCAACCCTCCGAAGGGCTCCCCGATGTCGCTCGCACCTCCCGCACTCCCTGTCGTACAGCTGCGTGTCCCCACCGACGAGGACGCGGTGGCCTGGCACCGCGTCTTCGACGACCCGGAGGTGATGGAGTTCTTCGGTGGTACGCCGGACGAGCTGTCGTTGTACGAGGAGTGGACCGCCAGGCAGCGCAGACACGACGCCGAACTCGGCTTCTGCCTGTGGACCGTGCTCGACGGGAACGGCCAGGTGCTCGGCTTCACGGGTGCGCAGCCGTGGCCGCACAGTACGTACGGCCCGGTCGGCGAGATCGAGATCGGCTGGCGGCTGGCCCGGCCGGCCTGGGGGCGCGGCTACGCCACCGCGGCCGCGCGCATCACGCTGGAGCGGCTGCGGGCGGCCGGGGTGGAGCGGGTGGTGGCCACGATCGACGCACTCAACGAACGGTCGGTCGCCGTGGCCCGGCGCCTGGGCATGGAGCAGGCGGAGAGCTTCACGACGCCGCGGGAGGGGCAGGAGGCACATTGCTTCCGGCTCGAGCTGGCACGGTGACGTCCCGGCCTGTGCGACGGCGCCCCCGCACCGGGGGCGTCAGTCGCGCACGCCCCGGTGCAGCGCGACGATGCCACCGCTGAGGTTGCGCCAGGCGACCTTCGACCAGCCGGCCCGCTGGAGCCCGGCCGCCAGCCCGGCCTGGTCGGGCCAGGCGCGGATCGACTCGGCGAGGTACACGTACGCGTCGGGGTTGGACGACACCGCGCGCGCGACCGGCGGCAGCGCCCGCATCAGGTACTCGGTGTAGACGGTCCTGAACGGTGCCCAGACCGGGTGGGAGAACTCGCAGATGACCACCCGGCCGCCCGGCTTGGTCACCCGGTACAGCTCGCGCAGCGCCGCGTCCGTGTCCTGGACGTTGCGCAGCCCGAAGGAAATGGTCACCGCGTCGAAGGTCTCGTCGCGGAACGGCAGCTTCGTGGCGTCGCCCGCGGTGAACGGCAGCCAGGAGTTGCGCTTCTTGCCCTCACGCAGCATGCCGATGGAGAAGTCGCACGGCACGACGTACGCACCGGTCGCGGCGAACGGCAGCGAGGACGTCGCCGTCCCGGCGGCCAGGTCGAGGACCTTCTCCGCGGGCCGGGCGTGCACCGCCTTCGCGACCTCCTTGCGCCACAGCCGGGCCTGGCCGAGCGAGAGCACGTCGTTGGTGAGGTCGTAGTTCGCCGCCACGTCGTCGAACATCGAGGCGACTTCGTGCGGCTGCTTGTCCAGGGAGGCTCGGGTCACCCGTCCATTCAAGCAGCCCGCCCGGGCAACGCCGGGGCGGGCCCGCTGTCGGGGAACCTGGGCGTGAAAGTGCCCAGCTGGTTCCGCGGGAGTCGGCGGGCAGGGCGACCGGCCCCTGAGCACGCGGGCCACTGCCCGCGTGCCGGCGTTCGGACAGCGATCGCGAACCGGCTTCAACCTTTTCGGCCCGTCGGTACTCAGTAACAGGCGTAGTGACCACCAACCGACCGCAGAGGAGGCTGGATGACCGCCCGACGCAGACCGGACTCCGCCGGCATCGAGGAATTCGCCCGCGCGAGTCAGCGCCGGCTCTACCGCACCGCGTATCTGCTGTGCGGGGACGCCGACACCGCCCGTGATCTGACCCAGACGACCCTGGCGAAGCTGTTCCAGCACTGGGGCCGGGCGAGCGCGGCGGACCATCCGGACGCCTACGCCCGCACCGTGCTGACCCGTACCTACATCGCCGAACGACGGCGTCGGCTGCGTGACTTCCGCGCCCACACACCGATCACCGCGCCCCCGCCCGCGGTCGGCCCCGAGCTGACCGTCACGCTGCTGTCCGCGCTCGCCGAACTCCCCGCCCGCGCCCGGGCGATGGTCGTCCTTCGGTACTGGGAGGACCTGAGCGTGGAGACGGTCGCCGGGCTGCTGCGATGCAGCCCTTCCACCGTGAAGAGCCAGTGCTCGCGCTCGCTCGCCACCCTGCGCGCCCGACTGGGCGACGCACGTCTCTACACCACCCGAAGCTGAGGAGACCGCCGTGAACATGTTTACCGACCGCTCCCCCGGCAGGGGCCCGGACCCCGAGGCCGAGGACCTGCTGATCAGGGTGGCCATGGAGCAGGCCGCCGAGGGCGTGCCGGCCCTGCCCGACCTGGTGCCCGTGGCCCTGGTCCAGGGCCGCAGGCGCCGCAACCGCGCCCGTGCGGCCGTCGGAGCGGGAGTCACCGGCGTAGTGGCCCTGGGCGTGTTCGGCGCGGTGCTGCCGATGTGGGGCTCGGGCGGGGGCTCGCAGCCGTCGCGGACCGGGTCCGTCGCCTCGCAGCCCACGAGCGCCGCCCCGTCACCGACCACCTCCCGCGCGCCCGTGCCCGTGCACGTCGAACCGACCGCCGGCGAGACGCCCATGGCCGCCCTGCCGGCGGCCGAACGGTCCCGGCAGGAGGAGTTCCAGCGGCAGGCCGCGGCACTGCTCGACGAACTGCTCCCCGAGCTCGGCACCGTCCGCCCGGTCGACCTGGCGGTGAACCTCTACCAGGGCGGGTCGGACGGGAACACCTTCCCGCTCGTCTTCTCCGTACGGCCACAGCCCGGTTCGGGCGCCGTTCCCGCAGATCCACCGTGCCACGACATCCCGTCGAAGGGGTTCCGGTGCAGGACGGCCATGCTGCCGGGCGGTATCAAGGTCCGCGCCACCAGTGCGGAAGGGAACGAGAGCGGCGGGCGGACGATCACCGGTGTCGACGTCCGGTTCGTCTACCGCGACAGCACCGTCAGGCTCTCGGTCGACGGCGACGACTCCTCGATGGTGTCGGCGCCGGTCACCGTGAGCCAACTGGCGGCCGTGGCGGGCGACTCCAGGTTCCTGGAGCTCGTGAAGTACGCGGACGGGCACCCGATGGAGGACAAGGAGCACACCGTACGTGGCGGCTGAGGGGGTCGGACACCAGGCACAGCGACGGGGGCGGGCGAACAGCCGGCGTTCCCGGCGGGACCGCCGGCGTCGCGGCCGGATACGGGTGCTGGCGGCGGTCCTCGTCCCGGCGGCGCTGATCGGCGTCGCCGTGGTCGCCGCTCCCCGATGGACCGGCGGGGACGACCTGTCGGCAGCGGCGGCCGCACCGAGGTCCCCGGAACCCCGACGGGACCCGGGCCTTGCCGGCACGTCGTCCTCCCCCGCCCCGAAGCCGGGCACCACCGCGTCCGCCCCTCCCTCCCCTTCCGCGACCGCCCGGCCTCCCCGTGTCCCGGCGTCCGGCCCGGGTACGTTCGCCGTCGCCGGCGCGGGTGCCTCGTCCGGGGGCGGGAACGCCTACCGGGTCGAGGTCGAGGACGGTTCCGGCGTCGACCCGGACGCGGCGGCCGCCCAGATCGCCGGGTTCCTGGCCGCGCCGCGCGGCTGGGCGCACGGCGGGGCGCGCTCGTTCCACCAGGTGACGACGGGGCCGGCCGGGCTGGTGATCCGTATCGCCACCGCGGCGACCACCGACCGCGTCTGCGGGGCGCAAGGACTCAATACCCGTGGCGAGGTCAACTGCCGGGTGGGCGAGACGGTGATGGTGAACCTCAAGCGCTGGCAGACCGGTTCGCCGGAGTTCGACGGCCCGCTCGCCGACTACCGCGCACTGATCATCAACCACGAGGTCGGCCACTGGCTCGGCCACGGGCACGAGACCTGCCCCGGCAGGGGCCGCCCCGCCCCCGCGATGATGCAGCAGATCTACGGCCTCAAGGGATGCGTCTCCAACGCCTGGCCCTACGACGCCGAGGGGCGGTACGTCGGCGGCCCCTCCGTACCGTGACGCTCCGGCCGGACGCGCCTTGAGCAATCCATTTGTGTGTGGACTGAACCAATCGGCTCCGGCGCGGGTCCTTATAGCGGGGAATGCACACCGCAGAGGACTGGGGAGGGGCGCGGATGTCCGCAGGGGAGGTGCGCCGGGGCGGGTGGCGGGAACGCGGCCCGAACCGGCTGTTCGTCAAGGCCGTCGTGCCGGTGATGCTGATCGCGGCCGCGGTCGTGGGCATCCGGTGGCACGGCGGGCACGACCCGGGCCCGTCGTCCGCTTCCGCGACGTTCACCGTCGCCCGCGCGGGCGTCCCGGAGACCGGCGAAGGACACGCCTACCGGGTCGAGGTGGAGAAGGGCTCCGGTCTGGACGCGGACGAGGCAGCCGCCGAGGTCGCGCGGGTCCTGGCCGCACCGCGCGGCTGGTCGCAGCACGGCCGGCGCGCCTTCCGCCAGGTCGCCGACGGCCGGGCGGGCCTGGTCATCAGGATCGCCACGCCCGCGACCACCGACCGCATCTGCGGGAAGGGCGGTCTCGACACGCACGGCGAGGTCAACTGCCGGGTCGGCATCGATGTCATGGTCAACCTGAAGCGCTGGCAGACCGGTTCGCCGGAGTTCGACGGCCCGCTCGCCGACTACCGCGCCCTGATCGTCAACCACGAGGTCGGCCACTGGCTGGGCCACGGGCACGAGACCTGCCCCGGCAGGGGCCGCCCCGCCCCCGCGATGATGCAGCAGATCGACGGCCTCAAGGGATGCGTCGCCAACGCCTGGCCCTACGACGCGAACGGAAAGTACCTCGGCGGTCCTTCCGTCCCGTGACACCCGGCCGGGCCCGGCCTACCGCCCCCGGTACACCAGTCGCCCCGCCGCGATCGTCGCCACGCAGCTCGCCGCACCCGCCGCGAGCAGTGCGCCCTCGTCCGGGACGTCGAAGGCCGCGAGGTCGGCCCGCCCTCCGACGGTGAGCGGGGACGCCGTCGCACCGGCCAGCGCCTCGGCCCCGGCCAGCGGGTCGAGCCGGGGTGTGCCGCCCGGGTGCGACGGAGCGCCGACGACCAGCAGCCCGGACCGGCGCATGGCCGTGACCAGGGCGGGCGGTGCGGTGGGGGCGGCGGCCGCCGCGGTCGTGCCCTGACGGAGCATCCGGTGCAGCCCGCGCCGGACGCTGCCGGCCCGCCAGGTGTCGTCCGGCCCGAGCGCGTCGAGCTCCTCGCCGGTCAGCGGTGCCGTGCCCAGGGTGTCCGCCTCACGCGGATCGGGGAAGTACGACTCCTCCAGCAGCCGGACCGCGTCCGGCTGCAGGAGCCCCGGGGTCAGGACGCCCGGCCAGCGGCGGACCCGGGCGGCGGGGTGGGCCGCGGCCACGTCCCCGTACCGGCCGAAGGCCACGGTCACCGCGTCCTGCACGGCCACCGCCCCGTCGGCGACAGGTGCACGGCCGCCGCCCGGCAGGAGCAGGGCGGCGGTGTGGATGGTCAGCAAGGCGGAAGGCCCTAGTTGGCGTCGAGGAGCTTGAGCTCGGGGTGCGCGGTGCCGCCCTCGATCGCGGTGGACGAGATGTGCGAGACGACGCGCTCGTCGACGGGGTCGTTCGCCGGGTCGTCGTGGACGACCAGGTGCTCGTACGTGGTGGCGCGCTGGGCCGGCACCCGGTCCGCCTTGCGGATCAGGTCGATGATCTCCAGGCGGTTGGAACGGTGCTTGGCACCGGCGGAGGAGACGACGTTCTCCTCCAGCATGATCGAGCCGAGGTCGTCCGCGCCGTAGTGCAGCGACAGCTGACCGACTTCCTTGCCGGTGGTGAGCCAGGAGCCCTGGATGTGGGCGACGTTGTCCAGGAAGAGCCGGGCGATGGCGATCATCCGCAGGTACTCGAAGAGCGTGGCCTGCGTCTGCCCCTTCAGCTTGTTGTTCTCCGGCTGGTACGTGTACGGGATGAAGGCGCGGAAGCCTCCGGTGCGGTCCTGCACGTCCCGGATCATGCTCAGGTGCTCGATGCGCTCGGCGTTCGTCTCACCGGTGCCCATGAGCATGGTGGAGGTCGACTCGACACCGAGGCGGTGGGCGATCTCCATGATCTCCAGCCAGCGCTCGCCGGACTCCTTGAGCGGGGCGATCGCGGTGCGCGGCCTGGCCGGGAGCAGTTCGGCGCCGGCGCCGGCGAAGGAGTCGAGGCCGGCGGCGTGGATCCGCTGGATGGCCTCCTCGGCGGAGACCTTGGAGATCCGGGCCATGTGCTCGATCTCGGAGGCGCCGAGCGAGTGGATGACCAGCTGCGGGAACGCCTTCTTGATCGCGGAGAAGTGCTCCTCGTAGTACTCCACGCCGTAGTCCGGGTGGTGCCCGCCCTGGAACATGATCTGCGTGCCGCCGAGCTCGACCGTCTCCGCGCAGCGGCGCAGGATGTCGTCGAGGTCGCGGGACCAGCCCTTGGCGGTGTCCTTGGGCGCGGCGTAGAAGGCGCAGAACTTGCAGGCGGTGACGCACACGTTCGTGTAGTTGATGTTGCGCTCGATGATGTACGTCGCGATGTGCTCCGTACCGGCGTAGCGGCGCCGGCGCACGGCGTCCGCGGCCGCGCCCAGGGCGTGCAGGGGCGCCGACCGGTAGAGGTCGAGGGCCTCCGCCGGAGTGATCCGGCCGCCGTCGGCGGCTCGGTCGAGGATGGGCTGGAGGTCGGCCTTCTCGGTCACCGGGCTGTCACCTTTCGGCGGTTTTTCAACGGATCTACGGACCGGTTCAGCGTACGCCAGCCCTGCTCCGGGTCATCGGCCGGACCGGGTCAGCGTGCCGTAGGGAAGTCCGGCGCCCCGTTCGTCCGACCGGTACCGCAGGGTGCCGTCGGCCGCGAGGGTGAAGTGGACGTCGGAGACGGTGCTCGTGCACAGGCCCCTGGTGCCGGGGCGGTCCGGATCGGCACGTTCCCGCAGCGTCAGCTCCTTGTCGGTGCCGGAGGTGAGGGAGGCGATGCTGCTGCAGCTGACCTCGATGCCGAGAGTGGAGAGCGTCGTGTTCATCCTGACCACGTCGGCCCCCTTCTTCCCTTCCTCGAACACCGCGGTGAGCGTGCCGTGCGCCTGACCGCTCGTCTTCTCGGTGACCGGGCCCTTCCACGTGCCGACGAAGGCCTTCGGAACCTCGGTGACCTGACGTGGGCCGCCGGTGGCCGAACCGGCGGGTGCGGGCTCCTTGTCCGAGGGGGTGGCGGCCGGCGGGGTGCCGGTGTCGCCGTGCTCGGCGGTGTCGGAACCGCTGCCTCCCGGCATCAGGTCGAAGAGGAAGGCGCTGCCCACCGTCACCGCGGCAAGAGCACCTGCCACCGCGAGGGCGACGGTGCAGCTCATCCTCCGGCCCCCACGCTCCCCCGGCCCGGAGTCGGCACTCACTCCTACGGTGAACCGGGGATCGGGGGTGCGCTGTCCCGGCACCCCGCCCGTCCCGGCCCCGGACGGATGGGGCGGCAGGGCCGGACCGGCCGTGTGGGGCGGTTCCACCGGCGGGCCGAACACACCCAGGGCGGGGCCCCCGTTGTACCCGAACGACGCGCTGGTGAACGGCACGGGGCCCGACTGGACGGGGGCGTCCTGAGGTTCCAGGTCGAGCAGCGCGACCGCCTCCCGGCTGACCTCGCGGACCAGCGGACCGGGCAGCCAGCCCGCGGCCACCGCGGCCGCCGCGCCGCCGGGTGTCAACTGCCGGGCGAGCTCCGCCGGGGTGGGCCGCCCGGCCGGGTCCTTCGCCAGGCAGGAAGCGATGACATCGCGCAGCCCGCCCTCCAGTTCACCCAGTTCGGGCTCCTCGTGCACCACCTTGTAGAGCAGTACGGCGGAGGAGTCGCCGAGGAAGGGGGCGGCACCGGTGGCCGCGTACGCGAGAACCGCGCCCAGCGAGAAGACGTCGGCGGCACCCGAGATCTCCAGACCACGGATCTGCTCCGGCGCCATGTAACCGGGCGAGCCGACCGAGACCCCGGTGAAGGTGAGCGAGGCGGTGGCGTCGATGGCCCGGGCGATACCGAAGTCGATCAGCCGGGGCCCGTCGAGGGCGAGGAGCACGTTGGACGGCTTCACGTCCCGGTGGATCAGGCCCTGCCCGTGGACCGCGGCCAGCGCCTCGGCGAGCCCGGCACCCAGGGTGCGTACCGCCTGCTCGGGCAGCGGCCCGTGGTCGGTGACGGCGGCGGAGAGCGGTGGCCCGGCCACGTAGCCATGGGCCACCCACGGAACGGGCGCGTCCGGGTCGGCGTCCAGGACGGGGGCGGTCCACTGCCCGCCGATCCGCCGTGCCGCGTCGACCTCGCGCCGGAACCTTGCACGGAACTGTTCGTCGAGCGCGAAGTGCGGGTGGACGACCTTGACCGCGACGGTCCGGCCGCCCGCGCTGCGCCCCAGATACACGCGGCCCATGCCGCCCGCGCCGAGGCGGCCGAGCAGCCGGTAGGCACCGATGCTCAGCGGTTCGCCGGCTTCGAGCGGCTGCATATGCGTGACTCCCCTTGTGGACCGGCCGGACCTCCGACCGAAGCCTAGGGGCGAAGGTCATCGGGTCACAGGGGAAACCATCCGCCGATTTCGGCCCCAAGGGAACGAACGACGCCATTCGCCACAACAAAAGGCGTGAATGTGCCGTTCCCCGGGGGGATTACGGGAGGCAACGGGGACGTACTCCCGAGGCCTCCCGCCAATCGGCCATTCAACGCGAATTCACCCGAACCGATATCCGTACGTCCGCACGGGGTACCGAGTTGTCCCGACCGGCACGCGGCGGGAGAGCCCGTGGGTTGTCAGCCGCCGAGAAGTTCGACGTTCACGTCGGCGGGGAAACCCGTCGTCGGACCGGTCCGGCGGGCGAACTCCGTGACGCCGGCCAGCTGGGCCGGGCCGAAGCGGAAGTCGAGGGTCGTGAAGTAGCGCTCCAGCACCTCCGCGTCGAAGGCCTCCCAGCGCGCGGCCTGCTCCGCGACCTTGGTGACCTCCTCCAGGGACACGTCCCGCGAGGCCAGGAACGCCTCGTGCACCTTCTTCACCGCGAGGGGCTCGGCGGCCAGGTAGTCCTTGCGCGCGGCCCAAACGGCGAAGACGAACGGCAGTCCCGTCCACTCCTTCCACATCGCGCCCAGGTCGTGGACCTGGAGCCCGAGCCGGGGGGCGTCGTGCAGATTGGCACGCAGCGCGGCGTCACCGATGAGGACGGCGGCGTCCGCCTCCTGCATCATCACGCCCAGGTCGGGAGGGCAGGTGTAGTAGTCGGGGGTGACTCCGAACCGCTCGGCGAGCAGCAGCTGCGCCAGCCGTACGGAGGTGCGGGAGGTCGAACCGAGGGCCACCCGGGCCCGGTCGAGGTCCTCCAGGGGCCGCTGCGACACGATCACGCACGACATGACGGGCCCGTCGCACCCGACCGCGATGTCGGGGAAGGCGACCAGGTCGTCGGCGTTGCGGAGGAACTCCACCAGGGTGACGGGACCGATGTCCAGACCGCCTCTGATCAGCTGCTCGCTGAGCTTCTCCGGGGTGTCCTTCGAGAGCTCCAGGTCGAGCAGGGTTCCGGTCCGTGCGAGCCCCCAGTAGAGGGGCAGGCAGTTGAGGAACTGGATGTGGCCGACGCGCGGCCGGCTGCGACGGTTGTCGCCTGCGACGGTTGAGACGGTTGAATTGTCCACATCGTGAGGCTAGACCCGCGACCGCCGGACGGCCGCACCGGGGGCGCGCGGCGCCGCTTCGGCCCCTCTTCCGGCGCCCCCGCAATGGACGCCGAAGGCTTCTCGGGGCGGACCCGGGAGTGAACCGGAAGGCCTTTCGGGAAGGGTCCGGCAGCCACCCGGAAGGGCCTTCGGAGCGCCCATCCGCGCGACTGCCAAACATCCGGATGAAGTGATCTTTCCCTCTACCCTTGGCCACACGCTGCGTGCTAGGCTCATCGCCAAGTTGCAGTTTGGTTTCCCTTGCAGTACAGAGCCTGCGGAGCATGTAACCCGCAGGCTTTTGTAGTTTTCAGACTTCTTTGCAGGTTCTGGAGCAGGGCAACCCTTTGGCCCAAGGAGGGCTTATGGCTACCGGAACCGTCAAGTGGTTCAACGCTGAAAAGGGCTTCGGCTTCATCGCCCAGGACGGCGGCGGCCCGGATGTCTTCGTCCATTACTCCGCGATCAACGCGTCCGGGTTCCGCTCCCTCGAGGAGAACCAGGTCGTGAACTTCGACGTCACTCAGGGACCCAAGGGTCCGCAGGCTGAGAACGTCACCCCGGCCTAGTTGCCCGGGTCGGCCGATCGCGGCCGGTAACGCAGTACCCAAGGAGCCCCGCTCCCCCGCCCCGGCGGAGGAGCGGGGCTCCTGCCTTTGTGTCCCGGTCCCCCGGGCCGCTGCGAGCCTTGACCTTGACGCCGTGTGAGGCCTTGCACTGGGAGACATCATGTTCACCATCGGAGACTTCGCCCGGTACGGGCGGGTGTCGGCCCGGATGCTGCGTCACTACGACGCGGTCGGGCTGCTGCGCCCGGACCGTACCGACCCCGCGTCCGGCTACCGCTACTACGGCGCCGCCCAGCTCGCCCGGCTCAACCGGATCATCGCCCTCAAGGAACTCGGCTTCACGCTCCAGCAGGTGCGGGCCGTCCTGGACGAGGAGGTGGGCCCGGAGGAGCTGCGCGGCATGCTGCGGCTGCGCCGGGCGGAGCTGGAGGCGGCGATGGCGGCGGCGGCCGCCGGCCTGGTCCAGGTCGAGGCGAGGCTCCGGTCGATCGAGAGCGAGGGACACATGTCCGTGCACGAAGTCATGATCAAGAGCGTTCCGGCGGTACGCGTCGCGGAGCTGACCGGTGTGGCAGGCAGCTACGAGCCGCAGGACATCACACCGGTGATCGGCCCCCTGTACGAGCGGCTCTTCCCGCTGCTGGGCGAGGCCGGGGTCTCCCCGACGGGCCCCGGCATCGCGCGCTACGAGGACGTCCCGGAGGGCGGCGGCGCGGTCGTCGTCCACGCCGGGGTGACGGTCTCGGCGCCGGTCGGGCCGCTGGGTGACACCGGGGTCACGGTGGTGGAACTGCCGCCCTTCGAGGCGGCGACCATCGTCCACCGGGGCTCGATGGCCGGGATCCTGCCGACGGCCCAGGCCCTGGCCCGGGGGATCGACGAGAGCGGCTACCGCTCGGCGGGATACGCGCGCGAGGTCGGTCTGGAGTGCCCCGAGGACGAGGACAAGTGGGTCACGGAGCTCCAGGAACCGGTGACCCGGGCCTGATCGAGGTGGAGGGGGCGTGCCTTCCGGCCGCCCCCTCCACCCCCTGTCACACTCCCGTACCGGGCCCCGCCCACAGTCCGTCGGCGGTCAGCCCCAGCAGGTCGATCGCGTTACGGCGCACGATGCGGTCCACGACGTCGGCGTCCAGGTGCCCCATCTGTGCCTCGCCCACCTCGCGGGACCTGGGCCAGGTCGAGTCGGAGTGCGGGTAGTCCGTCTCGTACAGGACGTTCCCCACCCCGATCGCGTCCAGGTTCTTCAGCCCGAAGGCGTCGTCGAAGAAGCAGCCGTAGACGTGCTCGGTGAACAGCTCCGACGGCGGACGGTGGACCTTGTCGGCCACCCCGCCCCAGGCGCGGTTCTCCTCCCAGACGACGTCGGCCCGTTCCAGGATGTACGGGATCCAGCCGATCTGGCCCTCCGCGTACATGATCCGCAGGTTCGGGAAGCGTTCGAACTTCCCGCTCATCAGCCAGTCGACCATCGAGAAGCAGCAGTTGGCGAAGGTGATGGTCGAGCCGACGGCCGGCGGTGCGTCGGCGGAGGTGGACGGCATCTTCGAGGACGAACCGATGTGCATGGCGATCACCGTCCCCGTCTCGTCGCAGGCCCGGAGGAACGGGTCCCACTCGTCCGTGTGGATGGACGGCAGTCCCAGGTGGGGCGGTATCTCGGAGAACGCCACGGCACGCACCCCGCGCGCGGCGTTGCGCCGCACCTCGTCGGCGGCCAGCCGCGCGTCCCAGAGCGGGATCAGCGTGAGCGGGATGAGGCGGCCGTGCGCGTCGGGCCCGCACCACTCCTCGACCATCCAGTCGTTGTACGCGCGCACCCCGAGCAGCCCGAGTTCGCGGTCCTTCGCCTCGGTGAAGGTCTGGCCGCAGAAGCGGGGGAAGGTCGGGAAGCAGAGGGCGGACTGGACGTGGTTGACGTCCATGTCGGCGAGCCGCTCGGGCACCGAGAACGAACCGGGACGCATCTGCTCGTAGGTGATGACCTCGAGCTTGATCTCGTCCCGGTCGTAACCGACGGCGGTGTCGAGCCGGGTGAGCGGGCGGCGCAGGTCCTCGTACACCCACCAGTCACCGATCGGCCCGTCGTCCCCCTTCGCGCCCATCACGGGCGCGAACCTGCCGCCCATGAAGGTCATTTCCTTGAGCGGCGCCCGGACGACGCGCGGTCCCGAGTCCGCGTACCTGGACGGGAGCCGGTCCCGCCAGACATGAGCGGGCTCCACCGTGTGGTCGTCCACCGAGATGATCTTCGGGAAGGTCTCCATGCGTACCACGGTAGCGTCGATCTGACGAACCGTCAGCTCTTCGGACGAGGCCTCGTTCCACAATCGTTGTCGAGGGCTTGTGCAGAGAGTCACCCACTGCTGACGCGCCCCCCATTCACAAGGCAGACTGTTGACGGCGATACCAACGGTATGGAGCAATCCGGATGGCCCAGGCGGAATCCGGACATGTGCCACAGTGCCGGGCAGCGCACAGAGCAGGACAGGAGACAGCAATGGGCCGTGACGACGGGCCACGGGTACGTGTTCCGGAGCAACGCGCCCCGGAACAGGGGGCGACGGAGGAATCCGGGCTGCGCTTTTCCCTGCTCGGTCCGGTGAGGGCCCGGCGGGGCGACGAGACACTGCCCTCCGGCTCACCGCAGCAGCGCGCCCTTCTGGCGGCCCTGCTGCTCCGGGGCGGCCGCACCGCCACGGCCGCCGAACTCATCGACGCCATCTGGGGCGAGGACCCGCCCTCCCAGGCCCTGGCCGCGGTACGCACCTATGCCTCCCGGCTCCGCAAGACCCTGGGCCCGCTCACCCTGGCGAGCGATTCCGGCGGCTACGCGATGCGGATCGGGCCCCAGGCACTCGACCTGACCGTCGCTCAGGACCTCGCGGCCGACGCGGAGAAGGCCCGGGCCTCCGGCGACCGCTGCCGGGCCCGGACACTGCTGAACGAGGCGCTCGGCCTCTGGGACGGCGAGGCGCTGGCCTCGGTGCCCGGCCCGTACGCGGAATACCAGCGCTCCCGGCTGGAGGAGTGGCGGCTCCAGCTCACCGAGACCCGCCTCGATCTGGACCTGGAAGTCGGATGCCACGCCGAGGCGGTCTCCGAACTGACCGCGCTCACCGCGGCCCACCCGCTGCGCGAACGGCTGCGCGAGCTCCTGATGGTGGCCCTGTACCGCAGCGGCCGCCAGGCCGAGGCGCTCGCCGTCTACGCCGACACCCGGCGACTGCTCGCCGAGGAGCTGGGCGTCGACCCGCGGCCCGAACTCGCCGCGCTCCAGCAGCGGATCCTGCGGGCGGACGAGGAACTGGCCCGTCCGGTGGACGAACCGGCCCCGGCCGCCGCCCCGGTCCGCCCGGCCCAACTTCCCGCCACAGTGCCGGACTTCACCGGGCGCTCCGCCTTCGTCCGCGAACTGGGCAACCGACTGGCCACCGCGGAGGGCTCGGTCATGGCCGTCTCCGCTCTGGCCGGCATCGGCGGCGTGGGCAAGACGACCCTCGCCGTGCACGTCGCCCACCAGGCCCGCCCGCACTTCCCGGACGGCCAGCTCTACGTCGACCTCCAGGGCGCGGGCGCCCGTGCCGCCGAGCCGGAGACGGTCCTCGGCGCGTTCCTGCGCGCCCTCGGCACCGCGGACTCGGCGATCCCCGACTCCCTGGACGAACGTGCCGCGCTCTACCGCTCCACGCTGGACGGCCGACGCATCCTCGTCCTCCTGGACAACGCCCACGACGCGGCCCAGATCCGGCCCCTGCTCCCCGGCACCGCGGGCTGCGCCGCGCTGGTCACCAGCCGGGTCCGGATGGTCGACCTCGCGGGCGCGCACCTGGTCGACCTGGACGTGATGTCACCGGAGGAAGCCCTCCAGCTCTTCACCCGGATCGTGGGAGAGGAGCGCATCAACTCCGAGCGCGAGGCGGCCCTCGACGTGGTGGCCGCGTGCGGCTTCCTCCCCCTCGCCATCCGCATCGCGGCCTCCCGCCTGGCGGCCCGCCGCACCTGGACCGTCTCGGTCCTGGCCGCGAAACTCGCGGACGAGCGCCGCCGGCTGGACGAGCTCCAGGCGGGCGACCTGGCGGTGAAGGCCACGTTCGAACTCGGCTACGGCCAGCTGGAGCCGCCCCAGGCCCGCGCCTTCCGTCTCCTGGGCCTGGCGGACGGCCCGGACATCTCCCTGGCCGCGGCGGCGGCCCTGCTCGACCTGGAGGCCCACACGGCGGAGGACCTCCTGGAGGCGCTGGTCGACACGAGCCTGGTGGAGTCGGCCGCGCCGGGCCGCTACCGCTACCACGACCTGGTGCGCCTCTACGCGCGTTCGTGCGCGGACCGGGACGAGCAGCTGCCGGAGGAGAAGGAGCGGGCGTTGTCGCGGCTGCTGGACTTCTACCTGGCCACCGCGGCGGCGGTGTACGCGCTGGAGCGGCCGGGGGAGCGCGTGCTCGACCACTTCGAGCCGACGAGCCGCCCCGGTCTGTCGTTCCCGACATCGGCGGAGGCGCTGGACTGGCTCTTCAGCGAGTCCAGCGGGCTGCTGGCGTGCGCCCGGCAGTCGGCTGCGAAGGGCACGCTCCGCAAGGCCGCCGATCTCCTCATGGCCGCCGTGGACCTCGGGGAATCGGGTGCCAATTCGCACCAGTTCACCCAGGCTGCGACCGCGGTCTCCGAGGCGGCCCGAGCAGCGGGAGACGTGCAGGCGGAGGCCCGTGCCCGCACCATGCTGACGCATGTCCACAGCATCTCGGGGCGGTTCGCCGACGCGCAGAGCGATGCTCGACGTGCCCTGGAACTGGGCCTGGCCGCCGATGATCCGGTCTCGTCCGGCCAGGCACCCAACCAGCTCGGGATCATCGCCCTCTACGAGAACCGACATGCTGAGGCCGAGGCACACTTCGCCCAGGCCCTGAGCGCCTTCCGGGCGGACCACAACAAGTCCGGCGAGGCCTCGGCGCTGTGCAACATGTCCAGGGTCCACCTGGCCACGGACCGCAAGACGAGCGCGGTCAGCCTGGCCCAGCAGGGCATCGCCCTCTACGCATCGGACGGAGTGGGACAGGCTCTTCGTCTGGCCAACGGGAAGTACGCCCTCGGGCTGGCCTTCACCGGGGCCGGCCAGACCTCCGAGGCCCGGAAGGTACTCACCGAGGCCCTGACCGTCTTCCGCGAGAGCCGACAGCGCTTCTGGCACGGTATGACACTGTTCCGCTTGTCGGAAGTGGACCTGGCCGACCACAAACACGCGCAGGCCGCGGCGCAGGCGGAGCAGGCACTCGCCGTACTGCACGGAATCGGTGGGGAGTGGCGGAGGGCGAACGTTCTGACCGTGCTCGGTCTCAGCCTCATGCCACTCGGCCAGACCGATCGGGCGAAGGCCTGTTGGCGCGAGTCACTCACGGTCTTCGAGGAGTTGGGTTCGTCCGAGGCCGACGACGTGCGTGCCCTCCTCCACCCGGCTTCCGTGCTCTGACGTCGTCCGGACCGCGCGTTCATCATTCGTTTATCGCCCCACGCCACTCTCTGACTCATCGATCCGTCGCGTCGGGGGGCAGACGGATCGGCGTGTGGCCTCACCACTAAGGTGAACGGCCCTGGAATGCCCGTCCGGCGATCCACGGGGGAACCGCCGGACGGGCACACCATCCACCACGTCCACGCTTTCAGGAGCTGACCTCTATGGCAGACAACAGCGGCATCACCAAGCCGACCGACGCCCACGCCTCGGGCGAGGAGCTCACCACCCAGGACGCTCACGCTTCCGGCGAGCCCCTCAAGCCGACCGACGCCCACGCCTCGGGCGAGGAGCTCACCACCCTCGACGCCCACGCGTCGGTGCCGAAGCCCAACTAGTCCAACCAGCACGGGGGGAGCGGCCGCGGCGGCGCGGAGGGGGAGCCGTCGCGGCCGCTGCATGTCCGGGGTACGCCGCGGAAGCGTCCACGTTCGGACGCGCGCCGCGGACCGGGACGGGCCGAGGGCATCAGAGCCCCCGCAAGTCCCCCTTCACCACCTTGCCGCTCGCATTGCGCGGGAGCTCACTGACGAACTCCACCGCCCTCGGCACCTTGTAGTTCGCCATCTCGCGCCGGGACCAGGCGATCAGGTCGTCCGCCGTCACCGTCGCGCCCGGCCGGCGCACCGCGTACGCCTTGCCGACCTCGCCGAGACGGGGGTCGGGGACGCCGATCACCGCGACGTCCGCCACGTCGGGGTGCAGGCCCAGAAGCTGTTCGATCTCCGCGGGGTAGGCGTTGAAGCCGCCGACGATGAACATGTCCTTGATCCGGTCCGTGATCCTGAGGTTGCCCTCCTCGTCGAGGACCCCCACGTCACCGGTGTGCAGCCAGCCGTCCGCCGTGATCGTGGCGGCCGTGGTCTCCGGGTCCTCGAAGTAGCCGCTCATCACGTTGAAGCCCCGGACCAGGATCTCGCCGGGGGTTCCGGGGGCGGCCAGGACGCGCAGTTCCGTGTCGGGGATGGCGCGGCCCGAGGTGGCGGCGATCACCTCGTCCGGGTCGCCGCGGCGGCACATCGTGACGATGCCGCTCGCCTCGGAGAGGCCGTAGGCGGTCAGGACCGTGGCGATGTCCAGTTCCGTGCGGAGGCGGTTCACCAGTTGGAGCGGGACCACCGCCGCTCCCGTCACCACGAGGCGCAGCGCCGACAGGTCGTGCAAGGCGCGGGCCGGGTGGTCCAGGAGGGACTGGTGGAGCGTGGGCGGGCCGGGGAGGACCGAGATGCGTTCGGCCGCGATGTTGGCGAGGACCGTGTCGACGTCGAACACCGGCTGCGGGACCATGGTCGCGCCCCGCATCAGGCACGCGATGATGCCCGCCTTGTAGCCGAAGGTGTGGAAGAACGGGTTCACGATCAGATAGCGGTCACCCTCGCGCAGACCGGCCAGCTCGCTCCAGATCGCGTAGCAGCGCAACGTCTGGGCGTGGCTGATGACGGCGCCCTTCGGCCGGCCCGTCGTGCCCGAGGTGTAGATGATGTCGGAGGGGGAGGCCGGGTCGACGGCCTCGGTCCGTTCGCGTACCTGCCGGGCGGATATCCGCTCCCCCGACGCCAGGAAGTCCTTCCAGGTGACGTAGTCGTCGGGAGCGGAGTCGGCCAGCACCACCACCGCTTCCAGGTGCGGGAGTTCGGCCTCGGCCCGGCGCAGGGACGCCACGTACGACGTACCGAGGAAGGTGCCCGTGACGAAGAGCAGCTTCGCCCGGCTCCGCTCCAGGACGTACGCCGCCTCCGCGCCCTTGAAGCGGGTGTTGAGCGGGACGAGGACCGCGCCCGCGGTCACCGCCCCCAGTGCGGAGACGATCCAGTCCAGGGTGTTGGGCGCCCAGACCGCGACCCGGTCCCCCGGCTCCACGCCCGCGGCCATGCACGCGGCGGCGGCCCGCTCCACTCGGTCGCCGAGTTGCGCGTACGTGATCCGGGTGCGGCCCTCGACCACCGCCTCCCGCTCCCCGTAGCGCCCGGCCGCCAGCCGTACCAGGTCCGGGACGGTGGACCATTCCTCGTCGCCGCGCATCTCGTGCCCTCCCGCCGAACCGCAACACCGCAGTGGCCGCCTCGTAGCTGACTATCCGTCAGATTAGCTGTAGCCTCCTCCGCTGTCAGCAGTCATGACGGTCTCGGAGGTGGCGGGTGGCGACGCTCAAGGACAAGGCAGCGATAGCCGGTATCGGGCAGACGGAGTTCGCGAAGCACCTGCCCGAGTCCGAGAAGACCCTGGCGTGCCGGGCCATCCTCGCGGCGCTCGACGACGCGGGCATCGCCGCGTCGGAGGTGGACGCGTTCGCCTCGTACACGATGGAGGAGACCGACGAGGTCGAGGTCGCGAAGGCGGTCGGGGCCGGGGACGTCACCTTCTTCAGCAAGGTGGGGTTCGGGGGTGGTGGCTCCTGCGCGACCCTTGCGCACCTGGCCGCCGCCGTCGCCACCGGACAGGCGAGCGTGGGGGTCGCCTGGCGGTCACGCAAGCGCGGATCGGGGCCGCGGCCCTGGAAGAACACCGCCGTGCAGCTGCCCACCCCCGCCCAGTGGACCCGGCCGTACGGGCTGCTGCGGCCCGCCGACGAGATAGGCATGCTGGCCCGGCGGTACATGCACGAGTACGGGGCGACCCGCGACCACCTCTTCAACGTCGCGCTCGCCTGCCGCAACCGCGCCAACCAGAACCCCGCCGCGGTGATGTACGAACGGCCGCTGACGCGCGAGATGTACATGACCTCGCGCTGGATCAGCGAACCCCTCTGCCTCTTCGACAACTGCCTGGAGACGGACGGGGCACTGGCCTGCGTGATCGTCTCCGCCGAACGGGCCCGTGACTGCCGGCAGAAGCCCGTCTACCTCCACTCCGTCGCCCAGGGCCTGCCGGCCCAGCACCACGGCATGGTCAACTACTGGAACGACGACCCGCTCACCGGGCCCGCCTGGACGGCGGCCCGACAGCTCTGGAAGCAGGCCGACTTCGGGCCCGAGGACGTCGATGTCGCCCAGATCTACGACGCGTTCACCCCCCTCATCCCGCTCTCCCTGGAGGGGTACGGGTTCTGCGGGCGCGGCGAGGGAGCCGCGTTCACCGAGGGCGGCGCGCTGGAGAGCGGCGGGCGGCTGCCGGTCAACACGGGCGGCGGCGGGCTCAGCGAGGGGTACGTGCACGGCTTCAACCTCATCAACGAGGGCGTGAAGCAGTTGCGGGGCATCTCCACCGCCCAGGTCCCCGGGGCCTCGACCTGCCTGGTCACCGCCGGGGAGGGCGTGCCCACGTCCGCCGTACTGCTGAGGAATTGAGGAGCTGACCGAGATGGATGGACTGCTGCTGCCCGTCGTCGACGAGGACGGGGCGCCCTTCTGGGAGTACGCGGCCCGCGGCGAACTGCGCGTCCAGGCGTGCGCCGCCCCGGACTGCGGCCGGCTCCGCTTCCCGCCCCGGCCGTGCTGCCCGCACTGCCAGTCGTTCGAGAGCGAGTGGCGGGTGATGAGCGGGCGCGGCCGCATCTGGTCGTACGTGCTGCCGCATCCGCCGCTGCTGCCCGCCTACGCCGCCCAGGCCCCGTACAACGCCGTGGTGGTCGAGCTGGCCGACGCCCCGGAGATCCGGCTGGTCGGCAACGTGGTCAGCGGGCCCGACGCACCGCTGAACTCCGTCGATCCGGCGCGGCTGAGAATCGGGGCGGTCGTGAAGGCGGTCTTCTGCCCCGTCCCGCCCGACGCGACGCTGGTCCGCTGGACGCTGGAGCGGTGACCTGAGATGGCGCTCCGCACGGAGAGCGACCAGGGGACCGGGGTCGCGCTGCTCACTCTGGACCGGCCGGAGAAGCACAACGCGATCGATCTCCAGACGGCCGCCGAACTCACCGCCGCCTGGCAGGCGTTGCGGTACGACGACGAGGTCCGGGCCGTCGTGCTCACCGGCGCGGGCGGACGGGCGTTCTGCACCGGGATCGACCGGGGCGTGGACGTCCCGCAGCCCTCTTCCCCGTACACGATCGACGACCCGCTGCTCAGGATCGGTCCGAAGGCCAACGACCTGTGGAAGCCGGTGATCGCGGCCGTGGAGGGGATGGCCTGCGGCGGGGCGTTCTACCTGCTGGGCGAGGCGGAGTTCGTCATCGCGTCCGAGGAGGCGACGTTCTTCGACCCGCACACCACGTACGGCATGGTCAGCGCGTACGAGGCGATCGCCATGGCGCACCGGATGCCGTTCGGCGAGGTGGCCCGGATGTCCCTGATGGGGACGGCGGAGCGGGTCACGGCTCGTCGCGCGTACGAGACCGGGCTGGTCAGCGAGGTGACCCCGCCCGGCGGCGCCGTGGCTGCCGCGCTGCGGGCCGCGGCGGTCATCGCCTCGTACCCGACCGGTGGGGTGCAGGGCACGGTACGGGCGCTCTGGTCCGCGAAGGAGGCGGCCAGGGCCCAGGCCTTCGCCCATGCCCCGCATCTGATCGCGCTCGGGAACCTGCCGCAGGGGGAGCAGGCGGAGCTGTTCAGGGGGCGGGGCGGGGGCGGCGGATTCCGGCTGCGGTGAAGGCGGGGGCCGGTGCCGGTCAGTAGCTCAGCTCGGCGGTGACCGAGCACTTCCTCACGCGGGACACCTTGCCCGGGCCGGACATCCGGACGGAGACGGTCTTCGTCTCGCCGCCGTCCGCCTCCACCGTCGCCTCACCCGTGTCGACGGTGTTGCCGGCCGCGTCGAGGAAGGTCACGTCGACCTCGTACGAGTGGCTGCCGGGCGCGTTCGCGGTGAGCCGCACCGTCGAGGTGGTGACGGCCTTGCGCTTGCCCTTGCGGGGGCTCGCGCAGCGGAAGACGTACGCCTGCGGGGCGTCCGTGGCGGTGGCGGTGGGGGTGACGCTCGTGGAACCCGAGGAGCCGCTCGACGAGCTGTAGTCGTCGTAGTCCGAGTCGGTGTCGTGGTACGTGCCGTTGCTCTTCTTGGAACTGGAGCACCCGCCGCCGCCGCTGCTGCTCGACTTGCTCTTTCCGCTCCTGCTCTTGCTCCCGCCCTTGCCGCCGCTGCTCGAGCTGGAGAAGCCGGTGAGCGCGAGTACCACCGCGACCAGGACCACGGTGAGTTTCACGTGCTGCCGCACCATCGGTACGTCCCCCTTGTGTTGACCCTCGTGTGCGCCGCGTGCCGGACCCGTCGCCGGACGGCCGCGCGACACCGTAACGCACAGCATGGCGGGCCCCCTCCGGCGGTCCGGTCATGACCCTGTCACGGTCTCGTCATCATCTGTCTGGTGGCGTGGGCCCTGGGCCGGGCGTAGCGTCGAGTCGAGAGCGGTGAGGATCGCGTCGCCCGATCCGCGTCGCCGCCGGCGGCGCCTCTCACGCCCGCGGGAGGTACCGGACATGATCCGTAACGTCCTCGGCTCGATCGTCGCTCTCCTAGGAGCGGCGGCCGCCGTGCTGAGCCCCTTCCGTGACTGGTACGACGGCCGCCTCGGTCGTCACTACGAGGTCGACGACCTGTTCACCGGCGTCACCGGGGCCCACCCCGGTGTGTTCGGCTCGATCCTGCTGCCCTTCCTCTTCGCCGCGGTCCTCGCGGTCGTGGGCGTCGTGCTCCGCTTCCGGCCGATGGTCGCCCTCGCGGGTGTGCTGGTGCTCGGGTTCACGGTGTTGTGGATGGTGCGCCAGGGGCAGGCGGAGGGCAGCCTGACCGTCGCGGGCGCCGGTTCGGGCCTGCAGCAGGGGGTGGCGAGCGCGGCCGGTGGTGGGGTGCTGCTCCTGCTGGGCGCCGCCCTGATGTCGGGGCGCGGCCACCGGATCCGGGCGGGCCGCCGCGAGCGGCCCTACGCGGCACCGGGGTCGGCGGATCCGGACACGTGGCCGCCGACGCGGGAGCCTGGGCCGTCGGTGCAGACGAGTCCGTGGCCGGAGCCGGAGCCGGAGCCGTACGTGGGTCCGGGGTCGGGCGCGCCGTCCGGACCACCGCGGGGTTCGCCCTCCGGCCCGCCGTCCGGCCCCCCGCCGAGCCCGCCCTCCGGGCCGCCGCGCGACCCCGATACGGAGCCGACCGCGACGTACCCGGTCCAGGACCGCCCGGACGGGCCCGGCAGATCCAGCCCGCCCGATGCCTGAGGACGAAGCCGCCACCCACTCCCAGCCCGTCCGGCACTTGAGGACGAAGCCGCCACCCACCCAAGCCCGTCCGACGCCTGACGACGAAGCCGCCACCCACCCAAGCCCGTCCGGCGCTTGAGGACGAAGCGGCCCCCACTCAGGCCCGTCCGGCGCATGACGGCGAAGCCGCCACCCACTCCCAGCCCGTCCGATGCCTGACGACGAAGCCGCCACCCACTCCCAGCCCGTCCGGCGCTTGAGGACGAAGCGGCCACCGGGCGCCCCCGGACCCTTCGTGCGCCGTCCACCGCATCACCGGTTCCGTCCTCGAACCTGGTCGGCCGAGCTCCGGACCCGGCCGGGGGCGGGTCGCCGAGCACCGGACCGGCCGGGGGGGGGCCGTGCCCCGGCCGGGCAGGACTACGCGCGGGCCCTGTTGCCCGTGCCCGTACCCTTCTGCGCGTCCAGCGCGTACACGCAACGGTCCTTGCTGCACGCATAGACCACCCCGCCCTGCGCCACCGGCGAACCCGTGATCTCGCCGCCCGTGGCGAGCTTCCAGCGGAGCTGGCCGCCCGCCGCGTCCAGCGTGTACAGGACGTGGTCGGCGGAGCCGAAGTGGACGCGGCCGTCGGCGACGACCGGCGCGCCCACCACCTCGCCGCCCGCGGCGAACCGCCACTTGGGGGTGCCCGTGACCGCGTCCAGCGTGTACAGCGCGCTTCCGCTGCCCACGTGTACGTTGCCCGCCACCACCAGGACCGGCTCGGTCGACTGGCGCGACTCCGTGGCGATGCGCCAGCGGTCCTTGCCGGTCGAGGCGTCGAGGGCGTACACCGTGCCCAGGTAGTCCGCGAGGTACACCCCGCCGCCGGTGACCGCAGGGCCGGGGGCGAAGGCGGGCGGGGAGAGGAAGACCGCCGGTGACTCGAAGTGCCAGCGCACCCGGCCGGAGGCGACGTCCACGGCGAGGACGCGGGTGCCTGCGGAGATGTACACGTAGCCGTCCGGCGCCGGGGTCACCCGGACCGGCACCCCGCCGCAGGAGGCCGCGTCGCCGACCGGATAGGACCAGCGCTCGGTGCCGGTGCGGGCGTCGACGGCCCGCAGCCGGGCGTCCTGCCAGAGGTAGACCGTGCCGTCGTGGAGCACCGGACCGGCCTCCGCCGTCTCGAAGTCCGTCTGTGCGCCCTGGATCTCCCAGAGCCGCTCGCCCGTGGACGCCTCCCACGCCTGGACTCCGCCGCCCCGGGTACCGGTGACGACCGTGCCCCGGCCGGCCTTCAGCGAGTACACCCACGCGTCGGACTGCAGCCGCCACCGCTCGGTGCCGGTCGTGGCGTCCAGGGCGTAGAGCGAGGGGCCGTCGGAGGCGAGGATGCTGCCGCCGTCCACAGCCATCGCCCAGGCCACGTCGCGGGTCTTGAACTGGCGCCGCCCGTTGCCGGTGTCCAGCGCGTGCACCTCGAAGGAGGTGACGTACAGCAGGTCGCCGACCACGACCGGGGTCCCCCACACGTCGTTCGACATCCGGAACCGCCAGGGCCGCCAGCGCCCCGGGTCTGCGGGCGCGGCGTCGGGCGCCTGAGCGGGAGCGGGAACGGGGGCGGTCGGGGCGGTGACCGCCCCGGCCGCTCCGGCGGGCGGGCGCACCCAGCCGGTCGCCGGACCGGCCTCCGCCGCGGCGGCCGAAGCGCGTACGTCCTGCGCGCGCGGGCCCGGACCGATCGGCACGTGCACGCCGGACAGCCGCACCGGGCCACCCTCGGACACCGGTGCCGACTGCGGGGGCGGCGCCACGGGCGCGGGCGGAACGGGCGGCGGGGCGGCGACCGCGCGGCCGCCGCCGCGGCGCTGCTCGATCATCGCGGTGGCCGGGGCCGGCAGCCAGGCCGAGGCCGTGCCGCTGTCGTCGCTGCCGGAGGCGAAGAGGTGCGGGGAGAGCTGGGACTGCAGTTCGGCGGGGGTGGGCCGCAGCGAGGCGTCCATCTGCATGCACGACTCGATCAGCGGCCGCAGATCGTCCGGCAGACCGCTCACGTCGGGGCCCTCGCGCAGCAGCATGAAGACCGTCTCGACCGGGTTGGCCCCGTGGAACGGGGCGTGGCCGGTCGCGGCGAAGACGAGGGTCGAGCCGAGCGAGAAGATGTCGCTCGCGCCGGTGACGCTGCGCGAGTCCCGCGCCTGCTCGGGCGACATGTACGCGGGCGTTCCCACAGCGACGTTCGTCATGGTGAGCCGGGTGTTGGAGACCCCGGACGCGATCCCGAAGTCGATCACCCGGGGGCCGTCCTCGACGACGAGCACGTTGGACGGCTTCATGTCGCGGTGGACGAGCTTCGCCCCGTGGATGGACTGCAGGGCCTCCGCGATGCCTGCCGCCAGCCAGCGCACGGCCTGGGTCGGCATCGGCCCGCACTCATTCACTATCTCTTCGAGCGAGGGCGCGGGCACATAGGCGGTGGCGAGCCACGGCACGGCGGCGCGCGGGTCGGCGTCGACCACGGCGGCCGTGTAGAACCCGCTGACGGCGCGGGCGGCCTCCACCTCGCGTGTGAAGCGGACCCGGAACAGTTGGTCCTCGGCCAGTTCCGTACGAACCGTCTTGATCGCCACCCGCCGGCCGGACGCCGAGCGGGCGAGATAGACCAGCCCCATGCCGCCGGCCCCGAGTCGTCCCAGCACCTCGAACGGGCCGATCCGCCTCGGGTCGTGCTGCGTCAGCTGCTCCACCACTTGCCTGCCACCTCCCCGTACGGACCTCCGTGAGGAGAGATCCGCGAAAAACCCGCCGTGTGCAGCGTCTCATCAGTGGGCACCACCCGGCGGTGCGCACCCTGATTCTTCCTGGCCGAGGCGCCGGTTGCGAACCCGGGGGCGGATCGGGGTGTCCTGGCTCACTTTGTGCCGTATCAGGACACCGGCGGCTGAAGTACGGCGAACACGGCGCCCTGGTCGTCCTGGAGTACCGCCATCCGCCCGTAGGGGATGTCGAAGGGCGGCTCGGAGACCCGGCCGCCGAGCCGTTTGACGGTCTCGGCCGACGCGTCGCAGTCCGCGACGGCGAAGTAGCTCAGGAAGTAGCTGGGCATCTCGGCGGGGAACGCGTCCGTGATGACGCTGCGCCCGCCGACGGCGGTGTCGGGCCCCGGTTCGCTGCCCGCCGGGGACCACATGCGGAAGTCGACGCCGGACTCCGCGGTGCCCGGAGCGCCGGCGCCGGACTCGTCGGCCTGCGCGGAGCGGAAGCCGAAGACCTCCTCGTAGAAGGCGTCGACCCGGTCCTTCTGCCGGGTGTAGACCTCGGTCCAGCAGAAGGAACCGGGTTCGTTCTGCTTCTGGAAGCCCTTGCGCTCACCGGCCTGCCAGAGTCCGAACACCGCACCTCCGGGATCTGCGGCCTGGGCGAGCACACCGGACCGGCCGGCCCGGACGGGATCGGTGATCACCTGTCCGCCGTGCTCGCGGATCTTGGCGACGGTGGCGGCGATGTCGTCGGTGGCGAAGTAGACGCCCCAGGCCGTCGGCATCCGGCCGTCCTGCTTGGCGGCGAGTGCGGCCACGAGGGCGCCGTCGCTGAGAGCGTCGGCGTACGGCCCGTCGCCCGCCCGGAAGGTCCAGCCGAAGAGCTCACCGTAGAAGCGCTTGCCCGCTTCCAGGTCGGGGAGCTGCACATCCACCCAGCAGGGGGCGGACCGCGCGAATGCGGCCATGGGCCCGGATCCTTCCGTCGGGGAGCCACTCATCGGTGGTGACGCTCGTCACACCCAACGTAGCCGCGCCCCGGTCCATTCGCGCCTCAGCACCTCCGATGCGAACACATTTTCGATACACATGCCCCGAGCACCCTTGTCACGGAAAGTTATCCACCGAAGTTGTCCACAGGCTGTTGATAACACTAATCAGGCTGTGGGAAATCGGCAGGGTCCCCCTGGGGCGCATCCCCCGAAATCCGCCCACTCCCCCCACCGCACCTGCCGCACTCCCCATTTGCAGTCGGCCGAATCGCGCTCCGATCACCCGTCGGTAAGCTGACGGCATGACAGGACAAGTACGCACCGTCGACGGCCGCGTGGCCGGTCGACGCGGACAGGCGACGCGGCAGAAGCTGCTCGACTGCCTCAGCGAGATGCTCAGCTCCTCGCCGTACCGGGACGTCAAAGTCATCGACGTCGCCCGGAAGGCGGGGACTTCACCCGCGACCTTCTACCAGTACTTCCCCGACGTCGAGGGCGCCGTCCTCGAGATCGCCGAAGAGATGGCCAAGGAGGGTGCCGGCCTGACCGAACTGGTCGCCGGACGCTCCTGGGTCGGCAAGTCGGGTTGGCAGGCAGCCGAGGAACTCGTCGAGGGATTCCTCGACTTCTGGCGGCGCAACGACGCCATCCTTCGCGTGGTCGACCTCGGCGCGGCCGAGGGCGACAAGCGGTTCTACAAGATCCGCATGAAGATCCTGAACTCCGTCACCAACTCCCTTACGGATTCGGTGAAGGAGCTCCAGGCCAAGGGCAAGGTCGACAAGGACGTCAGCGCCGCGGCGATGGCGGGCTCCCTGGTCGCGATGCTGGCCGCCGTCGCCTCGCACCAGAAGGGCTTCACCACCTGGGGCGTCAAGCAGGCCGAACTCAGGCCGAACCTTGCACTGTTGGTGCATCTGGGCATCACCGGCAAGAAGCCGACGAAGTAGCGCCCGCGCCGGAACCCCGTACTGGGTGACGCGCGGTGATCCCGGGCGCCCCAGGTCCTGTCTCACCGACGGCGGACCACGCATGTGGTCCGCCGTCGGCGTTCCCGGACGGGGCACGGACCCGCACGTCAGGCGCGACCGTCACGCCCGGCCGTCATCGGGCCCCTGCGCCGGATCCAGTCTGAACAGCCGGATCTCCCGCTCGATCCGGGCCTGGTAGACCGCGTAGGGCGGCCAGAACCTCAGCGCCGTCTCCCACACCCGGGCCCGCTCCTCCCCTGCCAGCAGCCTTGCCCGTACCGGAATGTCACGACCCTTCCAGTTGATGACGGCCTCCTCCGGATGGGCCAGCAGATTCGCCGTCCAGGCCGGATGCCCGGGGCGGCCGAAGTTGCTGCCCACCAGGACCCAGCTCCCCGGACCGCCGTCACCCGGCTGCGGCATGCAGGCCAGCGGGGTCGTCCTGAGCTGCCCGCTGCGCGCCCCCGGCACCTTCAGCACCACCCCCGGCAGCATCTGCGCGCTGAGCAGCACCCGGCCGCGGGTCAGCCGGTGCACCGCGCGGTCCATGGCGGGCACCACGTGCGGGGCCATCCGCGCGAAGACGCGGGTCGAGGACACCTTCTGGACGAGCCGGACCCCGGGCGCCATCAGACCGCCACCCGCCCGGCCGGCCCGCGCCCCGCCGCACCGCCCCGCCCCTCGGGTCCGAACAGTCCGGCCCGCTGCGCCGCGTGATCGCGCAGCCGGTGCGCGGGGCCGAGGAGCAGCTCGTCGGACGCGGCCCTGTTGAAGTACGACCGCGCCTCGTCCTCCCAGGTCGACCCGGTGCCGCCCGGCAGCTGGACGGCCTCGGCCGTGGTGACCCGCAGCGCTTCCAGCGCCTGGGCGAGCGCGAGACCGCCGGACTCCGGTTCCCGGGCGGCGTAGTACGCGGCGGAGCGGGCCGACCGCACGCGCACGTACAGGTCCGCCAGCCGGAGCTTCACGGACTGGAAGGAACCGGCCGCCCGGCCGGACCGTTCGCACTCCCCGACGTGGTCGACCGTCCGCTCCAGCGCGCTCGCCGCAGCCCCGGCCGCCTCGGCGGCGAGCGCGACGGCCGCCGTGCGTCCGGTGGCCGCGAGCGTGTCGAGCACGTCCGCGGCGTCGTCGGCGCCGAGGAGTTCGGCCTCGGTGTCGCGCAGCTGGATCCGGGCGAGCGGCCGGGTGGCGTCGAACGAGGCCTGCCGGGTGCGGACGAGCCCCGCGGGCGGTTGCGGCCCGTCGGTCCGGACCAGGAACAGCAGGGTGCGGCTGCGCGGGAAACCCCCTGCGTGGGCGGCGATCAGGAGCAGTCCGGCGCTGTGCCCGTCCAGCACCTGGGCGGCCTCGCCGTAGAGGCGCCACCCGCCGTCACCCCCGGCCGGCCGCGCCTGCACACCGCCCGCCCGGCCGCCGCCCGCCCAGGCGCCGCCGGTGAGATCGCCGGTGAGGCCGAGGGCGGTGGAGAGCGAGCCGCCGGGGACGGCCAGTGCCGCGGTCAGCTCGCCCGCCGCGAGGGGCGGCAGCAGCGCGGAGCGCTGCTCCCCGGTGCCGAGGGCGAGTACCAGGGGTGCGGCGAGTACGGCGGTGGCGAGCAGCGGGGACGGCAGCAGGGCGCGGCCGGTCTCCTCCAGGGCGACGGCGAGCTCGGCCGGCCCGCACCCCCCGCCTCCGTACTCCTCCGGGAGGGCGAGCCCGGGCAGCCCGAGGTCCCGGGAGAGCCGGCGCCAGAGCGCAACGTCGTACCCCTCCGGTGCGGCCGCGGCGCTCCCGGCGCCATCAGGTCCATCCGGTGCGGCCGCGGCGCTCGCGGCCCCGTCGGGTCCGCCGCGTCCGGCCAGCAGTTCGCGCAGGGCGCGGCGGATCTCGTCCTGTTCCGCGGTGAAGGCGGCATCCATCGTCGGGCTCCTTCCCCTCGGAGGCCGACGGCCTCCGATCTGACGGGTCGTCATGCTAGGGGTGATGCGGCGAGATTCCCAGAGTCGCGCACGGCGACAGGGGCCACAGGATCCCCCCGGCACACGGCGATCCGTCCGCTCGATATCTGATGTAGCGTCAGATTCATGTCTGCCATGCCTTCCTCCCGCCGCAAGGTCGCTGTCGTCGGCATATCCCTCGCCGACTGCGGGCGCGTCGACACGGCCACCCCGTACGCCCTGCACGCCCAGGCCGCCCGCCGGGCGCTCGCCGACTCGGGACTGGAGCGGTCGGTCGTCGACGGCTTCGCCTCCGCCGGCCTCGGCACGCTCGCCCCGGTCGAGGTCGCCGAGTACCTGGGGCTGAAACCCACCTGGGTGGACTCCACCTCGGTCGGCGGATCGACCTGGGAGGTCATGGCGGCCCACGCGGCCGACGCCATCGCGGCGGGCCATGCCGACGCCGTACTGCTGGTGTACGGGTCCACGGCCCGATCGGACATCAAGGCGGGTCGCCGCACGTCGAACCTCTCCTTCGGGGCCCGGGGCCCGCTCCAGTTCGAGGTGCCGTACGGCCACTCACTGATCGCCAAGTACGCGATGGCCGCCCGCCGTCACATGCACGAGTACGGCACCACGCTGGAGCAGCTCGCCGAGGTGGCGGTACAGGCCCGGGCGAACGCGGCGGCCAACCCGGACGCGATGTTCCGCACCCCCGTCACGGTCGACGAGGTCCTGTCGGGCCCGATGATCGCCGACCCGTTCACCAGACTGCACTGCTGCATCCGCAGCGACGGCGGCTGCGCGGTGCTGCTGGCGGCGGAGGAGTACGTACCGGACACGGCGAAGGAACCCGTCTGGATCCTCGGCACCGGGGAGCACGTCTCGCACTCCACGATGTCGGAATGGGACGACTTCACTGTCTCGCCCGCCGCCGTGTCCGGCCGGCTCGCCTTCGAGCGGGCCGGAGTGCGGCCGGCGGACATCGACCTGGCCGAGATCTATGACGCGTTCACCTATATGACGCTGGTGACGCTGGAGGACCTGGGTTTCTGCGCGAAGGGCGAAGGCGGGTCGTTCGTGGAGAAGGGCCGCACGGGCCTCGCCGGCGAGCTCCCGGTGAACACGGACGGCGGCGGCCTGTCCGCCTGCCACCCCGGGATGCGCGGACTGTTCCTGCTGGTGGAGGCGGTGCGCCAGCTGCGCGGCGAGGCGGGGGCCCGCCAGGTCCGCAAGGCGGGCGGCCGGCTGCCGGAGCTGGCCGTGGCCTCGGGGACGGGCGGCTGGTTCTGCTCGTCGGGAACGGTGGTGCTGGGGCGGGGGTGAGGGGCGGGCCGGCTCCCCCGGTCCGGACGGCTCCCCCCGTCCGTCGGCTCCCCGGTCCGTCGGCTCCCCGGTCCGGCCGGCTCCCCCGGTCCGTCGGCTCCCCCGGCCCGTCGGCCCCCCCGGTCGGACGGCTCACCGGATCAGCCCGAGCCGGGCCGCTTCACTCCGCGACGACGGTGAGTACCCCCACTTCGCTCTCAACTCGCCCACCCGCACCGCTGGGCCAGGTCAAATGGCTGCATGAGCGACGCATCCACCTCCGGCGCGCAGCGCGCCTTCCTCGACCTGCTCCACGCCCAGCGCGTCTGGGACGTCGAGCTCCCCGCCTTCGACCCGGCCGCCGCGCCCTCCGCTCCCCTCCCCCTCTTCCACGCCTGGTTCGCCGGGGCGGTCGCCGCCGGGCAGGCCGAGCCGCACACGATGACGCTGGCCACGGTCGACGCGGAGGGGCTGCCCGACGTGCGCACCCTGATGCTGCACGACGCGGACGAGCGCGGCTGGCACCTCGCCACGCACTCCACCAGCGCGAAGGGGCGCGAGCTCGCGGCCCGTCCGTACGCCGCGCTCGGCTTCTACTGGCCGGCTCAGGGACGGCAGGTCCGGGTCCGGGGCCCCGTCACCACGTGCTCCCCCGCCGAGAGCAGCGCCGACCTGCACGCCCGCTCGACAGGGGCCCTGGCCTCGGCCCTGGTGGGGCGGCAGAGCGAGGTGCTGGGCTCGACCGGGGAACTCGACCGGGCCTCGGACGCCGCATGGCAGCGGGCCCAGGACGAGCCGGACGCGGAGGTGGCGTCCTGGACGCGGTACGTGGTCGAGCCGCGCGAGGTCGAGTTCTTCCAGGGCGACGCCCGGCGGCGGCACGTACGGCTGCGCTACCGCCGGGAGGGGGCGGACTGGACGCGGGAGCTGCTCTGGCCCTGAGCGGTCACCCCGCCTGCCGGGTCAGGTGACCGCGATCGCCTGTACGGGGCAGGCGCGGGCGGCCTCGCCGACCGTGGGACCGGGCTCGGCCTCCGCCAGGAGTACGCCGAGCCCGTCGTCGTCCTGGGTGAACACGTTCGTGAGACGAACGTGCACTGCCCGGCCCCGATGCCACCACCAGATGCCCCCGACACCTAACGGAGAGGTGCGGTTCGGGCGGACCCACCGAACGGAGCGACGGCATCCGCTTTCGGCCGCCGAGGAGCACCATGGGAGACAGGCGAGGACTGGAGGTCACCCATGACCAGGACCCGCAGCCGGTACGCCCCCGACCGCGGTCTCACCACCCGCATGGTCACCACCATGTTCCTGATCGGCCTGCTGTACGTGGTTCTGGTCGGCGTGCTGCTTGCCGTACTGCGCGGCGCCTGGCCGGTCATCCTGATCGCCACCGGGGGCATGTTCGTCGCCCAGTTCTGGTTCAGCGACCGCATCGCGGCCTTCAGCATGGGTGCCCGTGAGGTCACACCCGGCCAGGCACCGGAGCTGCACGGCGCGATCGACCGGATCTGTGCGCTCGCCGACATGGCCAAGCCCCGGGTCGCCATCGCCGAGAGCGACGTCCCGAACGCCTTCGCCACCGGCCGCAGCGAGAGGACCGCGCTCGTCTGCGCCACGACGGGACTGCTGCGAAGACTGGAACCGGAGGAACTGGAGGGCGTCCTCGCCCACGAGATGTCGCACGTGGCACACCGCGACGTGGCGGTCATGACGATCGCCTCGTTCCTCGGCGTGCTCGCCGGGATCATCACCCGCGTGGCCCTGTGGGGCGGCTTCTCCCGCAACAGCCGCAGCAACGACCCCATGGGCATCGCGATCATGCTGATCCCGCTGATCAGTGCGGTCGTCTACGCCCTGAGCTTCCTGCTCACCCGGCTGCTGTCGCGCTACCGCGAGCTCTCCGCCGACCGCACGGCCGCACTGCTCACCGGCAAGCCCTCGGCCCTCGCCTCCGCCCTCACCAAGGTCGGCGGCCAGATGGCCCGGATCCCGACGGAGGACCTGCGGAAGGCGGAGCCGTACAACGCCTTCTACTTCGTCCCCGCCTTCTCCTCCAAGGAGAGCCTGAGCCGGCTGCTCTCCTCGCACCCCACCCTGGAACAGCGACTGGACCAGCTGGCCCGCATCTCCGCCGACCTGTCCCGCCCGTAAGGAGTCCCCGTGGGCCTGCTCGACACCATCCTGGGCCGCAGCAAACCGGTCCGCCCCGATCTCGACCAGCTCTTCGCCGTCCCCTCCGCCGCCCTCACCCTCCAGGCGGCCACCGGTTTCGCCCCGACCGGTCTCGGCTCGGTGTGCTTCGCGGGCGTCGAGGGCGGCACGTTCGCCCGTATCCAGCAGGACGTACGGGAGCTGCTCGACGCGGACACCGGGCGCGGCGGCATCCCGGTGGAGTTCAGCCGGGACTCGTACGGCTACACGTGGCTGCTCGCGCGGCAGCCGGCCGAGGACGTCGCCGCACTGGTCAACGACCTGCACGCGGTCAACACGCTGCTCCAGGACGGCGGCTTCGGCCCGCAGCTGCTCTGCTCGCTGATCGCCTTCCGGGACGCGGAGGGCCGGTCGCTGGCGCTGGTCTACCTGTACAAGCGGGGCACGTTCTACCCGTTCGCCCCGGCCCCGGACGGCAGCGAGAAGCGGGACAACCCACTGGAGTTGCAGGTCCGGGCCGCCCTCGGGAACGACCTGCGGGTGGAGAAGGCCCTGGGGCGGTGGTTCCCGGTGTGGGGGGCGCCTGGGTTGTGAGGCCGCCGTCGGCCGACGGCACCGGGCCTGTCCGCCACCACCGGCGTTGAACCGGGCCGAACAGGACGGAGGTGCGGTTACCGCCCTACGTTCAGTGCGGTAACCGGCCGGCTCCAGGGTGCGTACGCACGTCGTCGAGCCGGCTCGTCGTCATATTGCCCGCGCAATCGTTCGAGCGGCGGCAAAAGCCCTGCTCATAGGGGACGTCCGGGCACGCAGTCCGTCGTCTCCGAACATCGGCAATTGTCGCCCCGCGGTCAACGGCACTCCTGCGCAACAGAGTTGCTTTCACGCCCTCCTGCAATGCGTCACCTCGGCGCTATGCTCGGCAGACTCTGAGACCCCACGCAGGAAGTTGGGCGGTCGGTATGGCTGAAACCGTGAAGTGCGGCAAGTGTTTCGCCACGAAGGTCCCTCGTACTCCATGTCAGGGCTGCGGCGACGAGGGCTGAAAGTCCCGGGAGCGGCGGCGGCCCGATGGACGCTTACGAGGAAATGCTCGACCTGGCGCGCCGGACGGTGGGCACGCTCAACGAAAAGGGCGTCAGGCCCCGCCCGTTCACGGCCGACGACGGCACCACGGTCAAAGGGTGGTGCGTCAAGCAGTTGGCGGACCACGCGAAGGACGAATACCGCGGGCTCGACAATTGGGAAGAGTTCCGCTGCACCATCGACCTGGTTCTCGGGGACGACGGGCGCTTCTTCTCGTACACCGAGACCTGGAACAACCATTCCGGCACGGGCGGGAAACCCGTGCACGAGCACTCCCGGGTGCTGCGCCACGAGTCGGCCGCCTACCTCATCGCCGTCGGTCCGGGTAAACCGTTCGCGGCGGTCTCCACGTTGCTGGAGCGACTTCCATGGACCGCCAGTTCCTACTCGCCGCCCCGGGCCCGCCCCGCGCCCGTCACACCTGCCCCATCCGTTCCATCTGTTCCGTCCACGTCAGGGCGCCGAGCCGCCCGGTCCGCGACGGCGCCGCCCGCGCGGCCGCGGAGTGCCGTCGGCGCGGTCCTCGGCTTCGGAGGCGGGCTGCTTTTCGGCTGCGCAGCGGGGGGCGCCGTCGCGATCGTCCTGGGGATCGCACTGAGCATCGGAGGGATGGACGGCGACAGGGTCGGTGTGACGACGTTCGTCACCGCGATGTTCTGCGTGGCGGCGGGTGCGGTGATCGGCGCCGTCAACGGGTGGCGCACCCCTGCCAAGTCGTCGCGTTGACCGTCCTGTGGCCAAACGCCGGGGCGGATGCCCGGACGGGTGACGCGCACCGAGAGTCTCTGCCATCGAATCGCAGTTGGGGGATCACGAAATGTTCAGCCTCGCCATCGACGCGAACGCTCACGGCACGCGCATCGAATCCCTGTACCGGCTGGTCGAATCGGTCGGACTCGTCATCACGGTCCACGGCTCCGGCGATCCGGGCGAGACGACGAGGGCGATCCACGAGGCAGCCCCGCGCCTTTCGGAGGATCACGAAGTCCGGGCCGACGGCATGATCCTGAGCACCATGGCGCAGTACCGCATGTTCTGGGGCGTCGTCGGATATCCCGGTGGCAGTCTGGCGATCCTCACGCCCATGTCCCTGTACGTGGCGCAGAACAGGCGCGACTGGATCAGCCATTTCATGCGTGAGGTCCTCGATCCCGTCAATGCTCTCGCCGGTCGGGGTTACCGCGTGGGCGGGGGCGGTAACGGGACGGTGAGCGACTCCGAGTTCGCGCAGGCTTTCGCAAGGGCGTACGTGTGACAGGTCGGGGCGACAGGAAGGGGCGGGCATGTCGCATACATGGAAGATCGCGGTCATGGCAGTGGCGCTGGCCGGAATCGTTTCGACTCCTTTGATCTGGCTGCTCGACAGTCCCGACTCCGGCCAGCTCGTCGGGGCGTCGGTCCAAGGGGCCGTCGCCATCGCGGCGTTCGTCTGGGCGCTGTTCCAGAACACCGGCGGCCAGGTCGACGACGTCGCTGCGCGAACCGGCGAATCCGTGGCCGCGGACGGGGGCACGGCGGTCACCGGCGTCAAGCGCCCCAAGGGCAGGGGAAGCGGGTCGGCGAAGGTCCGGAACACCGGGAAGGCGAAGGCCACCGGGAAGGGAAGCCGAGCGGTCAGCGGTGTCGACTACGAGTGACCCGGGCCCGGCCGACAGGACGCGGCGAGAGGCCGGCCCGTGGTGAGGCGGCGCAGGCGGGCCGGGCGGCCCCCCGATGCACAGCCCGACGTCTCCGTGACCGATACCGGCGACCCGACGGCCGGGGCCGACGGGAAAGCGGTGACCGGTTACCGCGGACCGGCACGGGCGTCCTCGGGAGCAGCCGCCGCTCCCGTACACGTGTCGGGGACCGGTGACGCGGTCGCCGCAACCGGCGGCCTGGCCAACAGCGGGTACATCCACGAGCTGAACGTCAGCACGCTCACGATGGTGGTGCAGCACGGCCCTCGTGAACCCGCCGCGTGGCCGCACCAGGTCGGCCTGGTCCCCCCGCGGGCGCTCTCCTTCCAGCCCCGGACCGAGCTGGAGCGTCTGAAGGAGGCGGTCGCGGGCGGGGGTACGGCCGTGCTCACCGGCATGGGCGGTGTGGGAAAGACCCAACTCGCCGCCGACTACGCGCACACCACCTGGACGGGCGGCCGTCTGGACGTGCTGGTGTGGATCTCGGCGAGCAGCCGTTCGGCAGTGGTGACGGGATACGCACAGGCCGGCGTCGAACTGTGCCGGGCCGACGCCTCGGACCCAGAGCAAGCCGCGAGGACGTTCCTGGCCTGGCTCAACCCCAAGGGCGGCGCTGCCCCGTGCCGATGGCTCATCGTCCTGGACGACGTGTCCGATCCCGCGGATCTGCGCGGCTTGTGGCCGCCGGCGAGCCCGTACGGCCAGGGCCTCGCCACCACCAGGCGCCGAGAGGCGGCTCTGGTGGGGCACGGCCGCCGCCGGGTCGAAGTCGGCCTGTTCACCGAGGCGGACGCGGTCGCCCACCTCGCCGCGTCACTGGCGGCACACGACCGCCATGAGCCGCCCGACCTGCTCGCCGCGCTGGCCGCGGATCTCGGGCACCTGCCTCTCGCCCTCTCCCAGGCCACGGCCTACCTGGTCGACGCAGGACTCGACTGCGGTACCTACCGCCGCCTGCTGACCGACCGGGCGCGGACACTGACCCAGTTGATGCCCGGGACGGGCGCGCTGCCCGACGACCAGGAGGTCGCACTGTCCGCGTCGTGGTCCCTGTCCATCGAGCGCGCCGACCGGCTCGAACCCGTCGGACTCGCACGCCCCATCCTCCAGCTCGCGGCCGTGCTCGACCCCAACGGCGTGCCGGACGGGGTATTCGGCAGTCTGCCCGCTCTCGCTCATCTCGCGGCACACCGCGCCGACGGGGTCGACGGGCCCGCGCCTCGGATCCGGCCGGAGGACGCGGGCCTCGCGCTCCGGGTCCTGCACAGGCTCAGCCTGATCAAGCACACCCCGGCCACCGCGAACCAAGCGGTGCGCGTCCATCAGCTCATCCAGCGGGCCACCCGCGAGAGCCTGCCCCAGGACCGGCACGACGATCTGGCCCGCACCGCGGGCGACGCCCTGGTCGCCGTCTGGCCCGACGTGGAGCGCGACAGCGCCCACGCACAGGTCCTGCGGGCCAATGCCGACGCCCTCCATGCGTACGCGCCCGACCCGCTCTGGGGGCCCAGGGCGCATCCGGTGCTCTTCCGGGCAGGAAGGAGCCTGGGCGAGGCCGGGCACCTCGACGCCGCCGACGCCCACTGGCGTGCCCTCCACGCCACCGCCCACCACTCGCTGGGACCGGATCATCCGGACACCCTCACCACCCGGCACTACCTGGCGTACTGGAGGGGAGAGGCGGGGGACGCCACCGGGGCGGCCGCCGCCTTCGCCGACCTGCTGGCAGACCGGCAGCGAGTCCTCGGCCCCGATCACCCCGACACCCTCAACGCCCGGGCCAACCTCGCCTATCAGCGCGGCGAGGCGGGGGGTGCCGCAGAGGCCGCCGCCGCCTTCGCCGAGTTGCTGGAGGACCGCCGGCGGGTCCTCGGCCCGGATCACCCCGACACCCTCGTCACGCGGGGCGACGTCGCCGGGTGGCGAGGGATGGCGGGCGATGTCGACGGGGCCGTCACCGCCTTCGCCGCGCTGCTGGACGACCGGCGGCGCGTCCTGGGCCCCGACCACCCCCACACCCTCAACACCCGCGGGAACCTGGCCTACTGGCGGGGTGAGGCGGGGGACGCCGCCGGCGCCCTGAGCGCGTACACCGAACTGCTGGAGGACCGGCTTCGCGTCCTCGGGCCCGACCACCCCCACACCCTCACCAGTCGGCACAACGTCGCCCGGTGGCACGGGGAAACGGGTGACGCCACGCGGGCCACCGAGGAATTCGCCGAGCTGTTGAAGGACCGGCTGCGGATTCTGGGCCCGGACCACCCTCGCACCTTCGGAACCAGGTCGAACCTCGCCCGATGGCAGGGCGAGGCCGGGGACGCGGAGGGCGCCGCCCATGCGTTCGCCGACCTGCTGACCGACGTGCTGCGCGTCCTGGGCTCCGAGCACCCGGAGACCCTCAGGACTCGCTCCTCGCTCGCCCGATGGCAGAGCTGACCGCAAGCCCTCTCTCGCCCGGCCCGGAATCGGGCCGGGGCCGCGCAGAAGGCCGCGCGCTCCTCCCTTCCGTCGCTGTCGCCTATTTCCCTTCCGACCGCGGCTGGAACATCGCGTCGTCGTAATCCGGGAAGATGAGAGGCATGTTCCGGCGGAAGTCGGCGACTTCGGCACTGTCCTCATATCCGGCGCACAGCGTTTTCGGCCAGTACCAGTACCCGCGTGAAGCGATCAGGAGGTCAACGTACTCACCGAAGGTGCGGTTCATGGAGGTCAGCTCTTCGCCGAAGTAGTGATAGCTGAGCTTCTCCTCGAAGACGCCACCGTCTCCCCGCTCGAATGCCACACACGCTTCCGGGGTGAAGAAATCGAAGGGCACCACAGGGCGGAATTCCTGCTCACCCGTCGGGAACCAGGTCACCCCGCTCCAGTCTCCGAGCACTCTGTCGATGGGCAGGATATCGACCACACCGTGATCCGAGCTGTCCCCTTGCTGGATTTCCGGAACGGTGCACCGCCAGTCGAGCCTGAAGGAGCCCACCTGTCGGTAGAACTCCTCCACTCCGTCGGGAAGCCGGCTCCCCGACTCCTCGATGATGCGGGAGATCCGGTCGGACGGAAGGGGCTCGGTCAGTGCGTGATCAAGTAGCTCGACCCGGGGGTTCTCGCGGAGTTCGGCGATCAGCGAGTCGAGTCGGTGCCTTGCGTTGCTCATGTGTGTGTCCTCCGTCGCGTCGCCCGTCGGATCCGCCGGTTGAAGGTGCTACATGTTGTTGTTCTCGATCTCCCACGCGTCCCCGCCCACTTCCTTTCCCTTGGCGTCGTACAAGGTGTATTCCGCCCTGATCATCCCGGGAAGGCCGAATCGATAGATGCTGTCGAACGCTATGGCTTCCGGAGATCCGGGCGTCATTTTCATGTCAGCCGATGTGGGGTGGGAACTGAAGTCCGCCGTCACGTGATAGCGGGCAGTGTAGCCCGACTGGAGAATGGCCCCCTTGAGACCTTTCTCGACCTTCGCGTGGTGCTGGCTGTTGGCCTGCCTGACGAGCGGGGTCAAATTCTCCAGATTCTTTCCTGAGCCACCCAGGTTGTGGTTCAGGAGATGCCCTTGCACCATGTAGTTCTTGAACCAGTCCCCGATCGGGGTCCCACTCGGCGGCCACCAAGCGGGTTGCACCGTGGGCGCCTGTCCCGTGCCGAGCTGGCCCGCGAAGAGCTCCCCCTTCATCTCTATCCCCACGTTGCCCGCCGTGCCGTTGACCGTCACGGAATGGGCACCCTGCGGATAGTCGACCCGCTGGTTGTAGCCCGCAAGCGGGGCACGCTGCACGACCGGCAGTCGTACACGCTGGAGGGTGGCGCCCGGGGACACGGAACGCTGGGCGGTGAGGTCCTCACGCCGGCCAGGTGCGGGTGCCCGCATGACCCGGGTCGCGTTGGCTTCCGCTTCCCGTTCGAACCGGTCGGAGGGGTCGGAGACGCTCAGTCCGGAGCCGTTGTCGGTTCCGGCGACAGGGCCTCGACGCTGCTGGATGACGTGGGTGAGCTCGTGGGCCAGCGTGTGCTTGTCCGCTCCTCCGGCGCCGATGACGACATGGTGGCCGGAGGTGTAGGCGCGGGCACCGACCTCGGCGGCCGAAGCCCTGGCGGCAGCGTCGTTGTGGATGCGGACATCGGAGAAGTCCGCCCCGAGCCGGGACTCCATGTCGGTGCGGACGGCACTGTCCAGCGGCCGGCCGGTCGAGCGCAGCACGTCCCTCACGGCCGAACGCTGCACCGACGGCCGCTCCGCCTCCTCGTGGCCGCAAGCGGCCCCGTGCCTGTGCCGGTCCTGGGCGGGCGGGTGGCCGGCAGCGCGCAGCATCTGGACGACGGCCGCGTTCCCGATCGTCCCCTGCAGGGCGAGCCGCCCGGCGACCGGCCCACCGGCCGCGGCCGCGGGCTTGCGCGCCTGAGCGGAACCGTGAGCCGCACCGGTCTTCTCAGCACCGTCCTGGCTGCGCATGGAGACCTCTTCCTGCTAGGAGAATGACCCTTCCTGCATATCCCGGTGCGCGGCTCCGTTACCAGGCCCCGCAGGGCACAGTTGGTTGGCCCGGGCGCGCGGCTCAGCCGTTCGCGGCGTGGCCCGGGAAGGCGGTCCACGCGGCGGTAAAGGCGAAGGCGCGGCCGTCGCGTGAGCCAGGACTCCGGACCGCCAGGTGCGAAGTGCTTCGGGCCGGCGGCCCGCGGCCGTCGGACGAGCTCCGGTTCCTCACCGGAGCATCCCTGCCGACTAGCCTCGGGGCGACCGAGGGTGGAGGCAGGCATTGGCGGATGACCATTTGATCGAGGCGGTGTGCGCTGGTCGCGCGACCACCGTGCAGCAAGCTCTGTGGGCGGGCGCCGACCCCGAGACGACGGACGCCGATGGCGTGCCCGCGCTGTGCCTGGCCGTCGACGCGTTCGACGAAGCCGTCGCGGTTGCCCTGCTGGACGCCGGTGCCGATCCGCTCCGGTCGCTGCCCGACGGAGGCACACCGTTGCTGCGGGCCGTCGCCTCCGGCAACGCCGAACTGACCGCCGCCATGCTCACTCCCGCCTCGAACCGGCTCACGGCGGAGGAGCGGACGGATCTCCTGGCCTGTGCTCGGCACTGGTACGAGACCGGCGCCGAAGACGGACTCCGCCTCATGACCGGTGCGACGGGTCCGGTCGACAGGCGCAGGGTCTCCGAACTGCACGGCATCAGCGAATACGACGTACTCACGCTCGGTGGGATGAGCGTCTGCGACGCCCATCCGGCCGTGCTCACCCGACTGGAAGCGGCGTTCGGATTGCGTCCGTCGGTCGACGACCTGCTCACCCGGGCACTCGCCGACACCGACGAGAACCACGCCAACTGGGCGCAGGCGACGATCGTGCTCGCCCAGCGATCCGACGCGGAGACCTGGGAGGCAGCCCTGGCGCTGCGCTCCGACCCTGACCCACGGCGCCGGCTGTTCGCTGCGGACCTCGTACGGGACTTCGTCCTCGTCGACCAACACGCCGGCGCCGACTCGGAGGCATGCCCCTGGGAGCGGCGAGCCCTGGACGTCCTCCTGTCGTGGGTCGTCGAGGAGACGGACCCGGCTGTGCTCGCGTCGGTGCTGAGCGGGCTGAACCTCCTCGACGACCCGAGGGTCGAGGAGGTGGGGCTGGCCCACCGCGCGCACCCGGATGCGAGAGTGCGCGTCCAGGTGCCCTCGACGCTGTTCAGAACGCGCAACGCCTTCACGCACCCCGAGGCTTTGCAGGTGCTCGCCGCGCTGGCCCGCGACCCCGACGCCCGCGTCCGCGGGGTCGTGTGCGAGCTCCTCCATCTGTTCGAGGGTCGCGGCCCCGCTGTCCGCGACATCCTGGCGGGATTCCTGGACGAGGACGACCAGTTGGTACGCGTCAAGGCCGTCTATGGACTCGCCGAGGCCGACGACCCCCGCTGCCTGGAGGGCGCCCGCCTGATCGGGCCGGTCGATCGGACGGACGGGGCGGACACCTGGCTACTGGAGGCGGCGTCGCGCTACGAGCAGCGCCACGCCGGCTGAACCTCACGTCCGCTTGAAGTACTCGACCTCCCCGACGGCGATCGGCCCTCCGGCCTCCTGTCCGGCTGCTTCCCGCACGACGAGCCGGACGGAGACGACATCGCTGATGCCCATCCGTACGGACTGCTCGCCGGGCTTGTCCGTGAGCGTCATCGTCTTCTCGTGCTCCGTCCCGTCCTTCGTCCTGATGACGAGGTCGGCCTTGGTCGCCCTCGCACCCGTCCGGAACACCTCGGGCTTCGTCGACACCCCGGTGTACACCGTGACGCCGACCAGCCGGAACGGCGTGTCGAATTCGGCGGTCAACGAGGCGCCGACCTTCGGGGCGCCCCAGTAGCTGTTCGTCACCCCGTCCGTGGCCGACTTCGCCGGGTGGCCGGGGGCGGAGGCGCTCGCCGTGGCGTCGGAGGGGCTGATCTCCCCCGTGCCGCCGAGCTTGTCCCGTACGTCCTCGACGACGTACCGCCCTGCCGGTACGAGCAGGAAGCCCGCGACCAGCAGGCCGGCGATCAGCAGGGCCAGCACGCTCCCCCGCAGCAGCCGCCCCGACCCTGCCCGCACCTTGCGGGCGAAGGGCCAGCGCGTACGCCACCAGGGCAGCGCCTCAGCCCGCTCACCCGGGTCCAGCGGCGCCGCGCAGCTGCGGCAGAACCTGCGGCCCGGCCGGTTGGAGGCCCCGCACTTCGGGCAGGGCGTGCCGTCCGGCTCGTCGACCGCCGCCACCGGCCTGACGACAGGGCGTGCGGCGATCGGTACGCCGGGCTGTACGGCCCCCACGGGCTCGTCCTCCACCGGCCGCACCGGCCGCACCGCGCCGGGCGGTGCCGGGCGTACGGGGGCGGGCGGCGCCGGGCGCACCGGGGCGGGCGGCGCCGGTGGTACGGGGGTGGGCTCGGGCGGGCGCGCGGGCGTGGGCTCGGGCGCGGCCGCGGGCGTCGGAGGGCTCGGCGGGTCCTCCGCGACCGGTGCGGGCGGGGGCGCGGCGACCGGGGCCGGGGGAGGCGGCGGTGTCGGAGCGGGGCGTGGGGCCGGAACCGGGGGCGCGTCGTCGCCGCCGGGCTCCCCCTCCTCCACCCTGGGCGCCGGATCCTCAACCTCCGTTAGAGGTACCGGTGTTCGGGCTCGACGGGAGGACCTGCCGAGGTACGTACCGCAGCTCCCGCAGAAGTCCTCGTCCTCTTCGTTGGCGGCTCCGCACGCCGGGCACGAGCGCGTCACGTCAGTCTCCTGTCTCGTCCGGGGCGGCCGGCAGGATCTCCACCCGGCAGGTGAGGTGTGCGGGGCACGATGCCCGGGCCACGGCCAGGACGCGGGCCGCGTCCAGCGGCCTTCCGGCCGGAGCCCGGACCCGTATCAGCAGTTCTCCGGTCTGTGCGGGAGGGAGCTGTCCTCCCGGCTCCGACGACCAGGCGGCTCCGCCGCCGTCGTGGACGTGGGCCTCCACGCCGAAGCAGAGCCGGAGGTGTTCGGTGAGGCCGCGGCGCGTTCCGCGCCACCGGTGGAGCTCGACGGCGCGGGCGACGACGGCCCGGCGCAGCTCCACCGGCCACGCCGGGTCGACGTCCGCCCCGACCCACGACGACAGCCAGGGCAGGAAGTCGTCCGGGGTCAGTGCCGGGTCGAAGTAGGCCGGGAGGTTGTCGAGGGTGGACAGGACGGGCGCCAGGACGGTGTCGAGGCCCGCGGTGAAGCGCTGGGCGAGGTCGTCGTCCGCGTACAGGGCGGGCAGCAGTCCGCCGATCGGATAGCGGCTGGGGAGCCCGGGAACCGAGGCCCTGGTCATGAGGGATCACCGGCCCCGGCCGCGGTGACGACCACCTGGTGCTGGTGCGAGAAGACGAGGGCGTTCGCGGCGACGTCGATCCGGTCCGCCGCCGCTCCCCGGCGGCCCGTGAGCGGATCGGCGGGGAACAGCCGTACCTCGTCGACCAGGCGGACTCCGCGCACGGCCTGCAGCACGGCGAAGACCTCGCCGTACTGGACCGGCCTGCCGAAGGGCCAGCCGGTCCGGTCCGCGCCGCCCCGCAAGGGGTCGATGTGGCGGAACAGCGCGTCCAGCGCCTCGGCTCGGACGCGGTCCATGTCTCCCTCGGCCGCCACCAGTTCGGCGACCACGGTGACTCCCTGGTAGGCGGGCGGTTCCACGATCAGCCGGGTGCCGACCAGTCGTCGTTCGTCGAGCCGCTCGGCGACCGTCGCCAGCACGGAGTCCGGCGGGATCAGTTGCTCGAACCGCAGCCGGCCTCCCTCGTCGGGCACCGCGTCGGGCACCACGAGGACCCGCACCGCACCGCCCTCGCCCTCGACGGCGGGCAGGCAGCGGACCCGGCGCAGCGAGCGCGCGGCCTCGCGGGCGATGACCTCGTAGTCCTCGGCCGTGACCGCCCGCTCCTGGACGCGGAGGATGTGGGGCGCGCGCACCTTGGCGTTCTCGACGCTCTCGCCGTCGACCCCTCCGCGGGCCGCCTCGCGGTTGTCGACGCCGGCGACGTACGGCACCGAGCTGCGCAGGACACGGATGGCGCCGCGCGCCACGTTCCCGGCGGCCCCGCCGCCCGTCCGGTAGCGGGGGACCCGGAGTTGGGCGCCCTTCGGGGGCACAGCCCCGTAGGCGCGCATCGTGCCGTCCGCCTCGCGTACCTCCGGCGGGAAGGCGAACTCGCCGGTGACGGCGTCGATCCGCACGTGCCGGTCGCCCGGGGACGAGGCGCCGAAGTGCTCCACGGGCGTCCAGACCTGCCAGCCCTCGGCTGAGGACACCTGGACGACGGGCGGGTCCCCGTCCAGCAGGAGCGGCACCTTGCGTACGGAGAACCGCTGTCCGGCGACCCCTTCGGAGGTGCCGAGCGGTACGTCGAGGACGGTCTCCGCGTGTTCGACGCCGGTGGTGCCGCCGACGGTGAACACCTCGGCCTCCCGGATCGTCGGGGACTCCGAGTAGAAGGGCTGTCCCGGTTCGGGTGCGGTGACCCGGCAGCGCAGCCAGCCGGCCCGCACTCCGGCGGTCACCGAGGCCGTGTGCCCGGCGGGCACGAACACGGTGATCTCGCCCGGCTTGTTGAGCCCTCCGGTGCTGTCGGTCCCCGTCAGGCAGGGCACCCAGCGGGCGCCGTCCCATGCCTCCCACACCAGCGGCGGTTGCCGGGGGTCGACGCCGACGCCCTCCACCCGGCTGTCGAGGCGTACGGCGACGATGCACCGGGGTACGGCGGTGGGCAGCCCGAACAGCAGGGCGTCGCCCGGCTCCGGCCGGGGCTGGAAGCAGGGGATGTCCTTGCCCGCGCCGAGCGGCGCGGTGCGGTCCGTCTGGTCGCCGGACATGGGGGCGGTGACCAGCCTGATCAGGGAACTCGGCACGATCGCCAGGTCCTCGGCGGTCGAGAAGACGACCGCCTCCTCCGTCTCGCCGCGTGCGGTGGCGACCTCCGTACCGGCCGGGAGCCGCACGGTGTCCGGCTGGGGGGCGGACAGCCAGAAGTCGACGTCGGCGCGGGCGACGGTCGGCGGGAACAGCCGCACGCCGAGCAGGTCGAGGAAGGCGGAGTAGTTCCGGTCGGGCACGCGGTTCAGCCGGTACAGCAACTGGTCGACCATGTACGCGAACGTCTCGATGAGCGTGACGCCGGGGTCCGACACGTTGTGGTCGGTCCACTCGGGAGAGCGCTGCTGAACGTATCGCTTGGCCTCGTCGACGAGTTGCTGGAAGCGGCGGTCGTCCAGATTGGGGGAGGGCAGGGACATCAGGCGGCCCCCGATTCCGGGATCGTGTAGAAGGGGAAGACGAGGTTGCGCAGGTCGTTGGTGGACCGCACGGTGTAGTGCACGTCGATGTACAGGGTTCCCTCGTCGACGGTGTCGAAGGCGACCACCACGTCCCTCACCTCGATGCGTGGTTCCCAGCGCTCCAGCGACGTACGCACCTCGTGCGCGATGCGGCCGGCGGTGGCGCCGTCGCCGGGCGCGAAGACGTAGTCATGGATGCCGCAGCCGAACTCGGGCCGCATCGGCCGCTCCCCCGGCGCGGTGCCGAGCACCAGGCCGATGGCCTCCTCGATCTCCTGGTCCCGTTCGACCATGCCGATGGCGCCTGTGGCGCCGACCCGCAGCGGGAAGCCCCAGCCGCGTCCGATGAATCCGCTCCCGCTCATACCGGGCCTCCGATCAGGACGTTCGGCGCACCCATGATGATCTTGGCGCCGCAGCTGGTGGTGTCCCCCATACGAGCGGCCGGCAGTCCGCCGATCAGGACCATGCCGCCGACCGCGGCGGCCGGGTTCGGCATGACGACGTTGCCCGGTCCGAGCAGGGCGTGCGGCGGCATGGCGCATACGTGCAGGCTGCCGGTGACCGCGGCCGGCCTGCCGCCGATCAGCACGGTGGCGACGGCCACAGCACCCGGTGGCGGGGTGCCGATGACGCCTCCGTGGACGGTGGGATCGCCTGTGCGGGCTGCGGGGGGCATGACTGCTGTTCTCCTTGCTGCATCGGGGCTTCGGGTGACGACGGGGCGGCGCGGGTGTCAGTTGATCCGGATGAGCCTGGCCTTGAGGACGGCGAGCAGTCCGCCGTCGACGGTGACTCCGGTCTTGCCGTTGATGGTCACCGAGGCCCCCTTCACCTCCACGTTCCCCGTACCGGCGTCGAGCGTGATCCCCGACCGTCCGAGGGAGAGGGAGCTCAGCACCCGGGAAGTGCCGCGGGCGAACACCTTCAGCACGATCTCGCCCTTCCGCTCGTCGAGGGTGACCTCCAGCTGCTTGTCGCCGGTGGCCAGCCGCACACCGGACGGGCCGCGCGGGGCGTCGAGCAGCTCGATCCGGTTGCCCGAACGGGACACGAGGGAGCGTCGGTTGACCTTGCCGCTGGTCGGGTCGACCAGCGGCACATCGTGGGGCGACGGCTTGTCGACGCCGTTGTAGAGGCCGCCCAGCACGTAGGGGCTGTCCAGCAGGCCCTGTTCGAAGCCGACCAGCACCTCGTCGTTGACCTCGGGGCTGAACACCCCGCCCCCGCCCTGGCCGCCCCACTGCACCGTACGGACCCAGTCGGAGACGTACGTGTCGTCGAGCCAGGGGAACTTCAGCCGGACCGAGCCGCGTTCGCCCTTTCCCCGGCCCTCGCGGATGTCGGTGACCACTCCGATCGCGAGGCCCGGTATGCGGGGGCCGTGCGGGGAGGTGCCGCCGCCGGTGAGACCGGAGAGCGAACGGTCGGGGGAGGTGCTGACCAGCACGGTCGTACGGTAGCCGCCGTGCGGGTCGAGGACGTGGTGGGCCGCCGTCGCCGTGTAGCGACCGGCGAACGCCGGGCCGACGTTGCCGAGGGCGACCGGTTCACCGGCCCGCAGCCGGGGATTGCCCTCGGCGACCGCCTCGATCTCCCCGAAGCCCGAGCTGACCTGTGCGGCCACCGCTCCGGCGACCGCTCCGGCCTCGGCCTGGGTCCGGTACGGGGTGTCGGCGACCGTCATCCGGGCGTTCCGGCCGAACGCCCCTGCCGCGGCGGACGGGCTCATCCCGGGGACCACCGTGGTACTGCGGATGGACTGTTCGCGTGCCACCAGCCGGGTCTTGGTCTCCACGTCCCAGCCGCGCACCTCGACGCTGTCCGCCCCGTCCGCGCCGGTCAGTACGGCTCGCAGGGCCAGCAGGTTGCGCCCGTACTCCAGCACCATGGGATGCCGGGTGGCGGAGGTGGTGGGGGCGGGCGCCGAGGCGGCGGGCTTCGGTTTCACGAACTGCAGCAGGCCCCTCTCGTCCACCCGCACGTGCGCGCCGCTCTCGCCCGCGAGGTACTGGAGGAAGTCCCAGTCCGAGATGTTGGGCTGGGTGAGCTGCTTGTACATGACGGGGGCAGCCTCGACCTTCCCGCAGGTGAGCCCGGCCCCGGCGGCGACCTTCCGGACGATGTCGGCGGCCTTCATGTTCCGGAAGGCCACCACCTTCCGCCCGCGCTGGAGCCGGTGCGCCTTGGAGAAGGCCCGGACGACGGTGAAGGACCCGGTGGTGTCGCTGTCGAGTTCGAGCGCGGTGACCTCACCGGTGAACAGCCGCTCCTTCGCCTGCTCCTGGACGGTGACCACGGAGATCTTCAGCGGGGTGCCGATGGTGATCCCGGTCGCGGTGAGCAAGGTGTGGTACGGGTCCCGGTAGGTCAGTACGGCGGTGTCCGGCAGGCCGACGTTCTCGTCGACCGCGCAGCTCACCAGCTGGGACGCCCAGGCCCGGGGGAGCTCGGCGGGGGCCTCGACGATCGGGTCGGCGGCGAAGGAACGGGCGGGCGCGGTCACCGGGCGACCTCCGAGGCGTCGTCTTCCAGCGCGGGCACGAGGAGTTCCGTGCCCGGGGCCAGTCGCATGGGGTCGTCGATGTCGTTGGCCTCGGCGATGGTCCGCCACGCCGTGGCGTCACCGTATTCGCGCCAGGCGAGCAACGGCAGGCTGTCCCCGGCGACGACCCGGTGGGTACGGCGTGCCTCCCGCGATCCGGACGTGGGGTTCTGTCCGGCCGGGTCGACGCTCGCCTCCTCGATCGAGAGGGAGCAGGTGGCACGCAGCGGTTTCCCGTCGACGTCGAAGAGCGTGTACGAGACGGAGAGGCTGGAGAGCACCCCGTCGAACGACGTCGTCTTCGACGTCCCCCAGTCGAAGCGCACCCAGGGACTCGACGGCTTCTTGCGGCCCAGGCTGCTCGGAGTGGGCACACAAGCGGTCATCAGCTGCTCCACGGCCTTCTCCACCGAGTTGTCGTGGGTGGCGGTGGCGTCGAGGAAGACGTCGAGGGACAGCGAACGGGGCCCGCTGCCGACGAATTCGGGCAGCGCGGACTCACCGGCCGTCCGGGAGGGGGTACGCCGCCACTCGGTGCTCTTGCTCAGGGAGAGCGTCGCCGGGTTGAACTGCAGGGTGAGCCGGGCGAGGGTGCCGGACGGTTTGGCGCCGACGTCGGCCGGCGGTTCCATGATGGTCAACTGGGCACGGGCACGGCTCGTGCGGGCGGTCGCTGCCATGGTGTCCCTCCTTCCTGCGCGTCGTCCCTGTCATGGGCTCGGGTACGGGTACGGGCTTGGACTCGGATACGGGCTCTGGCGTGCGGGCAGGCCATCAGGACGGCACCAGGCCTTCGTGCGCGATCTCCAGGGTCTCGATCGCCGCCTCGGAACTGGCGGGGTCGAAGGAGGGCCCCTGCCAGCGGACCGGCACGATGCCCTGGATCTGCCAGCTGATGATCCGGCTGAGGTCCGGGCGGAGCGCGACGATCTCGCCGTCCTTGCGTTCCACCCGCTGCGTCGTCTCGTTCAGCCATCGCGCGATCTTCAGGGTGTCGGCGGTGACGGGACGGGTCAGCGTGATGTTGGTCCACGTGATCCGCCCGGGCAGCTGCCAGGTGAAGCCGTTGTTGCCGCCCTCGGCGTACTGCTCCAGCTCCACCTCGGCACCCAGACCCGAGCAGGTGTGGAACTGACCCAAGTCGCTTCCTCCGATGGCGAGTTTGAAGAACACACTCGTCGCGAAGATGTTGTCCGTCATGTGCTTCTCTTCTTCTCTGCTGTCCGTGGGCGGCGGGGCGGGCGGGGAGCGGGGTTCAGCGGCGGCCGTCGTACGGCCGTCCGGAGCGTTCCCGTCCTCTGCGCAGGTCCGCCCGGATCAGCCTGCTGACCGGGTCGAGCAGGCGACGGGCCAGCTCCTCGATGTCCAGACCGTTGACCTCGTTCGCCCGCGGAGCACCGGCGGTGTCCGCTGCGGTGGGAACGGGTGCCGAGGCGGACCGGCCCGGCTGGCCGGACCGGGCGGATTTCCCGGACTTGGCGGACTTGGGCTGGACCACGCGGACGGGGACCCCGGAGAGCCCCGCCTCTTCCACGGCCCGCTGGAGTGCCTGATCGCGGGTGGCGGGGGCGGGGGTCCGGGGCGTGGGGCTTCCCGGGCCGCCGCCTTGCCGGTCGCCGCCGAGGCGTGCCGGTGCGGGGTGTGACGCGCGCACGGTGAGGGGCTGCGGTACGCCGGAGGGGGCGCCGGGCTCGGGCGCCGGTCCGGTGGCGGGTGCGCCGGTCTCGGGCACTACCGGCATCGACAGGCGCTGCACGGGCACGGCGACACCCCCGGGCCGGGGCGACCCGGGCGGGTGCGGGCGCACCACCGGGACGGGCGGGGCGGACTCCGTCACGCCGCGGGCCGGCTCGGGGGTGCGGGCGGTGGGAGCTGTGAGGGCAGGGCGAGTCGTGGGGGCGCTGGGACGCGTGGCCGGTGCCCGGCCGGACGGGGCGTTACCGGCCGCGGGTCGTGCGGAGGGGTGCGGTGCAGAGGGGTGCGGCACGGAGGGGGCGGCAGCGCGCGCCGAACGCTGGACCAGCCGTGCGAGGGAGCGGACGGAGGGCGTTCGGGTGGCCGGGGTGCCCCCGGACGCCGTGTCGGTCTGCCGGAGGCCGGGCGGAGGAGGAGGGCCGGCCGGACCGGGGCCGGGCGGGACGGAACCGGGCGTCACGGACCGTCGAACGGTGGCGTCGTACGCCGGTCGCTGCGGTCCCGCATGCGGCCGTGCTTGCGGCAGTCCTTCCGGCGCTGCTGCCGACGCCGCTTTCCGCCCTGCTCTCCGTCCCACCTTCGGGGCGACGACTGAGGTCCGGCGTGCCGGGGCCGGCGTGGCGGAGGGGTGGGCCGGGGCGTCCTGCCGCTCTGCCGGGCGCGCGTCACCGGCGTCCGGCGGGCGGACGTCCCGTCGCCAGGTCGCCGCCACGACGGGCCGTGCGGTGGTGGTCGACACCGGCGCCGAGAAGCCCTCGGCCGCCCCGGTGCGTACGGTCGGCGTCCGCCCCGCGAGCAGGCCGCGCGATCGCTGGACCGTCATCGGCGCAGGACCGGTTGCCGTTGCTCCCGTGACCGGCGCGATCGGCTGTCCGTGAAGCCCGCGCGGGGCGATCTTTCGGACGCGTACCGGAGCGGGCGGAGTGGCCGGGGCCGGAGAGGGAGCGGCAACCGTGCTCGTGGGCGGGCGGCCGGTGTCCGCGGCGCGCTGGACGGCTGCGGGCGGCGCGGCGGCGGACGTGCCCCCTGCGCCGGGCCGTTCGGCCGCCGCAGAGCGCAGCGGCATGCCGGAGGGCGCGGAGGACGAAGGGGCGGGCGCGGACGTCGACGGCTGCCCCGCAGACGGGCCGCCCGGCAGCGGGCCCGTGGTTCCGGGCCGCGTCCGACGGGAGTCGCCCAGCAGCGGGGCGTCGTGCGCGGTGCCCGCGGTCGGCGGGAGCGAGGAGAGGGGCGCGCCGAGGCCGCCCCGGGTACGGGCTTGCGAGCCCGGGCCGCCACCGGGGCCGGGGGTGGTCGGCCGGTGCGCAGACGGTGCGGCAGAAGGTGCAGGTGCCGGGGCGGGTGCGGTCGTCCGTGCCGGTGCGGTCTGCACGGGTGTCGGGGCCGCCCCGGGCGCCGGGCGCTGTCGCTCCGCCGCCTGCTGCCCCCTCGCGTGCCGTTCCGACGGCTGCCGGCTCTGCTGCCGTGCCGCCGGACCTAGCCCCGGGACCTCTTCCGGGCCGTGGCCGTGGCTTCGGGCCCCCGGTCCCTGTTCCGTCTGTCGCTGCACCACGGGCAGTGCCGGGTCCTGCGGCGCGGCCGGCCCGGAGGAAGCGCCCCCGTCCCGGCCGGACGGGCTGAAGAGAGCAGCCCCCGAGGGCAGTTCACGCAGGGGCCTGCCCAGGGCAGGACGTACGGGAGGCGCGGCGGTCGGGCCCGCGGGTCGCTCCGGCGCGACGACGGGCAGACGCTCCCCGGACGCCACACGGCCGGTGTCCACACGACCGGACTCCGCCCGGCCGGGCGCGGCCGACGGCCCGACCTGCGTGGCCGCCGCAGGCGTGCCGGTCGGCACGACAGCGGCGAGGTTCCGCAGGGGCGACACCGGCCGGCGAGCGACGATCAGGGGCGGCGCGGTGCGTCGGGGGCGGACCGGCGCGGGGCGGGCCTGCGGCGCCGCGGCCCCGGCGGGCCCGGCGTCCGCGGACGTATGGGCGGCGGACGGCCGAGGCCCGGCTGCGGGCGTGTCCGGGCGAACGGCCGCGTCGCCGGAACCGGGCTGCCGGGCCACCGGCCCACGCCCGGCGGTGCTCCGGGTCTGCGTGCTGCCGGCCGACCGCTGAACGGTGGCGGGCGCGCGGCCCGGACCGGCGGATGGCAAGGGCTGGACCGGCCCCGGCTCCTCCTGTCCCTGCGCCCCGGCGGCGCGCAGGAGAAGAGGGGCGCCGGCCGCCATGGGGCGCGCGACGCCCGGCCGCGCGACGCCGTGGATGAGGCCCGCGGGCGCGGAGGGCAGCACCGCGTGGCCGAGCTCGCCTCCGTACGCGACGTTCTGCCACGAGGCGAGCCGGGACCGGAAGCGCAGCCCGTCGCTCACCCCGATCGAGGACCGGGCGACGGTCACGGCAGGAGGCGCGACCCGCCGCCAGCCGCCGTCCCAGTCCGCGTCCGGACGCGCCGGAGGCACGGCCCCCGGTCCGGCCACAGCTTCCGTACCGTCTCCGGTTCCGCCCTCCACCGGCGCCGGGCCGGGCGTGCCGGCCTGCCGCCGGCTCCCCCTGCCGAACCAGTCCCTGAACTCCACGCCCTCACCCGCTCTCGTTGACGCGGGTGTTGATCCGCGCTATCTCCCTCACCCACTCCTGCCGCTCACCATGGGTGAGGTCGAGGATGTCCTCACGCTGCCAGTGGAAGTGGTAGGCGATGTACGCGAGCTCCTCCCGCAGCCGGGCAGGCGCGTACGTCACTATTCCCCCAGGCGTTCACCCGAGAGGTCCACCTCGAACGACCCGTGGCACAGCGGGCAGGTCACCGCGGCGTGGGTGTGGCCCTCGCTGTTGATGCGGCGGTAGAAGTCCTGGAGGAACGCCACGTCGGTGGCGTACATCCGCTCGACGACCCCGGCGTGCACATCGGTGACGGTGCCGAGCCGGGTGATCACCTGGCTGAGCAGCACCACGCTCAGGTACGCGGGGTTCTCCTTGACCCGCAGGTCGATCTGCGGGCGCAACTCGTCCCGCGCCGTGGCGAGCCGCATCGACCCGCTCCGGTGGACCTGGCCCTCGTCGTCGACGTAACCGCGCGGCAGCTCGAACTCGAACTCCGTACGCAGGTCCTGGCGGTCCCGCTCCCGGGCGGGAGGAGGCGTCGCGGCTTCCTCGCGCGGGGCGGGCGCGGCGGCGGCGAGGCTGTCGAGAACCTCGTCGAGGCCGCCGCCGGAAACGGTCCTGCGCCTCATTCGACGACTATCTCCTCGAAGGTGATGGTGACCGTCTCCGTCGCCGCACTGGACTCACCGGCCTTCAGCGAGGGGCCCTCCCACTTGCTGGCCCAGCCCTGCATCAGCTGGATACGGCGGACGGTCTCACCCTTCGAGTCCTTGATCTCGATGGTGAGGTTCTGGCGTGCGGTGTCGACGGCGCCGTTGTTCAGCGTTTCCTTGATCCACTTGGTGAACTCGCTGCTCTTGTCGAGCCCGCGGGTGATCGACACCTCACCGGCCTGGCGCGCGCCGGGCTGCTTGCGGATGATCTGCTTGCCCTCGGCGGTCACCTGGCGGACCTCGACGACTTCCTCCTCGACGGTCAGGCCGCTGATCTCCTGGATCGACTCCACGAGATAGCCACCGAGCTGCACGCCGAAGACGTGGGTGGAAAGAGCATCGCCCTCTGCCATGACTGTGTGTCACCTGTTCCGTTCGTTTGCCTGCTGGGACGCTCCTCGACGAGGACGGGTCACTCGTCGACGAGGCTGGTGCTGTCGGAGAACTGCGACAGGCGGAAGATGACGAACTCCGCGGGCTTCACCGGGGAGACGCCTATCTCGCACACGACCTGGCCGAGGTCGATGGACTCCTGCGGGTTGTTGTCACGGTCGCACTTGACGTAGAACGCCTCCTCCGCCGTCCGGCCGAAGAGCGCGCCCCGGCGCCATTCCTCGGTGAGGAAGGCGGTGACGTTGCGCCGGATGCTCGACCAGAGGCGGTCGTCGTTCGGCTCGAAGACCACCCACTGGGTGCCCAGGAGGATGGACTCCTCCAGGTAGTTGAAGAGGCGGCGCACGTTGAGGTAGCGCCAGGCCGGGTCGGACGAGAGCGTCCGTGCGCCCCAGATGCGGATCCCCCGGCCGGGGAAGGCGCGCACGCAGTTGACGCCGATCGGGTTGAGCAGGTCCTGCTCGCCCTTGCTCAGGCGGAGTTCCAGGTCGAGCGCCCCGCGGATGACCTCGTTGGCCGGAGCCTTGTGCACTCCACGCTCGCCGTCGCTGCGGGCCCAGACGCCGGCGACGTGGCCGCTCGGCGGGATCAGGGCCTGCCGGCCGGTCGCCGGGTCGAGGACCTTGAGCCACGGGTAGTACACGGTCGCGTAGCGCGAGTCGTAGCCGGCGTCGTCGTTGCGCCAGGCGCGGACCCGCTGGGCGTTCATCCCCGGCGGGGTGTCCAGGACGGCGACCCGGTCGCCCATCTGCTCGCAGTGCGCGATGACGGCCAGCTGAACGGCCCTGACGCCCTCGTCGTCGATGTCTCCGCGCCGGTGGGCACTCATCAGGTCCGGGACGGCCACCATGGTGATCTCGTCGATCGCCTCGAGGGCCGCTATGCCCGTACGGGCCGACGCGTCACCCACGTACTCGCTCGGACCCGACCGGGCGGCGCCGCCCGGGTCCGGGGCGGCGGGCGCGAGGGAGAGGCTCTGCTTCTCGGGGCGGATCTGCGCCGCTCCGGGCTGTTCGGTGACCTCGATGAGCTTGGACTGACGGGCCTGGGTGACCAGATAGCCCTTGACGTTCTTGCGTACGGAGGTGTCGTACGTCTCCACCACCTTGCCGCCCTGCCGCACCAGCAGCCGGAACCGGTCCTCCGGCGGGTTCTCGCCCTCGGGGTCGGCGACTTCGACGGAGAGGCCCTCACCGGCGCCCGGCCGGGCGGAGACCAGGAAGCCGCCGATGGCGACGGCCGGGGCCGCCGCGGGCGCGGAGCCCTGCGCCGCGTCCTCGGCCGGGCCGCCGATCCGCACGATGTACGCCGCACCGCCGCCGTTGCTGAAGTACCCGTGGACGGCGAGCGTCAGGTAGGTGTCGGGGGTGAACGTGCCGAAGGCCGATACGTACTGGTCCCAGCTCGTCACCAGCGTCGGCCGGTGGAAGGGCCCGGTCTCCGCGAACCCGACGAAGGCTGCGACCGCGGTGCCGACTCCCTCGATGGGCCGTGCTCCGGACTGCACCTCCTCCACGTATACACCTGGGGTGAGGTACGACGGCATGCTCGCTCCTTCGGGTGGTCAGTCGTTCGCCTGTCCAGTCTTGCCCGGGGATGTCTGCGGACAGTAGGCCTCGGAGTCCCGGCCACGGGGCAGGGCGACTGCCTTCCCGGGCACCCTGGGCGCCCGGCGGGGCCCTTCTCGCCGCCCCGGCCGCCGAACTGACGCCGTGAACCCCGCGGACGTGTTTCCTCGATCGAAATATTTCGACCGGGAATCCCTGAGCCGCACACGTGACGCGAGGGTTGCTTTCAGCCAGAAACTACTGGGCTCACCGGGCCGGCCCGGCCGGATCCATACGGTCGGGCCAGGGCCTCGGGATCACGGTCTGCTCCGACGAGCAGAGCGTTCGCGGTCCGAGCGGTTCCTGCCACCGGCAAAAGGTCGAGAATCACCCGCGAAAGCCCTGTATTCACCAACCGGACACGCTACTTGGATTCGGTTCCCCGACCCGGCCCGGTGTGTGAAGAACCACATCCCGGCGAGCCGCCGTGTAGGGGTCTTCGCAGGCAGGGACGCTGTTTGTTCACGTTCCCGGAACGGAGCGGCAGGAATCCGGCGCTATCGTTCCTACGGCGCGAAATCGCTCAGCACACCGCTGACATTGAGGACTTGGTGGCATCCGGACGCCTGCGTTCCTGTCGCCGGCGTCCCGGGCTTGGAACAGGTCACGGAAACAGTGACCTTGTCGTTCTGCTGGATACGAATGGGGGTGACCCAGTGATAGTCCTGATTGCGGAAAGTCTCCAGCGCAATGGTGGTGATCTTCCTCTCCCCGAAGGAGATGGTCAACACCCCTTCGTCGCCCTGGAAGTTCGCCACCACGATGTCGGTGACGCCGAATACCTTTCCGGCCGGAACCTGATAGGTCCCGTCCTTCTTGGCGCCCGCGCCCGTCTCCACGTCGATGGTCTCGGAGCTCTGCTGGGCGTTCGCCTCGCCTACGCCCCCGGTCGCTCCGGAGCCGCCGGTGCCACCACCACCGGTCCCGCCCTTGCCCGTTCCGGTGCCCTGGCCCTGCTCCTGGCCCTGACCGCCGGTGGGGTCGCCGCCCGTGGTGCCGCCGGTCGACGCACCGCCCTGCGGCTGCTCCCGGTTCTCCTGCTGCGCCGCCTTCGCCCCTGCCTCCTTCGCCGTGCTGCGGACGGCGGGCCGCACCAGTGCGAACCACGCCACCAGCAGCGCGAGCAGTGCCGCCAGGACGATCAGCAGCCACTTCGGCAGCAGGGGAAGCTGAGCGAACTCTCCGGCCAACGGTTCCGGCCGGCCGGGCTGTTCGCCCGGGGCGTCGGCCCCCTCGCTCTCCACGACCCCGACGTCGAACGGCCAGGTGGCCGGTGCGCCGAACCAGATCAGCTTCCGGGCACGCACCCGCAGAGCCACCTCGGCGGACTCGCCCGGTTGCAGGCTCCGGCGTTCGGGTGTGAAGGCGAGGCGGAGTTCCTCGCCCTCCTGCTTCCCGCTGAACACGACGTCGACGGGGGTGTTTCCCCGGTTCTGCACCGCGGTCCGGAACCGGGCGCCCAGCCAGCCCCTGCGCCGGCCCGGCTCCAGCTTCGCCCGGAGTTCGTGGAAGGGCTCGACCACCACCGTCCCCTCGGGGACGGCCACCGACTCGGGGCGCTCCGTGGGCAGGACCCGTACGCCCAGGGGGACTTCTCCGGCCTTGATCTCGTGGGACCGGGGCGGCGCGAGCCGCACCGTCACGGTCTCGGAGGTGCCGGGGTAGAGGGAGACCCGCTCCGGTTCCACCGTCGCCCATGCCGCACAGTCGCCGACCACCTCGAGGGTGTACGCCTCGACGATGTCCCCGTCGTTGCGCACGGTCAGCGTGGTCGTCGCTTCGGCGCCCGGGGACACCGTCACCGTGGGTATGTCGAGTTCGGCAGATGTGGTCACGCTGCGACGTTAGGCCGCGCCCCGGTCCCGGCAGCAGAGGCGGGAGGGCAACGTGTGGGCAGGGCCGCTGCCCTGGCGGCACACCCGCGCCGTCTCCTCACACCCGGCCCCCGGGCCAGGTCCCCCTGCGTGCCACAGGACGGGCGAACGGCAGATCTCACGTGAACGGGCATCGGCGGAAGCGGCTGAGAAGGACGAGCACATGACCATGACCACGACGGATACGACGAAGACAGGGCCGCCGGGCGGCCACGGCTACGGGCCCCCCGCGCCCGAGCGCCCCGCGGAGGGCATGCCACCGGTGTCCCCGGGAGGCAGGACCTCCGTGGCCGTGTACGCGGAGGACCTGATCCTGCAGACCGGCGTGGTGCACCAGCTGCGCCTGCGTCCGGAGATAGAGCTCATACCGGAAGGGGAGGCCGACCGGGCCCAGGTCTCGTTAGTAGTGGTGGACATGGTGAACGAGCCCACCGTCCAGCTCCTGCACCGCCTCCAGCGCAACACCTCCACCCGCATCGGCCTCGTCGTCGGCTTCTTCGAGGCGGGCGCGCTCCAGACGCTGATCGAGTACGGCGTCGCCGCCGTGCTGAGGCGTGGGGAGGCCGACCAGGACCGTCTCGTCCATCTCGTCACGGCGATCGCGAAGGGCGAAGGGGTGTTGCCGGGCGACCTCCTGGGCAAGCTCCTCGACCATGTCAGCAGCCTTCACCGCACGGTGCTGGACCCTCGCGGACTCTCCCTCTCCACCCTCACGGCGCGGGAGTCGGAGATGATCAGGCTGGTGTCGGAGGGCTACGGCACGGCGGAGATAGCGCAGAAGACGTCGTACTCCGAACGGACCGTCAAGAACGTGCTCCACGAGGTGACCACGCGGCTGGACCTGCGCAACCGGGCGCACGCGGTGGGCTACGCCATGCGGCACGGCCTCATCTGAGGTGTGCCGCGGCGGTGGCCTCCCCCGGCAGCCCGGGGCGACGGGCCCCGGGGGCAATGGAGGTTGCCCCCGCGGTGTCCCATGGCTCCGGGACAGCCGCACCGGGCCCCATGAGGGCAGGCCGGGCGGTGCCGCCCAGCCGCAAAGGGCAGCAGGTCTTCCCCCGCCGCGGGTACTCCGGGCCCTGTCCACGGCCCCGCGCGCGCCCGATGCTTGACGTGGAGAACCATCGAGCAGACTGTGAGGTGGACCGTGGGCGGTCCTGCTGGCCCGGCACGCCGTAGTCGGTTGCGTCGGCTGAGCGGTGTCGTGGTGCTGCTGACCCCGTTGCTGGTGGCGGGTTCCGTATCCGCCCCGCTGGGTGCGACGGAAGCGGTCGCCGCCTCGGAGGCGGCGCCGCCGGACACGGGGCGGATCGCCTTCGCCGGAACCGGGCATCGCAGCCTCGCGCAGGTCCCCTACGGAACGGGGGCCGCGCAGGACCTGTTCGGATCCGGCCCGGCGCACTACGACCAGGACGCCTTCGGCCGCGGTGACACGGTGGTCTTCACGAGCCTCCGCGACGAGGTGAAGCCCGAGGTGTACGTACGCGAAGCCGACGGCTCCGTGCGCAGACTCACCTTCGGCCGGGACGCGGCGCACCCCGAACTCTCCGCCGACGGGCGGACCGTCGTGTTCGACTCCGCAGATCCGGGAGCCGGGGCATCCGCCCAGCGGGACCTCTGGTCGATCGGGGTCGACGGATCCGGTCTGCGCCGGCTGACGAACACACCCGCCGACGAGACCCACCCGACGCTCTCCCCGGACGGCACCCGGATCGCGTACGCGAGCGACGGCGGCCCCGAACCGGGCACGCAGATCTACGAACGGCTCCTGTCCGGTGGGGCGGTGACCTGCATCAGCGACGCCGCCGAGGGCGACGCGACGGAGCCGGAGTGGAACCCGGTGAAAGACGACGCCCACCGGAAGCTCGTCGTGTACACCCTGAAGGTCGAACCGGAATCGGACACGGACACCGGGGACCGGCTTCGGGTCACCGAAGGCCCGGGAACCGGCCGCCCCCTGCTGACCGGCAGCGTCGCCGGCTGGGGAACCCGCTCGGCCGCCTGGCTCCCGAGCGGCGGCGGTCTGGTCTTCCTCAGCCCCAACACGGACTGCGGATGCTCCGTCTACGACCATGTGTACCGGGTCGACTCCCTCGAGGGCCCCGTACCGGCGATGGTGCTGTCCGAGGACCGTCAGGTGGAGTCACCGGCCGTCTTCGGACCGGCGGACCGCTGGACGGTGGTCGTCACCCGCAGAACGACCAAGGACGCCGCTCTCGTCACGCTCCAGGACATGCGGCAGAACGGTTCGGACCCCCGGGACCTCAGGTTCGACGTGCTGCGTGAGGACCCGAGGGCCCTGTCCAACACCAGTGACGACCCCGCCGACGATCCGCTGTTCCACCCGGCGGCCGGCTTCGACCCCTGGACCGAGCGGCAGACGTACACGCCCAACGGCCGACGCATCGCCGTGACGCGCTTCGAGACCGTGGACGGCCTGCGCGTCCAGCGGATCTGGCTCACCGACGCCGACGGGACGAACGAGGCGCCGATGGAGCTGGACGGGCGGAGCTCCCAGGACTGGGACACCGACCCCTCCTTCTCCCCGGACGGCACGAAGATGGCCTTCACCCGGACCTCTCCGGGAGGCGTCGGTGAGGCGGCGGGGCCGAGCCGGGTGCTCATCGCCGATGTCGCCACGGAGAAGATCATCGGCGAAGTGGTCCCGCCGCAGGGTGAGGCGGTGGGCGGCGACGCCCAGCCCTCCTGGTCGTCGGACGGCACCATGCTCGCCTTCACCCGCAACCACGTGATCCGGGGCCTCGGCGGGATCAAGCACGTCTGGACCGCGCGGGTCGGCGCGCTCGGCCAGCAGCGGGACCTCAGCGTCACCGGCTGCCCCGGTGAGTGCAAGGTGATCGACGACAGTCCCGCGTTCTCCCCCGACGGCACGGCGATCGCCTTCAACCGCAAGGACCGCGCCGACCAGATCAACCACCGGGCGAGCGTCGTCGTCACCTCCCCGGACGGCGAGGGCTGCCGGGTCGTACTGCCGTCCGACCGCCGCGACGACCCGTCCGCGTGCGGCGAACAGATCCCGGACGTCTCGGCGACCGGGCCCTACCAGCCGCGCGACGTGGCATGGTCGCCGGACGCCCGGCGACTGGTACTGAGCTCCCGCCGGGACATCGCGCCCAACTCCCCCGAGCAGCTGTCCGAACTCGACCTGGCCACGGGCACCCTGACCGCGCGGACCGCGACGCTGCCGGGCCGCCAGAAGGAGCCCGCCTTCCAGCAGTCCGTCGACCTGGCGCTCACCGCGCCGCCCACCGGGCCTTCGGTGGAGCCGGGTTCGTCGGTGACGGTGACCGTCACCGTCACCAACCGTGGTCCGGCCCCTTCCCCCGGCACCACGTTCGTCGCCGACACCCCGCCGGGCGTACGCCTGGAGGAGCTCACCACCCCCGCCGGTGCGTGCGGCGCCGGTTCGCCGAGCTGTGCCCTGGGCATTCTCCGCCCCGGCGCCGAGGTCGAGGTCACCGCACGGCTGACCGGTGTGACGACAGGGCCCTGGCGGATGGGCTGGTCGGTCACCGGAGCCGTCGTCGACCCGAACCCCACGGACAACGCCACCGGAACGGACGTCCGGGTCCGCGACGTCCCCCAACTGCCCGATCCCTCTCCGTCGGCGCCCACCCCGGCCCCGCCGCACACCGCTCCGCCCGCCCCCCTGCCCCCCGCACAGCCGCCCGCCCCGCTGCCGCCGGCGCCCGAGGCGGGCCCCGGGGTCGTCGTGCGCGCCCAGCCCAGCCCCGGGTACGTCGGCGGACGGGTCGTGGTGACGTACACGGTGCGCAACGGGGAGAACGCGTTCGCCACCGGACTGCGGCTGCGCCTCGGCCTGCCCGCCGGGGTTCCGGTGGCCACCCTGCCCGCAGGCTGCGCGGCCGGAGTGTGCGCCCTCCCCGACCTGGCGCCGGGTGCCTCCTCGGTCCTGCGGGTGGTCCTCGCCCCCGACCGGGCGCTGCGCACTCGCGTCACCGGGACACTGACCACGACCGGTACCGACGCCGACCGCGGTGACAACGTCTCCCGGATCCCTCTGCGCATCCTCCAGCCGCGCATCGTCTCGGTGCCCGCGGTCGGCAAACCGGGGTTCGTCACCTCCGTACGCGGCAAGGACTTCCCGCCCGGTGCTCCGGTGAAGCTCACCTGGACGCCCGGGATCACGGCGGTCGCACCGGCGGCCCGGCCGGGCGGTGACGGCACCTTCATCGCCCAGTTGCTCATCCTGGTGAAGGACCGGACGGGGCCGCGCACCATCACGGCATCGGGACCGGGGTTCAGCCCGGCCACCACTCCGTTCCTGGTGGTCGGTGGCACCATCGTCCCGCCGGACGAGGTGGGACGCAGGTGATCCACGAAGTCGACGAAGGGCTGCGGCTGTTGCTGGTCGACGCCGGCCTCGAGGAAAGTGGGGTGGACCTGGTCTTCGACGCCCCGACGAGCGACTGGGCCGCGCGGCGCAACGCACCCACGGTCAGCGTCTTCCTCTACGGCATCCGCGAGGACGCCACCCGCCGCCGTACCGGCACGACCGAGGAGTACGACGCCGAGGGCGTGGTCACGGGACGGCGGACGCCTCCGCGCTGGTTCGAGCTGACCTATCTGCTGACCGCGTGGACCAACCGCCCGCAGGACGAACATCGCCTGCTCTCCGAGGTGTTGCGCTGCGTGATACACACGGACGCCCTGCCCGACCGGGTACTGACCGGCAGCCTCGCCACCCTCGGGCTCACGGTGGAGATGGAGGCGGCGTCGGGGGGTTCGGGTGAGCGGCCGTCCACCGTGGACGTGTGGTCCGCGCTCGGCGGCGAGCTGAAGGCCGCGATCGACCTGCGGGTGTGGGCACCGCTGGCCGGCGAGGTGACGGCCGCCGGGCCTCCGGTCACCGAGGGCCTGCTGGTGCGGACGGCGCCCGAACGGAACGGCGAGGCCACGGAGCCGGGGCGCCGGCTGCGCTACGACGGGGCATCGGAGCCTCGCGGGCAGGGCTTCGCGGCGGAACGTGAACGACAGCTGCCGCCGGGCCGGCGCAGGCGCGGAGGACCGGCCAGGTGACCACGGCGTATCAGGCCCCGGCAGGTCTCCGGGAGCCGGGCGGCACCCCGCCGACGGACATCGAGGACCTCTGGCGACGGCTGGGCGACATCGAGCGCCGGGTACGGCACGCCGTCGCCCTGCGCCAGGACACCGACCCGGAACCGGGCGATCCGTACCGGGGGCAGTACCTGACCCCCGAGGCGGCCGAGCGGATCCTGGACTCCCGCGACGCGTTCCTGCCCGTCCCGGCCCACGGCCCCGACGCCCCGGGCTCCCCGGCGCCGGGCCGGATCGCCGGCCTCGCGGAGAACTTCGGCCTGGTCGCCCGGGACATCGATCTCCTGCTGGTCGCCATGGCCCCGGACATCGACGCACGGTTCGAGCAGCTGTACGGCTATCTCAACGACGACCTCACCCGGCGGAGAGCGACGGTCGGTCTGGCCCTGGAACTCTGCGGGCTGCCCGCAGCGGGACCCGGCCGCTTCCGCTTCGCACCGTCCGCCCCGCTCGTGGCGGCCGGGCTCGTGGAGGTGCTGGACACCGAGCGCCCGCTCCTGTCACGGGTGCTGCGCGTCCCGGACCGGGTCACCGCCCATCTGCTCGGCGACGACGGCGTGGACGGAAGGCTGCACGGAATCGTCCGGACGGCCGGGCCGCAGGAGGAACCGGACCGGTGTCCGACGACCCTGCGGGTCACGGCGGCTCTGGGCACCGGCAGCGGACTGGTACATCTGCTGGACCACGGCGGCGATCCCGGCCGGCTCGCGGCCGACGCGCTCCTCGCGGCCGGGCTCCGCCCGCTGGTGGTGGACGTCGCGGCGCTGGCCGCCGCCCCGGAACCGGCGCACACCGCACGGATCCTGGCGACCGAGGCACGGCTCACGGGCGGCGGGCTGGTCCTCGGTCCGCTGGAGACGCTCGCCCCCGAACAGCCCAGGGGCGCCGGGCTGATCGGAGGCCTCTGCGAGGTGGTCGGCGGCCGCGCACCCCTGATCATGTACGGGAAGAAGCACTGGGACCCGTTGTGGGCCGGGGAGAGCCCGGTGACGGTCCACGTCCCGCCTCCGGACCCGGCGGACGCGGCACAGCGGTGGCGGCGGGCACTCACCGAGGCCGGCGCCCCGGCGGGCCTGGCCGCCGGTACCGCGACGGCTGACGCGCGCCTCGTCGACGCCACCCGCGCCTACCGGCTCGACTCCGGCCAGATCCGCAGGGCCGCCGCCGTCGCGTCCCGGCTGGCGGCTCTGGCGGGGCGGCCGGTGGAGGCACAGGACCTGCGTACCGCCGTCCGGGCCCAGAACGGCGCGGGCCTGGCACGGCTCGCCCGCCGCATCGAACCCACGGTCGGCTGGGACGACCTCGTGCTGCCCCCGTCGACCCACCGCCAGCTGTCCGACCTGGCCCTGCGCGCTCGCCACCGTGAACAGGTGCTCGGCCGGTGGCGCATGCGTCCGGGCGGTGGCCGGGGCCGGGGCATCGTCGCGCTGTTCGCCGGGGAGTCCGGCACCGGCAAGACCATGTCGGCGGAGGTGGTCGCGGCCGATCTGGGCATGGAGCTCTACGTCGTGGACCTGTCCTCCGTGGTGGACAAGTACATCGGTGAGACCGAGAAGAATCTGGAGCGGATCTTCGTCGAGGCGTCCGACGTCAACGCGGTCCTGCTGTTCGACGAGGCGGACGCCGTCTTCGGGAAGCGCTCACAGGTCAAGGACGCGCAGGACCGGCACGCCAACGTGGAGTCGGCGTACCTCCTCCAGCGGATCGAGTCCTTCGACGGCATCGCCGTACTCACCACCAACCTGCGGGCCAACCTCGACGAGGCCTTCACCCGCCGCCTCGACGTGGTCGCCGACTTCCCCGTACCGGACAAGGAGCAGCGGCTGGCCCTGTGGGAACGGTGCCTGGGCACGGAGATCCCCCGCGCTCCCGGCCTCGACCTGCGGACCTGCGCGGAGCGCTTCGAGCTGACGGGCGGATCCATCCGCGCCTGCGCGGTCACCGCCGCCTACCAGGCGGCGGATTCCGGCCGCCCCCTGGACACGGAACAACTCGTCGCGGCCGTCCTCGCCGAGTACCGCAAACTCGGACGACTGGTCCTGGACAGTGAGTTCGGCCCGTGGCTGGAGCGCACTCGGCGCGGAGACTGACAGGGGGACCGGAAGGCGGGGGTGGACCGGCGGGACGGTCGAGGACGACCGCTGTCCCTTACGCATCGGCAGGGCGGGGACCCGGTGTCCTGCGGACCCCCGCCCTGAGCGCGGTTACGGGGCCGGACAGAACCCGCACGGCACAAGCACTCGCCGCCCGCGACGGCATCCGTATCATCAGGCGCATGACTGCAGAGCCCTCGCGATCCGCCGGCCGTATGCGCGCCTCCGACGCCGACCGTGAAGCGGTCGTGGAACAGCTGCGGGAGGCGGCGGCCGAGGGGCGCATCGATCTCGAGGAGCTCGACGAGCGCCTGGGCCTGGCGCTCACGGCCAAGACGCACGCCGAACTCGTGCCGCTCACCGACGACCTGGGGCCGGTCGTGGTCGACTCGGGAGAGCCGCTGACCCTGAAGGGCGGCATCCACGGCGCACAGCGCAGGGGCATCTGGAAGGTGCCGCCGCGCATCCTCGCGTACGGGGGCATGGGCGGCGTACTCCTCGACTTCACACAGGCGGAGTGCCGGCTGCGCGAGATCGAGGTCGAGGTGGACGCGCAGATGGCCGGGGTGGTGTTCGTGGTCCCGGAGGGCTGGAAGGCGGATACGGACGCGCTGGATCTCGGCTTCGGCGGCCTGAAGGACAAGACCTCGGGCGAGCGGCTGCCCGGCACACCGGTGCTCCGGGTCACGGGCACGTGCGGCGCGGGCGGCGTCGTCGTCCGCCACCCGAACCTCCGGGAACGCCGCAAGCGTCGCAAGGAGCTGTCGCGCTGAGCGTCCCCGGTGGGGCGGTGCGTGGTGTGCCGGGCGCAGAGGGCTGCCGGTGAACCGGCTCCGGCGGGGCCGGGCGGGGCTGGGTCCTAAGCGCCGGGCCTGACGGGGGACGGTCCTACGCGAGGGGCCGGACGGGGGTCGGTCCTACGCGCCGGGCCAGAGGGGGGTCGGTCCTACGCGAGGGGCCGGACAGGGCTCGGCCCCGGTGGGCGGGACCCGCTTCACGCACGCCGAGTTCAGGGTCCGAACACGGCCACGGCCTCGCCGCCCTCCTCCTGCCGGAACATCACCCGCAGCTCCATCCCGATGGTGAGCGCGCTCTCCTCGCACTCCACCACCTCTGTCATCATCCGCGGCCCCTCCGCCAGATCGACGACCGCGGCGACGTACGGAACGCGGGTGCCGAACGGCGGCAGGTCGTTGCGGTGGACGACGGACCAGGTGTAGAGCGTGGCCCGGCCGCTTGCCCGGACCCAGCCACACTCGGCGGGCCCGCTCCAGCAGTGGGGGCAGAACTCGCGCGGGTAGTGGTGCACCCGGTCGCAGGCGCGGCAGTGGCGCAGCAGCAGATGCCCCTCGGCGGCGGCGTCCCAGTAGGGGCGGGTGAACGCGTCGGGCTCCGGCAGGTCGTAGCGGGGGGACAGGGCCGGAGCGGGGCGGCTCTCGCGGCCGGGCCCCGGGTCCGGGCCCGTCACAGGAAGAGCCCGATCGCGTGGTCCAGGGACCAGGTCTGCCAGGACATGGCGAACAGGGCGACGAGGGAGATCAGGGCCATCATCGCGTTCTGCCCCTGCTCGGCCCAGTCATGGATCATCAGCACCAGGTAGAGCAGGTTGAGCAGGAGCCCCGCCACGAGGGCGACCGGAGTGAGGAAGCCGGCCACCAGGCCCAGACCCAGAGCCAGTTCCGCGTACACGACGAGGTACGCCATGACCTTCGGACGCGGTGCGACGATCTTCTCGAAGCCGCTCCGGACCACGGCCCAGCGGTGTTTGCCCGCGACGTCCGCCGCCCATGCGATGCCGGTGCCGCGCTCGAACCAGCCCTTCTTGTCCTTGTGACGCCAGCTCTCCAGCCACCACAGGCCGAGGCCTGTCCGGAGCACGGCGAGCCACTCGGCTCCGTCGAGCCAGATCGTCCGCATGGGGTCTCCCGTTCACTAGATCTGACGGTACGTCAGTTCACCCGATGGCGGCGGACTGCGCAAGGGCCGCGCACCCGTGATCAATTCGCAATCGATTCCGGTCTTGACCGAGACCCATCAAGGGGGCGCGCGATTACGCTCCGAACCATGTCCGACAGCACACCCACCCCCGGTGGCGGCAGCACCCCGGCCCCCACCGACATCACCGAGGGCCGCCCCGTCTACGTCATCGGCGGCGGGCCCGGCGGCCTCGCCGCCGCCGCGGCCCTGCGCGAGCAGGGGGTCCGCGCCGTCGTCCTGGAGAAGTCCGGGGACGTCGGCGCGTCCTGGCGGCGCCACTACGACCGGCTGCACCTGCACACCACCCGGCGCTGGTCCGCCCTCCCCGGGCTGCCCATGCCCCGCAGATTCGGCCGCTGGGTCTCCCGCGACGACGTGGTGCGCTACCTGGAGAAGTACGTCGAGCACCACGAGCTGGAAGTGGTCACGGGCGTCGAGGTCTCCCGCATCGACCCGTCGCCGGACGGCGCCGGGTGGCGCCTGACAGCCACCGGCGGGCGTGAACTGACCGGCCGGGCCGTGGTCGTGGCGACCGGTTTCAACCACACGCCGCGGCTCCCCGACTGGTCGGGGCGCGACACCTTCACCGGGGAGCTGCTCCACGCCTCCGAGTACCGCAACCCGGCCCCGTACGCGGGCAAGGACGTCCTCGTGGTGGGCGTCGGCAACACGGGGGCCGAGATCGCCGTGGACCTGATGGAGGGCGGCGCGTCACGCGTACGGCTCGCGGTGCGCACCGTTCCGCACATCGTGCGCCGCTCCACGGCGGGCTGGCCCGCACAGGCGACCGGCATCCTGGTGCGCCGGCTGCCCGTCGCGCTCGTCGACCGGGCCGGCGGCCTGATGGCCCGCGTCGCCGTGCCGGACCTCGCCGAACAGGGCCTGCCCCGCCCGGACACGGGCCTGTACTCCCGGGTCAAGGACGGCGCGATCCCGGTCCAGGACGTGGGGCTGATCGACGCGGTGAAGAGCGGCCGGGTGGCGCCGGTGGCGGCCGTCGAGTCGTTCGACAAGGACACGGTGGTTCTGGCCGACGGGACCCGGATCACCCCGGATGCCGTGATCGCCGCCACCGGTTACCTCCGGGCCCTGGAGCCGCTGGTCGGCCATCTCGGGGTGCTGGACGCCCGGGGCCGACCGGTGGTGCACGGTGGGCGTACCCCGAAGCAGGCGCCCGGGCTGTACTTCACCGGGTTCACCAACCCCATCAGCGGCATGTTCCGCGAGATGGCACTGGACGCGCGGAAGATCGCGAAGCGGGTCGCCGGGGCAGCGTGAGCTGTGGCCCACCCCAGGCGGGCCCCCGGCACGGGCCACCCCGGGGCGGGCTTGAAGGGACGGCCCGGGCCCACCACGGGCGGGCCACCACCGGCACGGGCCCACCCCGGTGCGGGCCACCCCGGGCGGGCCGCCCTCGATCGCCGGGCGCGCTTGAAGCGGCGCGGTCCGGTCCGTCTGCGCACCCGTGATGGATGACCCGGGGTCCCTCCGGAACGCCTCCTCGGTCGCCGAACGTTCCGCCGGTACGCGGCGGTCCCGGGTATCCGTTCGGCACCCCGCGGGCACTCCCCTGCACACCCCCGGGTCGGCCCCGCTGTGCCGTGTGGGCCTGCTGTGCCGTGCGGGCCCGCTCCGGTGCGGGACCGACCCGGTTCGGGTCCGCCCACCCCTGGGCGCACGGGGCGGGGGCGATTCCTTTGCATGCACGGTTATTCCTGACGGAGCGTCAGTTCAGTAACCTGACAGAGCGTCAGGTCTCTGCGGGCGCCGGCCGGGCACCCCGCGTGCCGACGGACTTTCGAGCAGGAGTGGGCGGAACGATGCTTGGATCGACTCACGGCACCCTCACCACCGACTTCCGCGCCCGGGTGGTGGCCTGCGGCGAGGAACCTCATGCCGCCGTCCACAGCATGGCGGCCGCCGCCGCGGAGGGCGACCTCGATGTCAGCGGACGGCCGCTGCACGCGCCCGTGCCGGATCTGGACCGGTTCTTCCGGCCGGAGTCCGTCGCCGTCATCGGCGCGTCCGACACCGAGGGACGGCCCAACACGGGGATCACCCGTCAGCTGATCGCCTGGGCCGAACGGGTCGGGGCGCGGCTGTATCCGGTGCACCCCACGCGGGAATCCGTCTTCGGGCGGCCGTGCTCTCCTTCCGTCGCTGCGCTGCCGGAGCAGGTGGACCTGGCGGTGCTGCTGGTCGGCGACCCGCTCCCCGTCATCGAGGAGCTCGCGCAGGCCAAGGTGAAGTTCGCGGTCGCGTTCGCCTCCGGCTTCGCGGAGACCGGTGCGGAGGGCGCAGCCGCTCAGGCCCGGCTGGCCGCCGCCGTGGAGCGGTCGGGGCTGCGGTTACTGGGTCCGAACACCAACCTCAACGCCTTCGAGGAGTTCCGCGACGACCTGGACGGTCCGGCGATCGCGCTGATCACCCAGTCAGGCCACCAGGGGCGCCCCGTCTACACCCTCCAGGAGCTGGGAGTGCGGCTCTCGCACTGGGCCCCCACGGGCAATGAGGCGGACCTGGAGACCGCCGACTTCATCGCGTACTTCTCCCAGCGCCCCGAGGTCGGAGCCATCGCCTGCTACGTCGAAGGGCTCAAGGACGGGCGCTCCTTCCTGCTCGCCGCGGACCGCGCGGCACGGGCGGGTGTCCCGGTGGTGGCCGTGAAGGTGGGACGTACGGAGACTGGGGCCAGGATGGCCGCCTCACACACCGGCAAGCTGACCGGAGCCGACCAGGTCGTCGACGCGGCGATGCGGCAGTTCGGCGTGATCCGGGTCGACGGCCTCGACGAACTCCAGGACACCGCCGCCCTCCTGGCCCGGGCACGCAAGCCACTGGCCGACGGCGTCGTGGTCTATTCGATCTCGGGCGGCACGGGCGCGCACTTCTCGGACCTGGCGACGGGCGCGGGTCTGAAGCTCCCGGTGCTGTCCGAGGAGAAGCAGGCCGAGCTGCACACCTGGATACCCGGCTACCTGAACGTCGCCAACCCGGTCGACAACGGCGGTCACCCGGTCGGCGACTGGCGCGGCCGCAAGATCATCGACGCGATCCTCGCCGACCCCGGGGTGGGGGTGCTGATCTGCCCGATCACCGGCCCCTTCCCGCCGATGAGCGACAGGCTCGCGCAGGACCTGGTGGATGCTGCGGAGGCCACGGACAAGCTGGTGTGCGTGGTGTGGGGGTCGCCGGTCGGTACCGAGGCCGCCTACCGCACGACGCTGCTCGGCTCCTCCCGCGTCGCCACCTTCCGTACCTTCGGCAACTGCATCACCGCGGTGAAGGCCTATCTGGAACACCACCGGTTCGCCGCCTCCTACCGCTCCCCGTTCGACGAGGCACCCCGCACGCCGTCCCCCTCCTTCCGCAAGGCGCAGGCCCTGATGCGCCCGGGCCACCAGCTGAGCGAGCACGCGGCGAAGCAACTGCTGCGCGCGTACGGGATCCGGGTGCCCCGCGAGCAGTTGGTGACCAGCGCCGCGGCGGCCGTGCGGGCGGCAGGCCTGGTCGGCTACCCCGTCGTCATGAAGGCGTCCGGCGCGCAGCTGGCCCACAAGACCGAACTCGGCCTGGTCAAGGTCGGTCTCACCTCCGCCAGCCAGGTGCGCGATGCCTACCGCGAGCTCACGGACATCGCCCGCTACGAGGACGTCGAGCTGGACGGCATCCTGGTCTGCCAGATGATCGAGCGAGGCGTCGAGATGATGGTCGGCGTCACCCAGGACGCCCTGTTCGGGCCGACGGTGACGGTCGGTCTCGGTGGCGTACTCGTCGAGGTGCTGCACGACGCGGCGGTGCGGGTGCCGCCGTTCGGCGAGGACCAGGCGCGGGCGATGCTCGGCGAACTGCGCGGCCGGGCGCTCCTGGAGGGCGTGCGGGGCGGCCCGCCGGTGGATGTGGACAGCCTCGTCGAAGTCGTCCTGCGCGTGCAGCGGATGGCCCTGGAACTCGGCGACGACCTCTGCGAACTCGATATCAACCCGCTGATGGTGCTCGGCCGCGGCCAGGGCGCGGTGGCCCTGGACGCGCTCGCCGTCTGCCGCTGACCGGCCCCGTCGCCGCGCCCGCCACCGAGCACGCCACCCGCCCAGGAGCTGCCTCATGCCGTCCTCCCCCGAAGACACCACCGACCACGCCGACCCGTCCGGATCGCCTGGATCATTGATACTCCACGCCACTGACAACGGCGTCTCCCGGATCACGCTCAACCGCCCGGAAGCGATGAACGCCGTCACCTGGGACCAGCGCGAACGCATCATCGCCCTGCTCTCCGAGGCCTCCGCCGACCCCGGGATCCGGGCCGTCGTCCTCACCGCCACCGGTCGCGGCTTCTGCGCCGGAGCCGACCTGCGCGGCGCCCCCGCATCCGGCGACCGGGTGCCGGGTGACGTGGCCCGTACGATCCGGCTCGGTGCGCAGCGCCTGATCGCCGCGGTCCTGGACTGCGAGAAGCCCGTCATCGCTGCCGTCAACGGCGCGGCGGCCGGCATCGGCGCCCATCTCGCCTTCGCCTGCGACCTGGTGCTGGCGGCGGAGTCGGCCAAGTTCATCGAGGTGTTCGTGCGCCGCGGACTCGTACCGGACGGCGGCGGGGCGTACCTGCTGCCGCGCCTGATCGGCCCGCAGCGCGCCAAGGAGCTGATGTTCTTCGGTGACTCGCTCCCGGCGGCGGAGGCGGAACGCCTCGGCCTGGTCAACCGCACGGTCCCGGACCAGGAGCTGGCGGCGACCGCACAGGCCTGGTCCCAGCGCCTGGCCGAGGGGCCGACCCGCGCGATCGCCCTCACGAAGCAGCTGGTCAACGCGTCGCTGGAAGCGGACCGGGCCACGGCGTTCGCGGCCGAGGCGATGGCTCAGGAGATCAACATGACGACACAGGACGCCACCGAGGGCGTGGCGAGCTTCGTGGAGCGGCGGGTGCCGAAGTACCGGGGGGTGTGAGGCGCCCGCTCCCCAGGAGGGCGCATCCGTACCGCTCCGGTCACCGCGCGGTACGCCGACGCCGAGGCTCCGCCCGTCACCTCGACGGCCCGTTCCGTCCCCGCTCCCCCCGGGGCGAGGGCCGTCACGGCGGCCGCCCCCGCACCCAGGACGACGCAGGCGAGGAGCGGCCGGGCGGGCCGGTTTCTGCTTCCGGTTTCTCGTCTCATGGAAGCCGAACCCAGGAGCGCCGCAGGCGGGACACCCGGGCCGAACGGCAGGGGCACCCCCTGACGAACGTCGGGGGTGGGGCCCGTCCACACCCTTCCCATCTGACGCTCCGTCAGTTCTAATCGAGGAGTGATGGGACACGCAGGTATGGCCGCAACCGCCGTCCGCTACCTCCGGTCCGTCGGCGCTCCGACGGCCACCGGTCCGGAGCGGGTCGATCCACTGCCGCGCCCGGCCCTGCGGGCCGTCGCCGACGACGAGCGGCTGCCGCTCGACCGGGGCGAGTTCCGCCGCGTGCTGGGCCACTTCGCGAGCGGTGTCACTGTCGTCACGGCGCACGCTCCGGACGATCCGGACGGTCCGGCGGGCTTCGCCTGCCAGTCGTTCGCCTCGCTCTCACTCGATCCCCCGCTGGTCACGTTCATGGTCGCCCGTACGTCGACGACCTGGCCGCGCATCGCCCGCGCGGGGGCCTTCTGCGTCAACATCCTGGGCGCGGACCAGGGGGCGCTCTGCCGGGGGTTCGCGGTCAGCGGGGCCGACAAGTTCGCCGGGGTGGCGCACTCCCCCACCCCCGTGACCGGTTCGCCGCTCCTGGACTCCGTGCCCGCCTGGATCGACTGCCGCATCCAGGCCGTCCACACCGGCGGAGACCATCTGATCGTGGTCGGCCGGGTGGAGGCGCTGGGGGCGACGGCGGACGAGGGCGGAGAGGGCCCGCTGCTGTTCCACCGCGGAGTGTTCGGGCACTTCAGCGGCTGATCGTCTCAGGTCAGCCGCGCCGTGTTCGGGCACTTCAACGGCTGATCGTCTCAGGAGCCGCGCAGGGTCCGGGCATCTCGGCGGCTGATCGTCTCAGGTCAGGACGGTGTCCTCGGGCTGCGCCGTGAACCGTCGGATCATCAGTGCCATCAGCGCCGCCATCGCGCACAGCGCCCCCGCCGCGTACCAGACCACGTTGTACGAGCCGAAGTGGTCGCGCGCCACTCCGCCGAGGAACGCCACCAGCGCCGCGCCCACCTGGTGGGAGGCCAGGACCCAGCCGAAGACGATCGCGCTGTCCTCGCCGTACTGCTCCCTGCACAGGGCCAGGGTCGGCGGGACGGTGGCGACCCAGTCGAGTCCGTAGAACACGATGAAGAAGACCATCGGCGGCTCCACGGTGGCCTGCATCAGGACCGGCAGGAACAGCAGCGACACCCCGCGCAGCGCGTAGTAGACGGCCAGCAGCCGACGGGCGTCGAAGCGGTCGGTGAGCCATCCCGAGAAGACCGTTCCGATGATGTCGAAGACCCCGATGACGGCGAGCAGTGAGGCCGCGGCGGTGACGGGCATGTGGTGGTCGTGCGCCGAGGGCACGAAGTGGGTGCGGATCAGGCCGTTGGTCGAGGCGCCGCAGATCGCGAACGACCCGGCCAGCAGCCAGAACGGGCCGGTGCGCGCAGCGTCGAACAGCACGCGTACGGTGCGCCTCGCCGCCCCGGGCGCGGGCACCGGCTTGGCCGCGTACTCACCGCCGTACGGGGCGAGGCCCACGTCCGCCGGGTGGTCGCGCATCAGGAGCATGACGAACGGGACGACGGCAAGGGCGGCCAGGGCCACCGTCACCGAGGCGGGACGCCAGCCGTGCCGGTCGACGATCCACGCGCAGAGCGGCAGGAACACCAACTGCCCCGAGGCGCCCGCTGCGGTGAGGATGCCCGTCACGAGGCCCCGGCGGGCGACGAACCAGCGGTTGGTGACCGTCGCCGAGAACGACATCGCCATCGCGCCGGTGCCGAGTCCGACGAGCAGCCCCCAATAGATCATCAACTGCCAGGCCGCGGTCATCCAGACGCTGGCCAGCGCACCCGCCGCGACGGCGCTGAGGGCGACGACCACCACCCGCCGGATGCCGAACCGGTCCATCAGCGCCGCGGCGAACGGCGCGGTGAGCCCGTACAGCGCCATGTCGAAGGAGACGGCCAGGCCGATCTCTCCGCGGGACCACCGGAACTCCTCGTGGAGAGGGTCGATCAGCAGCCCCGGCAGGGCGTTGAAGGCGGCACCGCCGATGATCGTCACGAACGCGACGGCGGCGACGATCCAGGCGCGGTGGACGCTCCGGCGCCGGGGCGCCTCGTGGCCGGTCCGCGGAGCGTGGTCGCGGGCGGCGGGTTCGGTTGTCTGGGTCACGGTGGTCAGCATCCGGCCCCCGCGACCCCTTCCACGAGTGGCCCGGCGGACACGGTTCGCAAGGATCGGGCCACGCCCATCGTCCGCCCCGCGGCGTGCGAACCGGATGCGCGTACGATCTGCGTCGACCGGCGGCCGGGCACACCGCACACGATGCGTGCGTACGTGTCCACGCCGCTTCGTCCACGTCCCGGGGGGAATCCCATGCAGTGGGTCGAGCGCCAGCACTTCCATCACAGGTCCGCACTGATGCAGGGCTGGGGTGCCGTCCTGCTGCTCGTCGCCTGCGTGTTGTGGGTGTGGCTGGGCTACCTGCTGTGGGACCAGGACGACTCCTTGTACTGCTTCCGCGCGTCGTCCATCTGCGAGCTGGACAGCACCATGCCCAAGCAGCTGGTCCTCCTGTCCCTCTCCGCGCCGCTGTCGGTGGCCGGATCGGCACTGCTCGTCGCGGGCAGCGTGCGCCGGCAGACCAGCGCACACGTCCTCCGCGTCATCGAGATGCAGCAGTCCGAGGAGCGGGCGCGCCGCAAGTGACCGCCCGGTGAGCCGCCCACGCGGCCGCCGCCCCCACCGCGTACCAGAGCAGGTCGGGCGCGTTGAACGTCGAGCCGAGCACCAGCCGCGCGACCGCGCTGCGCCCGGACAGTTCGGCGGGTACGCCGGTGAGCTGGAACAGCTCCACCGCCCAGCTGAGCCCCAGCCCGGCCACAGCCACGGCGAGCGGCCGGGCGCGGGGTGCGCACAGCGCGACGAGGGCGCAGACCAGAACCGTGTAGAGCGCGTCACCCGCGTACTTGGCGACAGCACCGTCCGCCGCGGTACGCACCCCGAGCCCGGCCACTACGGTCAGTACGGCCGCCCCCGCCGCAACGCCCCGGGGCCGGAGGCCACTTCGCGCAGGACCGGTCACCCGATCCGCTCCAGCCGCCGGATCGGCCGGGCCGCCAGCAGTACACCCACCGCCAGCATGTTGATCACCGCACCGGCGAGCAGCACCTCCGGGGCACCCAGCCGGTCCGCGACCGGCCCCGCCAGCGCGCGTCCCGCTGCCAGCATGAGGAGCGAGCCGGCCACGTCGTACGCGTGCAGCCGGTTCAGCGCCTCCGGCGGCACGTGCGTCTGTACGGTCGTCGACCACATCACCAGCCAGAACGCGAACGCCGCGCCCGCCACGGCCTGCCCGGCCCCCAGCGCGAACACCGGGAGGCCCAGGCCCAGTACCACCAGGTTCACGCACACCCCGGTCAGGGCGAAGGCCCCCGCCGTCAACGGGCGACGCGGCCGCAGCCGAAGGGCAAGCAGCCCACCGACGACACTCCCCGCGCCGTTCACCGCCATCATCGCGCCGTACGTCCCCGAACCGTGCGCCTCGGTGACCTCGACGGCGGTCAGCGGCAGCATCGGGCCGAGCACGGCGAAGCCGTACACCGTCCAGATCGCGATCACCCCCCACAACCAGCTGCGCGCCTTGAACTCGCGCCAACCGTCAACGAGTTCAGCCACGAACGTCCCCCGTGGCGCCTCGTCCGAGGGAGCCGGGGCGAGCCTCAGCAGGAACAGGCAGATGCCGGAGACCAGGAACGTGGACGCGTTCGCCGCGTAGACCGCCCCGGCGCTCGCCAGTCCGACGAGCACACCCGCGAACGCGGGGCCCGCCATGGTCATCAGCGCCTCGGACACCCGCAGCACCGCGTTGGCGCGCTGCACGTCCGTGGCCACCCGCGGGGTGGTCGACGCGACCCCCGGCTGGAAGAGCGCCGCTCCCACACCGGCCACCGCGCTCAGCGCGTACACCGCCCACAGCGGCGGGTTGCCGGTCGCGAAGGAGACCGCGAGCACCGAGGCGCCGATCAGCCGCAGCGCGTCGGCGATGATCATCATCCGGCGGGGGGTGAAACGATCCGCCAGGACGCCGCCGAAGAGAACGAACAGGGCCAGCGGCCCCATCCACGCCGCCAGCGCGAACCCCACGGAGGAGTGCGGCCGTCCCGCTCCCAGCAGCCCCGCGGTGAGCGCGACGGGGATCATTCCGTCGCCGAAGAGCGCCGCGGTCCGTGCGACGAAGAAGAGCCGGAAGTTACGGTTCCAGAGCCGGTCCGGTCCGAGGGGCACACACGGCAACGGCGGCAGCGGCGGCGCTTCACGCAACAGGGCATCGTGGTCCACGGCGGGAATGCCCGCGAGGTCTGCTGACTTTTCCTTCACACCGAGGACATGTATCAGCTTATGGTCTAAACCAGCTAGTGCGAAGGGAGCCCGTACCGTGCCGCACCGGGTCGTCGTTCTCGCCCTCGACGGGCTCCTCCCCTTCGAACTGGGCATCCCCCAGAGGATCTTCGGCCGCTCGCTCGGTTCCGAGCCGCTGAACCGTGGCCGCAAACTGTACGAAGTCGTGACCTGCTCGATCCGTCCACCGGGCCCGGTCAGCACCGACGCGGACTTCACGATCACCGTCGAGAACGGCCCGGAGGCCCTCGCCACGGCCGACACGGTGGTGATCCCGGCCAGCTACGAACTCGGCCCCGTGTACACCGAGGGCCGGCTGACCGATGAACTCGCCACCGCGTTCGCCCACATCAGGCCGGGCACCCGAATGGTCTCCATCTGCACCGGCAGCTACGTCCTCGCCGCGGCCGGATACCTCGACGGACGCCCCGCCACCACCCACTGGTCCTCCGCCGACCACTTCCAGAAGCTGTTCCCCGCCGTCCGGGTCGACCCCGACGTCCTGTTCATCGACGACGGCGACGTCCTCACCTCCGCCGGGGTCGCCGCCGGCATCGACCTCTGCCTCCACATCGTGCGCCGCGACCACGGCACCGCCGTCGCCAACGACGTCGCCCGGCGCACGGTCGTACCGCCCCACCGCGACGGCGGCCAGGCGCAGTACATCCAGCGCCCGGTGCCCGACCCGGGGGTCTCGGCGACGACCACCGCCCGCGCCTGGGCACTCGGGCGGCTGGAGTCTCCGATCCTGCTGCGCGACATGGCTCAGCAGGAGTCGATGAGCGTACGGACGTTCACCCGCCGGTTCCGCGAGGAGGTCGGGATCAGCCCGGTCCAGTGGCTGACCCAGCAGCGGGTGGAGCTGGCCCGCCGGCTGCTGGAGTCCACCGATCTGTCGGTCGACCGGATCGCGCGGGACGCCGGCTTCGGCACCCCCACGTCGCTCCGGCAGCATCTGCAGGCGGCTCTGGGGGTGTCACCGACGATGTACCGGCGGACGTTCCGTTCGACGGCGGCGGACCGGGTCTGAGGCGAGCGCCCTACGCCGGCGCCGCGAAGCCCAACGAGGCTAGCAGATCGAGCATCTCGGCGCGGTAGACCTTCGCCGGCTCGAGCATCTGATGGCGCAGGTGGCCGTACACCTCCAGGGACACCAGCCCGTGGAGGCGCCCCCAGACGCGCAGGGCCAACGCGACCGCGGCCGGAGGGAGTCCGGGGAACCGCTCTCGGACCATGGCGGCCAGGTGCGGGTCGAAGTCGGACCACTCGTAGTCGCCCTGCGGCTGGCGGAGCTCGGCTTCCGGCCAGGCGTCGGCGACCAGTCCGGTGAGCCCGGCGCACGTACGCAGCTCCGCCTCGGGCGCCGCACCTCCGTCAGGAACCGCGTATCCGGGCACGGGGTCACCGTAGATGAGCCTGAACCCCTCGGGGTTGGCCAGCGCCCACTCCCTGAAGGCTCCGGCCCAGGCGAGCATGCGGCCGGCCGCGTCATCACGGGGTACCGCCACCGACGGGCAGGCGAGGGTGGAGGCAGGGGGAGACGCCCGGAGCATCTCCCCCTGAACTCCGGCTCCGGCTCCGTGGCCCGGCCGGACACCCCGGCCGGGCCACCTGTCCCACCGACCCCTCAGAAGACCAGCACCCCCCGGGCCACCCGCCCGTGATGCGCGTCGTCCGCCGCCTTGGCGAAGTCCTCCACCGGGTAGGTCTCGGTGACCAGTTCGTCCAGCAGCAGGCGCCCCTCGCGGTACAGGTCCGCGTACAGCGCGATGTCACGCTGTGGGCGCGAGGAGCCGTAGCGGCAGCCCAGGATCGACTTGTCCAGGTACATCGACGAGACGAGGAACGAGGCCTCGGCGGTCGCCGCCGGCACACCCAGCAGGATCGCCTGGCCGTGCCGGTCCAGCAGGTCGATCGCGGTACGGATCAGCTCGGTGCGGCCGACGCACTCGAAGGCGTGGTCGGCGCCGTGCGGCAGGATCTCCCTGACGCCGTCGGCCGAGGTGAGGAAGTGCGTGGCACCGAACTGCCGGGCCACCGCCTCCTTGCCGGGGTTGGAGTCGACCGCGACGATCGTCAGCGCGCCGGCGATCCGCGCGCCCTGGATCACGTTGAGCCCGATGCCGCCGGTGCCGATCACGACGACGCTCTCGCCGCGGTCGACCCTGGCCCGGTTCAGTACGGCTCCGACTCCCGTCAGCACCCCGCAGCCGATCAGGGCCGCGGAGGTCAGGGGCAGGTCGTCGGGGATCCTCACCGCCTGCACGGCCTTGACCAGGGTCCGTTCGGCGAAGGCCGAGTTGGACGCGAACTGGTACAGCGGTTCGCCGCCGCGCGAGAACGGCTGCGCCGGCATCCCGATCGCCTTGCGGCACATCGTCGGCCGGCCCCGGTCGCACTGTGCGCACGCACCGCAGCTGGCGAGGGTGGAAAGGGCCACGTGGTCGCCGGGCGCCACATGGCTCACGCCCGCGCCGACCGCCTCGACCACCCCCGCGCCCTCATGCCCGAGCACCACCGGCAGCGGGAACGGAATCGTCCCGTCGATCACCGACAGATCGCTGTGACAGAGCCCGGCCGCGGCCACCGCCACCAGCACCTCGCCGGGGCCCGGGTCGCGTATCTCCAGGTCATCGACGACCTCGGTCCGCTTGCCGTCGAAGACGACGCCTCTCATCTCGGCTCCCTCGCTAGGCCGGGCAGCTGCCCGGCGGTCGTGTTCCCCTGTCCCCGGGGCCCGGGCCCCGCCGCGCTGATCCCCTCCGGGGCGGGCGCCCACATCAAGCCCGTCTCCCCGACGGCTCCTTCCGGCCCGCCCGTCTCCCCGACGGCTCCTTCCGGCCGCCCGTCTCCAGGGGCGGGCGCCCACATCAAGCCCGTCCGGCGATTGAGGACCGGGGCCCGGGGCAGCGCCCCGGCAACGCGCCCGCGCGCCTGGCAACCGGGGCCCGGCCCCCACCGAGGGCTCCGCCCCCGCGCCCCCGCTCCTCAATCGCCGGAGGGGCTGAATGTGCACACCGCCCCCCGCAGGCCCGAGAGGCTGAATGTGCACACCGCCCCCCGCAGGCCCGAGAGGCTGAAGAGGCGCACCACGCCCCCGCAGGCGCGCCCCAGACACCCACCCCGCTACGCGTTCGGCCGCGCCGCCGCCTTCGCCGCCGCCGCCATCTCCTCCAGCTGCGCCAGCATCGGCATCGGGTCCGTGCCCACCGTCCCCGGCAGGAAGTCCGCGATCCGTTCCGGTGTCCACGGCGCCCCCTCCGCGTACCCCGCGCGCAGCTCCCTCGGCTGGGCCCAGACCGCGATCTTCGGACCCGCGATCGTGTACACCTGGCCGGTGATCTTCTCCGCGCGGGCGCGCTCGCTGAGCAGGTAGACGACGAGCGCCGCCACGTCCTCCGGCTCCCCGATCTCCTTGAGCTCCATGGGGACGTTCGCGGACATCCGGGTACGCGCCACAGGTGCGACCGCGTTCGCCGTGACGCCGTACTTGTGGAGACCGAGAGCGGCGCTGCGGACCAGCGAGATGATGCCGCCCTTGGCCGCGCTGTAGTTCGCCTGGGCCACGCTGCCCTGGTGGTTGCCGCTGGTGAAGCCGATCAGCGTGCCCGCACCCTCCTGCTTCCGCATGACCGCGGAGGCCGCCCGGAAGACGGTGAACGTGCCCTTGAGGTGGGTGGCCACCACGGGGTCCCACTCCGCCTCGGACATGTTGAAGAGCATGCGTTCCCGCAGGATCCCCGCCACGCAGACGACCCCGTCGATCCGGCCGAACTCCGCGAGCGCGGTGTCCACGACCCGCTGCCCTCCGGCCATCGTGGAGATGTCGTCCGCCACCGCGACCGCCTCGCCGCCCGCCGCCACGATCTCCTTGACGACGGACTCGGCTATCTCACTGGCGGGTTTACCCCCCTCGACGGAGACGCCGTAGTCGTTGACCACGACCCGCGCCCCCTCGGCCGCCGCTGCGAGCGCGACGGCCCTCCCGATGCCGCGCCCGGCACCCGTCACGGCGACGACCTTGCCTGCCAAGAAGTTCCCCATGCCCGGCCCCTTCCCGCGGTTTCTGACGGACCGTTAGATTCTATGGGCCATCAGGTCCACCGGCACAAGCCCCAGGAGGCGCCATGTCTTTGCCGGACGAGTTCCACGACCTCGCCAAGCGCGTGAACAACTGGGGACGCTGGGGCGCCGACGACGAGATCGGCACACTCAACCTCATCACCGACGAGGTCGTACGGGAGGCGGCGGCCACCGTCCGAAGCGGCCGGCGCATCCCCCTGGCCCTCCCGCTCCAGCAGGACGGCGTCCAGAACGGGCTCATCCCGGGACGGGTCAATCCGCTGCACACCATGGTCCAGATCAACCAGGAGCTCTTCGGCCCCGGCACGGTCGCCACCAGCGACGACAGTGTCGTACTGAGCCTTCAGACCGCCACCCACTGGGACGCGCTCACCCACGCCTCGCACTCGGGGAAGATCTACAACGGCCGGCCCGCCGCCACCATCACCGCCCACGGCGGCGCGCAGTTCAGCGGCATCGACAAGGCGCCGCACATCGTCTCGCGCGGAGTCCTCCTGGACGTGGCCCGCGCCCACGGAGTCGACCGGCTGCCGGGCAGCCACGCGGTCACCCCCGAGGACCTGGAGGCGGCCGAGGAACTGGCCGGGGTCCGGGTGCGGTCCGGGGACATCGTTCTCGTACGGACGGGTCAGGTGCAGGTGTACCTCTCCGGGGACAAGAACGCCTACGGGTATCCGTCACCGGGCCTGTCGATCCGCACGCCGGAGTGGTTCCGGGCCCGCGACGTGGCCGCGGTCGCCAATGACACGCTGACCTTCGAAATCTTCCCGCCGGAGATCGAGGACCTGTGGCTGGGGGTGCACGCGCTGGATCTGGTCGAGATGGGCATGCTCCAGGGCCAGAACTGGAATCTGGAGGACTTGTCCACAGCCTGTGCGGACGCGGCGCGCTACGCGTTCCTGCTCTCCGCCATGCCGGAGCCCTTCGTCGGCGCCACCGGCACACCGGTCGCCCCGGTCGCGATCCTCTGAGTCACCGCCGCGCGCACGGGAGCCCGTTGCGGGTCTCCCTGTGCGCGGGGCGGCATCAGGCGCGGTGGGTACCGGCGTGCGAGGCCTCGTACGCCACGGAGCCCGCCTCGTACGCCGCGCCTCCGCCCGCGATGTCGCACTCGGGGGGGCCGGGCTGCAGCTGCACCTGGATCAGCGGGATGGACCGGTCGACCTCGCACCAGATGCGCTTGCCCGCACCCTCCGGCTGCCAGCCCCAGCGGTCGGCCAGGCCGTCGACCAGTTCAAGACCGCGGCCGCCGGTGTCCTCACCCGCCGCGTGCCGCTGCTGCGGCGGGCGGCAGCTGGTGTCGGCCACCTCGACCCGGACGGTCCCGGCGTTGCCCGGGGCTCCCGTGGAGCCGAACAGCATGCGCAGCACGGCCGGACAGCCGGTGTGCACGACCGCGTTGGTGACGAGCTCCGAGATGAGCAGGATGAGCGTCTCGGCCAGCGGCTCGTCGTCTCCTATACCGGACCCGACGAGCCTCGAACGCGCCCATCTGCGGGCCCGTCCGACCTCCGCGGGGTCGGGCCCGACCTCCAACTGAACCTGAAGCACCTGCACCGCTCACACCATCCGAACCGGCGGACACATCGCCTCGCGCCTCCTCAGGGTCACGGAACGTGATTCCCTTACGAGACAGCATGGTTGACGTACAGTCACCGCAACAAGCGCTTCGGGCATATTCCAACGCGAAGGAGTACGCGTGGTGCATACTGTGCGACGCACGCTGCGGGGAGTCGAACAGAGGCGCGTCGCAGTGCCGGGAATCGCTTCCCCGGCAGGCCCGGCGCTTCTGCGTGGATCACGAGCAGGGCACCTCTCGCGGACCGGAGTCGCCACACAGGCCACATCCGGATCGCCAGGTTCCAGAACCACTCGCATCCAACGGAGCGTACCCGAGCCCGGCACCGACTCCGGCCCGTGACGAATTACGCAAAGGACACAAGGCGGTCTCAGCACGTACCGACTGCGCTGCGTCACTCCGCAGCGTGAACCTCAGGGGTCCGTCGCGTGACATGCGTGCACCTGACACCCACTGCCCCGGCTCAGCCCAGATCGGCCGCCAGCACCTCCTCCGCGTCCGCAGCCGTCAGCCACTCCCCGGCCCGCAGCCAGGCCCGCTTGAGACGCAGATGGACATCCGCCTCCCAGGTGAAGCCCATGCCGCCGCACACCTGGAGGCAGTCGCGGGCATTGCCGACGGCGGCACCGTCGGCGAGGAGCTTGGCGCCGGCCGCCTCCACCGGGTCCGCCGTCACGGCTGCCGCATAGACGGCGCTGCGGGCGGTTTCGGCCCGCACCAGCATGTCGGCACACAGATGCTTGACCGCCTGGAACGTCCCGATCGGCACTCCGAACTGTTGCCGCGCACCGGCGTGTTGGACCGCTGCCTCCAGGCCGCGGGTGGCGCTGCCGAGCTGCTCGGCCGCGGCCAGCAGGGCACCTTCGCACCGCAGCCGCGCCCCGTCGGCCAGCACCTCGCCCTCGCACCCTGACAGGTCCGGAACCCGCCACAGAGGCGTCCCCGGATCGAGGGACCGCACGGGGCGGGCCTCGCGCACCAGCCGCCGCAGCGTCCCGCCGCTCACCACCCTCGTCCGGTCATCGTCCAGGACCAGCAGCGCATCGGCCTCCTCCAGGTGCCCCACGGGCCGCCCCGCCTCCGCCAGGGCCACCACGGCCCCGCCCTCGGCCGCCCCCTTCACCACGCCCGCGGCGAGCTGGGTGGCGGCCAGTGGCCCGGGCAGCAACGCCCACCCGATCTGTTCGAACAGAAGTACGGATTCGGGCAGGCCCAGTCCGACCCCGCCGGCCGCCTCCGGCAGCCGGAGCGCGAAGAACCCGGCCGTGCCGAGCTCCCGCCACAGCGCCCGGTCCACGCCACCTCCGGGCTCGTGCGCCGCCCGCATCCGGTCCCTGTCGAACCTTCCGGAGAGCAGGTCCCGTATCCCCGACCGCAGGGCCCGCTGGTCCTGTGAGAGCTGGAAGTCCACCCTCCGCTCACCGCCCCTTCGGCAGGCCGAGAATCCGCTCGGCGACGATGTTCCGCTGAATCTGCGAGGTGCCGGCCGCGATCGTGTACGAGAGCGAGGAGAGCCGGTCCAGCACCCACTCCCGGTCCAGATCCAGGGCGTCCCCCGCACCGAGCACCTCGGCCGCCGCCTCGTACAGTTCCTGCCGGGCGTGCGAGTACCGCAGCTTGAAGACCGAACCGCCGACCCCCGGCACTCCCCCACCTGCCTGCGCCTCGCTGACGTTCCACTGGGTGAGCCGCCACAGCGCCCGGAACTCGGCGTTCAGCCGCCCCAGCCTCCGGCGCAGCACCGCGTCGTCCCAGCGCCCGTTCCCGCGGGCCTCGGCAGCCAGCGCCTCCAGCGTCCGCCGGCAGGCGACGACCTCCCCCACGAACGCCGTCCCGCGCTCGAAGGAGAGCGTGACCATGGTGACCCGCCAGCCGTCGTTCTCCGCCCCGACGCGATGCGATACGGGCACCCGCACCTCGTCCAGGAACATCTCGGCGAATTCCGTGGACCCGGCGAGCGTGCGCAGCGGCCGGACGGTGACGCCGGGGGCGTCCATCCGCATCGCGAGCCAGCTGATCCCGCGGTGCTTGGGCGCGGCCGGGTCCGTCCGTACGAGGAGCTCGCACCAGTCGGCGACCTCCGCGTGCGAGGTCCAGATCTTCTGCCCGCTCACCACGTAGTCGTCGCCGTCGCGCACCGCCCGGGTCCGCAGCGACGCGAGGTCGGAGCCCGCGTCCGGTTCGCTGAACCCCTGGCACCACATCTCCTCGCCGCGCAGCACCGGCGGCAGCCAGCGCGCCCGCTGCTCACCCGTCCCCTCGGCGGCGATCGTGGGCCCCGCGTGCAGCAGCCCGACGAAGTTCGCCCCGACGTAGGGCGCCCCGGCCCGCTCCGTCTCCTCCAGGAAGATCAGGTGCTGGGTGGGGGTGGCGCCCCGCCCTCCGGCGTCGGCGGGCCAGTGCAGGCCCGCGTACCCGGCGTCGTACAACAGCTTCTGCCAGCCGGCGTCGTACGTCCGCCGCCCCGGCCAGTCACCGGGGTCCGGCTTGCCGGGCAGCCCCGGGAGCACCGAACCCAGCCACTCCCGCAGCCGCGCGCGAAAGGCTTCCTCTTCCTCCGTGTACGCAAGGTCCATGACGCACGCGCCTACTTGTCGAGGTCGAGACCAAGCATCCGGATCGCGTTCCCGCGCATCAGTTTGTAGACGGTCTCGTCGTCCAGTCCCTTGACGTGGTCGAGCGCGACCTCCTTGGTGTGCGGGAAGGTCGAGTCGACGTGCGGGTAGTCCGTCTCGAACGTCGCGTTGTCCCGCCCCACCACATCGAGCGAGGCGACGCCGTGCTTGTCGCGGAAGAAGCAGCAGAACATCTGCCGGTAGTAGTACGTGGACGGCGGCTCGGGGATCAGATCGCGCACCCCGCCCCAGGCCCGGTGCTCCTCCCAGACGTCGTCGGCCCGCTCCAGGGCATACGGGATCCACCCCATCTGCCCCTCGCTGTAGGCGAGCTTGAGCTGCGGGAACTTCACCAGCACCCCGCTGAACAGGAAGTCCATCATCGAGGCCATCGCGTTGTTGAACGAGAGCGAGGCCTGGACGGCGGGCGGGGCGTCCGGCGAGGCGGCGGGCATCTGCGAGCTGGATCCGATGTGCATGTTCACGACCGTGCCGGTCTCCTGGCAGACGGCGAAGAACGGGTCCCAGTAGCCGGTGTGGATCGACGGCAGCCCCAGGTAGGTCGGGATCTCCGAGAAGGTCACCGCCCGCACCCCGCGCGCCGCGTTCCGCCTGATCTCGGCGACGGCCAGACCGATGTCCCAGAGCGGGATGATGCACAGCGGGATCAGCCGGCCGCCGCTGTCCCCGCACCACTCCTCGACCATCCAGTCGTTGTACGCGCGCACACAGGCGAGGGCGACCTCCTTGTCGTGGGCCTCGGCGAAGGTCTGCCCGCAAAAGCGCGGGAAGGTGGGGAAGCAGAGGCTCGCCTCGACGTGGTTGAGGTCCATGTCCTTCAGCCGCTCGACGGGGTCCCAGCACCCGCGCCGCATCTCGGCCCGGGTGATGCCCTCCAGCGTCATGTCGTCGCGGTCGAACCCCACCGCGGCGATGTTCCGCTTGTACGGGAACTTGAGGTCCTCGTAGATCCACCAGTCGGTCGGCGGCCCGTCCGGGTCCATCGTGATGACGTACTTGCCGCCCGTGTACGCGAGCTCACCGATGCCCGCGGTCAGGGGCTGCGGTCCACGCTCGCGGTACTTGGCGGGCAGCCAGGCCGAGAAGAGGTGCGGCGGCTCGATCACATGGTCGTCGACGCTGACGATCCGAGGCAGTTCCGTCATGGTGTCCCCTTCGGCGCACGCTTTCCTGATGGCCCGTCAGATTGACGTCGCCCACAGGCTAGCCCCGCACCCCTGGACCGACAAGGCGCAGCGCTCTACGCTCTCCGCACGATCTGACTACCCGTCAGCTGTGAGGGGTTCGCCGTGAACGAGACCGCACACGCCCTGGGTGCATCGGGCACCTTCTGGGAGCTCATCGCACGCCGGGCCGCCCTGACACCGGAGAGGCCCTTCCTGATCCAGGACGACCGCACGCTCACCTTCGGCGGCCTGCGCGCCCGGGCCGAGCGCGTGGCAGCGGGCCTGTACGCCATGGGCGTGCGCCCCGGCACCGTCGTCGCCTGGCAACTGCCGACCCGGGTGGAGACGGTGCTGCTGTCCTTCGCCCTGACCCGGATCGGGGCAGTGCAGACTCCCGTGATCCCCTTCTACCGCGACCGCGAGGTCGGCTTCGCCCTGCGCGAGTCGAAGGCGGAGTTCTTCGCGGTGCCGGGCACCTGGCGCGACTTCGACCACACGGCGATGGCCGCCGGTCTCTCAGCGGACCTCGCGCACCCGCCCCAGGTCTTCGAGGCGTACGACACCCTCCCGGACGGCGACCCCTCGACCCTGCCCCCGCCTCCCTCCGACGGCACGACGGTGCGCTGGATCTACTGGACCTCGGGCACCACGTCGGACCCCAAGGGCGTGCTGCACACCGACCGCAGCCTGATCGCGGGCGGCTCCTGCCTCGCCCACGCGCTGCACCTGTCCGCGGACGACATCGGCTCGGTGGCCTTCCCCTTCGCCCACGTCGGCGGCCCGGACTACGCGGTGATGCTCCTCCTCTACGGCTTCCCGGCGGTGCTGTTCGAACACTTCGCGATGCCGGAGGCCCTCGCGGGCTACCGGCGCCACGGGGTGACCGTGGCGGGTGGCTCCACGGCCTTCTACTCCATGTTCCTCACGGAGCAGCGCAAGGACCCGTCCACCCCCCTCATCCCCACGCTCCGCCTCCTCGCGGGCGGCGGAGCGCCGAAGCCACCGGAGATCTACCACGCGGTGGTACGCGAGATGGGCATCCAGCTCACCCACGGCTACGGGATGACCGAGGTCCCGATGATCACGATGGGTGCCCCCGACGACACGGTGGAACAGCTCGCCGAGACGGAGGGCCGCCCACCCGAGGGCATGGAGATCCTGATCACCGACGAGGACGGCAAACCGCTGCCGTACGGCACGGACGGCGAGGTCCGCCTCCGGGGCGAGGCGGTCTGCAAGGGCTACCTGGCCGCCGCCACGCCCTTCGACGCCGAGGGCTTCCTGATCACGGGCGACGTCGGGCACGTCAGACCGAGCGGGCACCTGGTGCTCACGGGCCGGCTCAAGGACATCATCATCCGCAAGGGCGAGAACATCTCGGCGAAGGAGATAGAGGACCTCCTGGCCCGCCACCCCGCCGTGGGCGACGCCGCGGTGATCGGCCTCCCCGACCCGGAGCGGGGCGAACGCGTCTGCGCGGTGGTGGAACAGCCCCCGGACGCCGCCCCCCTCACCCTCCCCGAGCTGACGGCGTACCTGCGCGGCGAGGGCCTGTCGGTCCACAAGCTCCCGGAACAACTGGAACTGGTGGACGCACTGCCCCGCAACGAGGCGCTCCGCAAGGTCCTCAAGTACCAACTGCGTGCCCGCTTCACGTGACCTCCCGCCTTTCGGTCCGGGCCCCCTTGGTGCGGGGTTCCGTGGTGCGGGGTTCCGTGGTGCGGGGTTCCGTCCTCAATCGCCGGACGGGCTTTGGTGCGGGTGCCCCGCGGGGCGCTGTGTCCGGTGGGTGGGGGTGGTGCCCCTCCGGGCAGACTCCTCAAAAATGGCGTGTGCACCCGACGACGCAC